>JAGCPZ010000040.1 GCA_017965445.1 Fibrobacter sp. | reverse complement strand
GATGGACTTCCTGGGGCTTATCAACTTGTCCATCATTCAGGACACGGTGAAGATGGTCGAACAGAACCGTAACATCAAGCTTGTGATGAACAAGATTCCGATTGATGACAAGGCTACGTTCGAACTTTTGGGCAAGGGCCTTACGACGACGGTGTTCCAGTTCGAATCTCCGGGTATGCAGAAGTACCTGCGCGAACTGAAGCCGACCCGAATTTTTGACCTTATCGCTATGAACGCCCTGTACCGTCCGGGGCCGATTGACCAGATTCCGCACTTCATTGCCCGTAAGAACGGCAAGGAAGAAATCGACTGCTACCATCCGGACTTGGAACAGGTGCTGGGCGAAACGTACGGCGTTATCGTTTATCAGGAACAGGTGATGAAGCTCGCCCAGATTCTGGGCGGATATTCGCTGGGTGGCGCTGACAACATCCGACGCATCATGGCGAAGAAGATGCCGGAAAAGATGGCGAAACTCGAACCGGAGTTCTTCCAGAAGTGCTTGGACAAGGGCTACGACCGTGCGATGATCCAGAAGGTTTGGGATGCTGTGCTCCCGTTCTGCGGATACGCATTCAATAAGAGCCATGCTGCGGCTTACGCTTACGTTGCCTACCAGACGGCTTACCTCAAGACGCATTACGGTCCCGAATACATGGCCGCTTCCATGACATCCAAGATGGGCAAGACCGAAGATACGGTCACCATCATTCTGGAATGCAAGCGCCTCGGCATCGAAGTCTTGTCGCCGAATATCAACACGTCGTTGGGTGTGTTCTCGGCAAATACCAAGGGGCAGATTCTCTACGGACTTGCGGGTATCCGCAACGTGGGTATTGCTGTTGTCGAAGACGTGGTCGCGGAACGCGAACGCCGTGGCATTTACAAGGATATTTTTGATTTTTGCAAACGCGTGACGGAATACCAAGCCGCACAGACGGAAAAACGCCCTCCGCTGAACAAGAAGGTTTTGGAATGCTTGATTATGGCGGGCGCCTTGGACGATTTGCCGGGGAGCCGCGCTGTGCAGATTGCGACTGTTGACCGCGCGTTGGAAGTGGCCATGCGCAGTCAAGAAGACAAGGCCAAAGGCCAAGTCTCGCTGTTTGATTTGGGTGGCCCTGCCGCCATGCCGAATACGGCCGAAGTCTTGGAAGAAGCCGAAGAATGGACGGCGATGGAAATGCTCAACAAGGAACGCAGCGTGCTCGGCCTGTTCCTTTCGGGGCACCCGCTTGACGAGTTCCGTCCGGAGCTTTCGGGCTTTACCTCTTGTTCGCTTTCAGAAGACGAAATCACCCGCCATGTGGGCGACACTATTGTCGTTGGCGGTGTGGTCATTCGCATGCGTTCCATTGAGACGAAACGCGGCGATACGATTGGCTCTGGCGCCGTACAGGATTTCCATGGCGAAGTCGAACTGTTCTTCAAGAAGGATGTCTGGGAACGTTTGCGCGATACGGTTTCGATTGATGACCGCGTCCTTGTGAAGGGGGCGCTGGAACAGCAACGCGATCGCGACGGTTACCAGATTATCGTTGAAGAGGTCTTGCAACTGGACCGTGTCCGTTGCGATATGGTGAGCCATATCCATGCATCGCTATACACGGGAATGCTTACGGACGAGTTCCTGGACAAACTGGAAGTTGAAATGAAGGCGAATCAGGCCGATGAATACACTCGCGGTTGCGAATTGGTGTTCCATTTGGAGACGGAATCTGGATTTGAACACGTCGTCGTCTTGAAAAAATATAAAGTTGTATATACACAGGAATTGTTACAGTGGCTTAGAACGGATCTGGGCGTTCTGAAGGTTTGGGTGTCGAATCGTGCAAAACGTTAACGAAGAAAATTCTCCTTATATTCTCTTCTGCGCGGGAGAGGATTCTGGCGACATGATTGGCGCCGAGATGGTCGCGGTCGCCTCGCTGCGGGGCTTTAAGACTATTGGTGTTGGCGGACCGTTGATGCAGGAGCAGGGGCTTCAGCCCTTGTGGGATTACAACGAACTCCCGGTTTCGGGTGTGGGTGATGTTATCCCGAAGTATTTTTCTTTGAAGAATGTCTTTGACGTTTTGCGCGATGCGGCTGAATCGAAAAAGTGCCTTGGCATTGTCGCTATCGATTACCCCGGCTTTAACATGAGACTTGCCGCACTGGCAAAAAAGTGGGGGAAACCTATGCTTTATGTGGCGCCTCCGCAAGTGTGGGCGTGGAAATCCAAACGGGCGAGCCTTTTTAAACAGGCCGATAATATCCGCTTGGCGGTATTCTTTGATATCGAAGCAAAAGCGTACGAACAAATGAATTGCAAGACGATTCGCTTGAAGCACCCGATTGCAAGTTGGGATCATCGTTATGCGGAAACCAAGTCCGACATGCTGCTTTTGCCGGGGAGCCGCCGTGCCAGTGCGCTTCGCAATTTGCCTTCCTTTGTTACGGTTGCCGAAAAGTACCGCAAGGTGTGGGCAGAACGCAATGTGGGGCTGCTTCCAGACGTTATTGTCGTTGCGTCGCGTGAGCACCTGGAAGTTCCGCTTTTGGTCGCTCTCGAAAAATTTTATGACGGACGATTGCCGAGCTGGTTAAAGGTTGTTGTTGCTCCAAAGCGTTTAAGTGACCGTTTGAATTTTTATTCGGCTTATTCGGCTGCGGTCACGTCGTTTGGAACGAGCACGCTTGAAATGGCTTGCGTCGGGATACCGTTCGTGGCATGCACTGCACCGGACTTTCTCACATTCATGATGGGAAAGTTTATGGTCAAGTCCGAGTTTCTGTCGCTGCCGAACGCCATCTTTGGCTGTGGCGTGACTCCAGAATTTATCATTCGACATAAACTGAATGACCGTATGGCCGAATCCATTGTGGATGCGTTGTTCCAGCAGGATTTGGGAACTGTAGAAGAAATCGCCTCGCGCCTTCGCAAGTCGTTGAATGTCGGCCAGACTTCAAGTGAATTAATGTCTGAATTTCTTGCTCAGTTCGTCAAGAGTTAGACGCATGAGCGTCGGGTTCCCGAAGGGGGATTTGAGCGGATCTTGCGTAATCATCAGCTGACCGACAAGTGATGTGATTTCTTCGGGCTTGAGCTTGTCGCCGGCCTGGTAGGCGTTCGTCTTGGCCCAAGACTTGGCAATCGCTTCTTGGAACTTGACCATGTCGTTTTTTGTATCGTTTTCATCCACATCGTTCAAAAAGTCGTGAACGGCTTTGGCTGCACGTGAAAGCGGTAGCGAACTCGGGATGGAGCGAATCTGGTAGGTGTCGCCGCCAAAAGGCTCGACAAAGAAGCCGAGCTTTCGCAGTTGCTCATCGACATTTCGGAAAATTTCTTTTTCTTGCTTGGACAAATCGATGAGTTCCGGGAATAAAAGTTCCTGGCTGTCTTGCGCGATGTTGTTCTGTAGCGATTCCATCGCCTGTTCAAAGAGCACTCGCGTGTGGGCGGCGTGCTGGTCGATAATCAAAAGGCCGTTGGCGTCTTCGCCCGCGATGTAGGTGTTTGCAATCTGGAAAAACGTTGGCGGTGTCCAAGGCGCTTCTGGTTGCGGTTGGGGCTTGGTGAGGTCGGACTCCAACGAAATAATCTTGCCGTATTCGGGGAGCGAGAACAAGTCCTGGACGTCGTCGCTCACATCGTACTTCGATTTTTTGTCCGAGAGCGTGTTTGCTGTAAATGCGGGTTTTGCAAATTGCGGAACAGACTGCGCGGGGCGCTCTGGCGGGTACTGCGGTCTTGCCGGTTGCGCGAAACTGGACTGCGCGGGCTGCTTTGACGGATTGGATTGCAATGCAAAAGTTTGTGGTGCGTAGGGCTTTGTTGGGGCTTCCCACGGCAGGTCGTTTTGTGATGATGAAGACTGCGCCGGTTTTCCTGCAAGTTCATCGCTTAAGTCGATGAAGGGCGAGTTCGCTTCCAAGTTCTTGGTAAACGTATCGCGGATGGCATGCGTCACGACGAGGAACACCAGGTTCCCGTTCGCGAATCGGACTTCGCGTTTTGCCGGGTGAACGTTGATGTCGAATTCCATGTCGGGCATGTCGAGGAACAATACCGTAACGGGTTTGCACTGCGCTCCGTATGGCTCGTAAGCCTGCGATACCGCCTTGCTCACCATCTTGTTCTCGATAGGGCGGTTCCTCATGAAGAGGAACTGGTGGTTGCGCTTGCCGTTTGTCTCCGTGGTGGGGGAGATGAAGCCGGTGACGTGGACGCCCGCTTCGGTATAATCGACGGGCAATAAACTCTTGGCGACTTTGGAACCGATAGCCTCGGCGATGCGGCTGCGGAGTTCCCCGGGGACGCCGGTGAAAACCGCCCTGTCGCCGACTTTATAGTCAAACCGGATTTCCGGGTGCGAAATGGCCGTCTTGATGACGATGTCTAAAATGCGGGAGCATTCGGAGGTCTCGCTGCCGAGGAACGTGCGGCGCACTGGCGTGTTGTAAAAGAGGTCTTCGACGAGGAACGTGGTGCCGCGGCTTGCCTGTATGTCTTCTTTTTCGACGACTTCGCCGCCCTTGATGATGATGCGGCCGCTTTCGCCATCTTGCGTGGCGCTTGTGATGGTAAGCTTTGAAACGGCGGCAATGGAGGCGACGGCTTCACCACGGAAACCGTTTGTCTGGAGGTGGAACAAGTCGTCCGCGGTTGTTAGTTTAGATGTAGTATGGCGTAAAAAGCAGAGTTCGAGGTCGGCGGCACCCATGCCTTTACCGTTGTCTGTAACCTGGATCTTTTTCTTTCCGCCTTGTTCGATTTGGACTTGAATTCGGGTTGCTCCGGCATCGATAGCGTTCTCAATAAGTTCTTTGACAGCCGATGCTGGACGTTCGATGACTTCTCCAGCGGCAATTTTGTTGATGATTTCGTCGGATAAAAGGTGAATTTCTGCCATTTTTCGCTTTATATGTAGCTGACGGAGCGGATAATTGGTGTAGGATTGCTATATTATAAATATAGCTAATGAATTTTAATGAACAAGTGAGGTGAGTGAAATGGTTTCAAATCTATTCCTTCAGCTAGCACACATTGAATTGCTCATGTCTTATCCGGTCAAGGACATTTTGACCTTGGTAAAACGAGACCCGCGATTCAATGTGAAACTTCTAAATGATTTGTACTTTGAAGATTCATACGTAGATGAAAGCGCTTACCGATTTATAATGGACAACATCGTCGCGTGGCTGTATGAACGCGGTGAAAGCCCAGATGACTTTATTGAACGCATCGTGAAACGTTGTGCCGCATTTGAAGCCGTCCCTGCACGCAGCGTGCTTCGCTCTTACTTGCCGTTCGTTTCTTCGTTCTATTCTGCTGAAGACGCTCGCGAACTTTGCTTGGAAATCATCCCGAAACGTTATCCGTTCCTTACGAAGGCAAACATTCTCCGTAATGAAATTGTTGACGGAAACCGCAGGGTGGACTTCACTTTCCAGTTCGAGACTCCGGGTGTACTTGCTGCAAATCCGATGCGTTGGATCCGCAGCATGATTAACATTGGACCGCTTCTCTTGAACACGCCTGCATACGAACACATTAGCTATCTCGCCTCGCAGACATCGTTTATTGAAGCTCTTGAAAACAGAGTCCCCGCCGAAATGAAGGAAGACGGCGGTGTTTATGTTAAGGACCAGCTTGTGGGCCGCCATGTCACGTTTGCCGATTGCCTCAAGGAACACAACCTCGATTGGAAGAACGATGTGGAAAAGAGCATCGGCTGTGTCCGTGCTATGGTTGACATCCGCGACCCGAAGACCGGCGCATTGCTTATCGAAAAGGACTGCTACTATGGTGCTCCTGTGTATATTCTCGGGTTCAATTTCAAGGCGAACGTGAATGCTTCGGAACCGTTCCTCAAGTTGATGAGTTCTGTTGTGAAACAGGAATTCGCTGCTTGGGCTCCGCTCCAGAAGGCTCATGAACAGCTTCTTGATGCCATGAACGATTCTGTCACGATTGTCTATTACAAGAGCGACGACTCGATTTCTGTGAATAGCAAACACCTTATGCGTAACGTGCCTGCTCGAATCCTTCGCAACTTGCTCCGCGAATATACTGTGACGGGCCGTGAAGAATATGAAAACCGCGAATTCAAGCGCGACCCGGCGATTTGCATGGATCCGCTCCGTCCGAACTTCGAGAGCCGGTTGAACCGCGTTATCGCTCACATTAACGGTTCTGATGATCCGGAACATCCGAGCGAAGGCGTGAAGAAGTTCTTCGAAATCGAACGCCATCGTCGCGGTGGGTTCCGCTTTGTTCCGAAGTGCAAGATTATTTTCCGCGAAGAATAAGTGTTACTTTGTTTGTACTTCTGTGACGGCGGTTACTTTGCAGCCATAGAAGCGAAAAAGGTAAATTTTATTGAGTGAAGAAATAAGAAAAACGAAAGAACCGAACGGAGTATGAATTGGTATATTTGGAGTGTTGAGAATGGTTGGAAAGGTAAATCCTGAAACGACTTTATCATTGCTCCCCTCCTGATAGGTTCAAGGTTCTGGAAACCGCTCAATATTTTCTCCTTCTTAGGAAAGGGCTCTTCTGAGCCCTTTCTCTTTTTGTGTTTGGCAAAAAAATCCGCGCGGATGCGCGGACTTTGTAATAACGAATAAGTAAAGTGACTGGATCCTGCTCCTTCGAACCTAAGAATTGTAAGGCAATAAATTGCCAACAATTCTATATCGGCGCTTTGCGCCTCAGGATGACGAATAGCGCGATTAGCGACGGCGTGCTGCCATCTCTTTCGTGAGGATGTCCATGACGGCGCCGATTTCGGCGGGGGCCTTGAACACCGGGTTTGCGAACTTGCTTGCAATATCCGCAAGCTTTTGTTCGTGATAGCCGACCTTGAATTCCGTGAACTTGAGTCCGTGAGCCGTGCTGATGACGACCACGTTTTCGTCCTTCGCAATCTTGCCTGCGGCACAGAGCTTTTCGAGAGCGCCGAGTGCGACACCCGTGTGCGGGCAGCAGTAAAGGCCGATGCGGTCGCCGCGGTGGGCTGCGTTGGCGAGTTCTTCTTCAGTGACGCTCACGACCATGCCGTTTGTCTTCTGGATGGCGCGTACAGCCTTCGGATAGCTGACCGGGTTACCGATCTGGATGGCGGAGGCGAGAGTCTTCTTTGCCTGTACCGGAACGAGCTTGTCGAAGCCGCGTTCGTAAGCCTGGAAGAACGGGTTAGCGTTTTCGGCCTGGGCTACGATAATGCGCGGGATGCGGTCGATGAGGCCCATAGCCTTGCAGTCTTCGAAACCCTTGGCGAGAGCGCTCACGTTACCGAGGTTACCGCCCGGGATGATTACGGTGTCCGGAACGGTCCAGCCGAGTTCCTGGCAGATTTCCGGAGAAATGGTCTTCTGGCCTTCGACGCGGAGGCTGTTCATGGAGTTGGCGAGATAAATGCGGTTGTCCTTCGTGACTTCCTGAACGATCTTCATGCAACCGTCAAAGTCGGTGTCGAGGGCGAGCACGATGCTGCCGTTAGAAATCGGCTGGATGAGCTGTGCGGTGCTGGTCTTGCCGGCCGGGAGGAACACGATAGACGGGATGCCGGCCTTGGCGCAGTAAGCGCTGAGGGCTGCGGAGGTATCGCCGGTGGAGGCGCATGCGACGGCGTCAATCGGGTGAATCTTCTTTTTGATGATGTGGTTCACCTGGCTCACGAGAACTGTCATGCCGAGGTCTTTGAAAGAGCCCGTGTGGGAGTTGCCGCAAAGCTTTACCTTGAGGCTACCGATGCCGAGATCTTTTGCCAGCGGGGCTGCGTCAAAGAGCGGGCTCCAGCCTTCGCGCATGGTGACGATGTCTTCCACCGGAATATCCGGGAGCACCATTTCGCGCTTGCTCCAGATGCCGCTCATGTCTTCGGGCTTGAAGCTCATGCGGCGTTCGGCAAAGAGCTTCTTCCATTCTTCGGGACTACGGCTGGCGAGTGCTGCGCGGTCGTGTTCGACTTCCAAGAGGCTTCCATCGACCTTGCTGCGATAAATGACGTCGGTCAGCGGGTAGGTGTCGTCGCCGTTGATGTTTCTGAAATGAGCGTTAAACTGAGACATAATAATCCTTTTGATTTTTACGAGGCAAATATAGCAAAATAGTTTTTTCTCCCTAGTTGCTTGTTGCTAGAATTGTATGGAATGGCTATTTTGACACCGTAACACTTGGGCTAATTGCTTGACTTTTATTGAATTTGCGGGTGTATGAGATGAAAAACTTTTCTTTCATTGTTATTCGCATTTGAGTTTTTAATGAAAAAAGCTTCGCGTTTATGATAGACGCGAAGCTTTTCCTCAAATTCAAAAGTAACTTTGAATTATTTTAAAAACACATTCTTCGTATTTACCATGCCATTTTGCTCAATTTTTACAATATAGAGGCCGTTAGGTACTATTTTTGAGTTCCATTTGAATTGATGAATGCCTGGCTGGAGATTTTTTTCAACTAAATATGCAATCTTGACCCCTTTGACGTTTACGATGGAAACTTTGGCTTTGCCTACTGATTGAAGTTCAATTTCGATAGTAGAACGGTTAATGTTTTTGATTTGAGGTACAGATGGAACTGCGTCAACAAGCGAATTGCTTATAGGATTTGAGTTGCTTGCTGTGACTGCATGCTTAAGTAACATGTTCTTGTTACTGCTTGTCCATCTAATAACGTGATATTGTGTATTGTCTGTGCCATGTACGATTTCCTGAATTCTGTTTTGATGTTTTTTAGTTGATTCATAAAAAGTCCAATCGTTATAGTTTACATCCTCATGTTCTGTAATTTCTTCGCAAATTTTAAAGGGTGATGTTGTTTGGTTGCATAAAGGTGTTGGTGCATAAAAGCTAGCGTTAGCTTCAGCGAAACAATGTCCCTTTTTCCAATTATTATATGAACTTAACGAATAAGTGTCTTTACATTTTTCTTTTTTGACGGATATAGTTCTATTGTGGTCGTCTTCATCGTCAATGTATATTTCGCTATGTTTGATATATGAACTAACATTTTTTAACGTTGAACTTTTTAAATCTGGGTTCGCAAAAACACCATATTGTTTGTCAACCGGATATTTTTGCTTTGAATCGTTGTTTGCGGGAACAAAGCAATATTGCAGTTTTGCATATTTTTTGTTGACAACGCTGGGATTTATGGATCCTGATACACTATTTTTGTTATTACTGTTTTCTGTGTCATGTTGACGAACAAACGAGTATGTTCCAGTGGGACATCTTGAATCTAATTGTAATACTAAAAAGTCGTAAGGAACTCTTTGCATTTCATTATCGCTAATAGCGCAATATGTAAAAATTACATGACCTCCAAGACTGATTCCTGGGAGACTGGCTTGCGGTTCTCCACTTAAAACTTTTGTGGCGTTGTCGTTGTCTTCCACATCGAGATCTATGGTGATTTCTTCGTTGCATTTGTAATTTTTATCAGCCTTTAAAACTCCAATTTTATAAGCGAAGCTCATAGATATGGCTAATGCTAATAATATGCAAATCTGCTTCATTTGTTGTTTCCCCTCTAAGCGAAAAAGTTTTTAATAAATGTGTAAAGATTTATATTTTCTAATATATAACATATTATTTTTTTATTTTGTAAATAAATTGTAAATTGTTTGTTTGTGTTGTTGCTTACAAAATTTGCTTAAATTGTTGTAAAAATTGTTGTGCCGTATTATTTATGATAAAATGGTTATTAGTTTTTTTATTGATAGAATGTTGAAAACAACCTGCAATTAAGATTGAAAAATGTAATAAGAATTGTCATGACTTCTTCAATAGTGGAAAAGTAAATAAAAATATTTAGTAAATCTGTTTTGTGAATGAGTTGAAATTACTTATGAGAATGGTGACTCTTAAAGCTGTTTTTTAGCTTTTGTGTTCTCGTTGCAAAGTGTTGATGTTTATAAATGTTAAGAGATTTTTAGGACGAGTGTATGTCAAGGTGAATGTTGCAACATGCTGGAATGGGTAATACAGTGTCGTTTAGTATGACGCAAAAAACGCCTATGTTAAGTGAATTAAGGCGAAATTTAGGACCTGACACTTTCAAACCACTGCCAACGGTACTAGATACTTCACGTCTAAAGTTCAAGATGACGCCCCTATTAATTAGTATCTGGTATCCAGTAACTTCGAATTTGCTATATTATGGGCGAAATTTATTTACAAGTAAATACTCGGAGTTCTGAGTGAAAACGAAAAAATTGCTTTTTTTACCGCTTTTGGCGCTTTTTATATCATCCTGCTCGTTCGATATGGATGACGAAGGATTGTCCCGTTGGCTTTCGGATCAGGGGATGCCCAGTAGCTACAAGGTTCAAACTGTAACGGTTAGTAATCTAAAACCGATTTCGGCCGAAGTGCTTCAGGATTCGCAGCCGCTTAATGCCTACGCTAGGGGTATGTTTGGTGCCGCTAACGGGATGTCGATCGATGCCGTTTTCGATTTCTCTATCGATAGTGCATTTACGGCGAGAATGAAAAAAACGGATTCGGTAAAGTCGAGCCTTATTTTGCGTATGGTGGAATCGCTTTACAAGTCTAAATTTTTGCCTTTGGACTTTTTCCCGATTGAAGAAGAATTGAAACTCAATGTGAGCTGGATTCTTTCGGAGAAGCTGAGTCAGAAGGAATGGAATAAGCTGGAAAACATCAACGACTCGGTCTGGTTGTATGAACTTGAATCCTGGAAGACCAAGAAAAAGGCCGACACGATGATTTCTGTTTCGGTGGGTCGCAATGATTCCCTGGTCCTTGATATGCCCAGCGCACTCATCAGCGACATCCGCAAGAATGCCGGTTATCGCCGCTTGCAGCTACGCCTGTCTGCCCCTGAGGCTTCGAATATTTATCGTTTCTACGGTCCCAGCATTTATTTCCCGCGTTTCCACATTGAGGATCTTGGTGGAAACGGTGACTACGTGACTTATAATGCGTACCGTTCTGCTTCGATTCCCAAGAACCGAGAAACTTGTTCGGATTGCCTTGTTTTGCACAGTGCCGTTTTCGACTCTCTCGTGGTGGAGTTCCCGTCTGAGCCGATCATGAAGGCTTTGTCCGATTTTTACGGGGATGAGTTCCCCTATACTAAGGGGGATAGCAACGATGTGCGTCAGGCTGTTGTAATGGCTGAAATGACTTTCTTCAGGGATGATTCCAAGGGGTCTAGCGAATTTGATTTCCCGATAATGCTTGAAACGGGGTCGTATGTGGATAGTGTTGGTGTAGCTGTGTTTAAGTCCGAAAATTATAGGCTAGACAGACCGCGCATCAATGAAAGTGGACATCCGAACATGGTGTTCCATGATGGAGATTCTCTTGCTTTGCAGGTTACTGCTGGAATGCGAGACCTGATTAACAGGGGCGGCGATGGACGCTCTTTCAAAATAGTGATGCGCCTAGGCTCTTCTGTTGTTTTGGACAAAGATTCGAGTGCCACTTATCGTGTCGTTACAGAAAGAGATACAATAGAATATGACAATGGTGGAAAGATCGTTGTGGATAAAGGAGACACTCTTGATGTGTTCTTCGCTGAACACGACTATGCCCGTTACGATTTTACCTCTATCAAGAACAAGCCGGCGACGCTCAAGTTGTGGCTTGCTTCTAAGCGCGGTCAGGAAACGGACAAAAAAGAAACCGTGAAAAAAGACTCCACAGCATCTGCAAAGACTGAAGGGAAAAAAGTCGCGACCTCTACTGCACGCGAGGGTAAATAATGAAAAAGTTTATTAGTGCATTGCTTTGTGTTTCTGGAATTTCTTTTGCGTCGATGATTGGCGTAGATGCCCTTGGTGAAGAACAGATTGCGGGTGGCTCTGCTGCTATGGCTGGCCGTGGCTTTGCCGGTAATGCGAAAACGGGTGATGTCGAAGGGGTTTCTGTGGTGAACCCGGCGCGTCAGGCTTTTGATACAAAGGTCGTGCTGAACTTGAACTTCTTGTTGGGCGTCACGACGGCGAGCCGTTCGAGTTCCAGTTTTACGACGACCAATATTTCCATGCCGTCGATGAACCTCTCCTTCCCGATGGGCGATTTTGGAACGTTTGGCGTTTCGTTGTGGCAGCACTATGCTTCTTCGATTCGTGAAGATATTCATAATGAAAAAGAAAAATGGGATGCCGAAATCGAGTACCAGAGCAGTCTCTATGAACTTGTTCCGACTTATGCTATTAGGCTTCCGTTCCTTCGTATGGTCTCGCTTGGTGCCTCGGCCCATTTTGTGATGGGTAGTTTTACGCGTAACCTAACGCTTGGACCGGACAATAGCGAAATTTCTCAAAAAGATGCATGGGCGACAAATAATTCGACTGTTTCGGATTACGTAAATGGCGATTGGGAAATCAAGAACCATCCGGCATATTACACGTTTGCGGCCCAATATCGCGGACGTATGGCTTCTTACTTCTTCTCTGTTACGACGCCTTATACGTTGCAAAATGACTTGGAATACAACTTTAGATTTAGCGAAACGGATACGCTTGCTCCGACACGTATTATGCGTGAAATCAGAGTGCCGGCGATGCTTGCAACAGGTGTCAATTACCGTTTCAACAAGCGCCATAACGTAATGGTGGATGTTGCCTGGCGTGCCTGGGATCGCGATATCGAGAATGTTGCCGGGAGCTGGAACATGTCGCAAGTGACAAAGACTCAGAATGATTTTAATATTTCGTTGGGCTATCAGCGTGACGGAAGCGATGTATTCTACGATGCCTACTGGGATCGCATGGTTTATAGGGCCGGTTTGTGGTATAAGAACTGGTATGTAGAAGATGTTTCTGAATTTGGCGGATCCATTGGTATCGGCTTGCCGCTTGGAAGAAAGGGTATGATGCTGGATTTGGCTATTCAAGGTGGGGCCCGCCTGACTGATGATGACCGCAATTGGAGTGAGTCCTTTTTTGGAATTCGCTTGGGATTGGTCGGTGTCGGAAGTTGGGGAAAGACCCGTGGTCAGTAAGATTTAATTAGAAGGAGATTGAAAATGGCTACTAAGAAAAAAGTTGAAGAATCGACGAAGCCTGCTGCAGTAAAGAAGACGGCTTCGACAAAGACCGCTGCTGCGAAGACTGCGGTTAAAGCGGCTAAAACCGTGAAGGCGAAGGAAGAAAAGTCTGCGGCTGCAACGAAGGAAAAGGTGGCAGAGGAAAAGCCCGCCAAGGCCGAAAAGAAAATCGCTGCAAAGAAGGTTGTTGCAGAAAAAAAGCCGGCAGCAAAGAAGGTTGTTGCAAAAGTCGCCAAGAAACCGAGCACGACAACGATTGAAAAAGTTTCTGCCAAAGCCGCTCCGGCTAAGAAATCCGTGAAAAAGTCTGCCGCTACGGCAAGCGCTACGGCTAAGACCGTAAAGGAAAAAACGGAGAAGTCTGTTGCTGCCGCAAAGAAAGTGATTAAGGCTGTAACGAAAGCCAAGAAGGTCGATGTCAAGGTTGTGGAAACTCCGGTTGCAAAGAAGGCCGCCAAGGCCGCTCCGGAAGCTTTGCCGCAATCCTTCGATGCCGAATACCTCGTGCTCATGCAGAAAGATCCGAACTGGATGCAAGCTTTCTGGGATGTGTCCGAAGAACGCATCAAGGCCGCCAAGAAAGGCAAGGGCAAACTTGTGCTTCGCTTGTTCGATATCGCAAACGACTTGACGGTCAAGCGCAACAAGAAACTCAAATTCCATGACGTTGTTGTTCCTGAAAATGCCCGCAGTTGGTACATTGAAAACAAGGTAACGCAGAACTGTGCAGCAGCGCTTGGCGTTGTCTCTGGAAGCAAATTTGAATCGCTCGTAGAAACGGGCCCGATGCAGACGTTCACGCTCGAAGGTTCCGACGTGAATACGGAAAACGTGTTTGTCCGTGCTTCCCTCGGCGGGGCAACTCTCGGCGGGTTCGGCAGTTCGGGACTTTCATCGATGTCTGCAAAGACCTGGCTCGAATCGCTTTCGAGTTCTTCGGGTTCTATGTTCTCGGGCGCACTTTCCAGTGCCGCTCTCAAGAGCAACAAGCTTGAACTCCCGAAGGATTCCGTGAACTACGGCAAGGATTTCTTCTTGTGGGTCAAGACCCGCTTGATTGTCTATGGCGGTACGCGTCCGGACGCTCATTTGCAGGTGCGTGGTGAACCGTTCCCGCTGAATCCGGATGGCACCTTCAGCTTCGAAGAAGACCTTCCGGACGTGACGAAGATTATCCCTGTCTTTGCTACCGACAAGGATGGCGATTTCCCGACGACAATCGTCCCGATCGTTGTGAAGCGCACGGAGTGATGTCGAAACCCGGTAGAGTACATCTTTTGCTTCACGCACATCTCCCGTTTGTGCGTGAACCTTCTTATGATCGGTTCTTGGAAGAGAACTGGTTTTTTGAAGCGATGGCGGAGACGTACTTGCCCATTATCCAGATGCTGAACCGTCTGGAAGAAAAGGGCGTGCCGGGTACTCTCAACTTTAGCGTTTCATCAGCGCTTTTGGCGATGCTTACGGATCGCTTGCTTTTGGACAAATTCTCGCGTCATTTGCATAAACAGCTTGAACTTTTGGAATGCGAGAAGGTTCGCTTGCAAAATGATGCTGAGCGGATGGAGGTGGTGAATTTTTATTACCGTCGCCAGGTTGCGCTCATCAATACGTGGGAGCGCGATTGCGGTTGTGAAATTGTGCCTGCGCTCAAGCGCTTGGAACAGATTGACAAAATCAACTTGCTCACCTGTGTTGGGACGCATCCGTTTTTGCCCGCGTACCAGAGCGATATCGAATCGATTCGGCTGCAGTTGAAAATTACTGTTCGCGCGTTTGAAGAAGCTTTTGGCAAAAAGCCTCGCGGGCTGTGGCTCCCGGAATGCGGTTATTTCGAAGGCTTGGACGCGATTCTTGCGGAATACGGATTCAAGTATTTCTTCTTGGAAACGCATGGAGTGCTTTTGGCAAAGCCTGCGCCGAAGTATGGCGTGTTTGCTCCGATTAAGACGCCTGCAGGGCTTTACTGCATGGGGCGCGAACAGAGCAGCTCCATGGAAGTGTGGAGCCGCAAGACAGGTTACCCGGGGCATCCCGAATACCGCGAGTTCTTCAAGGACATTGCGCACGAACGCGAAAGCGATTATTTGGGCGATTACTTCCTTGCTGCGGGAACGCATATCGAAACGGGCCTCAAGTATTACCGC
This sequence comes from Fibrobacter sp., assembly GCA_017965445.1. Lineage (GTDB taxonomy): Bacteria > Fibrobacterota > Fibrobacteria > Fibrobacterales > Fibrobacteraceae > Fibrobacter. Next base: position 17,116 of record JAGCPZ010000040.1, on the reverse strand, counting down.
ATCACGGGTAGCGAAGACAAGAAGGTGTATCGTCCGTGGAATGCTCTTCGCCTTGTCGAAGACCACGCGCGACTTTTTGTCGCCAATCGCGAAGCGACTGTGTCGAGCTTGCTTCCGAACATGGATGGCAACAAGGCTTCGATACTTTGTCCGTACGATGCTGAACTTTTTGGCCATTGGTGGTTTGAAGGTCCGCTGTTCATCGAAAAGATGTTTGAACGTGCGGCAAGCTCGAACGTGATCGAAATGGCGTCTCTTGAAAATTCCGTACCATCGAAGGCTGCGGGAACTGCCGCGGATACCGATGTGCATAAGCCGATTTTCTCGTCGTGGGGCGAGGGTGGCTTTGGCGAAGTCTGGATGAATGACGAAGTCGCTTTCCAGTATCCGCTGTTCTTTAGAATGCGAAAGATGATGGACGAATTGAAGTCGCGCATTTCTAAAGTTGCCAGGAAGGCTTCTGGGAATGTAGCCGGGAATGCGCGCGGCTCAAAAAATGCGATTGCAAAACGTTTCCTCGCGCAGATGGCTCGCGAACTCGTACTATTCCAGGCCTCGGACTGGGCGTTCATGATTCATAACAATTCGGCTGCGGATTACGCCCGCGCTCGTTTAAATGGTCATTATGAAAATGTCTGCGCACTTTATCGCGAAACCGTAAAATCAAATCCCGACATGCGCTTGCTCAAGAAACTTGAGCAGAAGAATAATTTGTTCCCATGGATCGGGGAACTTATTTAGCTATGAGCTCTGAGCACGCTCTCTTCGAGAGCTTTGAGTATAAAGTTTGGCGTCTTTGACGCAATTTATTAGCTCAAGTCTCAAAGGCACGAAGTGCCGACCTCATGGCTCAATACTCTAGTACATCACTATAAAGCTTGTAGTGCGGCCTTTGTTGCCGACGCGGAACCGGTAAAGACCTGGCGCCATCATGGACTTGACTTGGTTTTCTTGCAGGCAGAATGATGTTCCTTCGTATTTTTCCTGTGAAATCAAGTCGCCGCGTCTCGTTCTGATTTCAATAAATTTCTTGCCGAGGGGGAGCGGGGCAAAGCAGAGCGGCCCTTCTTTCCATGGAACGGGATATGCATGCGGGGGTGTATCGTTGTGAACGATTGGAATGCTTTCGGATTCACCGAAGCGGCTGAAAATCCATACAGAAGAATCGCTTGATGATAAAACAGGGGCCATGCTATTGAGTGTATTGTTGTTTTCAATTTTGTAGATAGACGCCTTGCCGTCCTTGTATATGGCAACGGATGCTTTACCGGTAAAGTTTGTGAAATCAACCACGTAGGGAGGGGCGTAGTTTTGCGGGATGTTGTAGAACATGAATGCGAGACTTTCGATATTGGGTTTGATGGAATCTGAAACGATTATTTTGGCTGAGGGCCATTCGGATTGGTCGTTATGGATCCAGCTTTTTTTGGGAAGGTCCTTGCTACGTTTCCCGGAAAAAGAAAGTCGAACGGAATAGTCGTGGAAAATGCTATCGGCATCGAGTTTAAGCGGCTTAATTGAGGCAATGAGTTGATCTTCGAACGAGTTGTTTGGGTTCTTTGAAAAGTTTTCCCAAATGGATTTGTCTATATCCTTTGAAACGTTGTTGTATAGATAAATGAGTAATGTCGATGCTCCGTAGTTCCTGAAAGAATCGGAGAGGGGCTGCCCTGTGCGTTCAAAGAATTTTGGTATGTAACTGATGTAGTCGTCAATATCGGGATTGGTGATTTCTTCAAACCCGGCAGCGGAGGCTTCGAACCAGAACGTTGGTGTGGACAGGTCAAGATAACGTAACTGTACGGCGTGATAAAATTCGTGGAATGATGTTAGGCGGATGCCTTTTGCCCATTCATCGGTGTAGGCAAAATTGTGCACGATGTTGCGTAATTCTATTGTTGACTTGGCGTACAAACAAGTGTCTCCATCGACAAAAATGGTGTCTTTGTTTTCGTTTTTTGAAGAGCCATAATAGAAATCGTTCTCCATGAAAATTTGGGAAAACCCGAAATCATCAAGAGGTTCCGTAACTCCAAAGTTTTTGAAGTAATCACCAATCTTGTGACCTCTAATTTGTTCGAGGTCAACGATTTCGATGGGATAGAGCCCGTTCTTGACTTCTTGCAGGAAGTGGAGGGATACGCTGGGTCCTTTGGGCTCACGCATCTTGTGCTTGTTGATGTAAAAGTCCCACGCTTCTTCCATGCTTGTGGCGGTTGCCTTGGCGAATGCTTTTGTTGTGGCGTGAGGCCCTGTCATGGTGTAGAAAACTTGAATATGCGCAGTTTCAATGGAATAGACCGAATCGTAATACACTTCGGGAGTGCATTTGGTTTCGCTTTTTTCTGATGACTTGGCCAAGGCGTAAAGGGGTTGGTTCTTACGCTTGATGTAGTTTTCAAAAGCCTTCATCGTTCCGCAATCACCTTCGTAGGCGAATGTCGTGCAGAATGCTATCGCTATGGATAGTGCGACGAACTGGATGATTCGTGCGGATGGAAAAAGGTGCGAAAAAATTGGGAGCATTTTACAGGACTCCTGAATCTTTAAGAATCTGCTTTGCCTTTGCGGCAATCTCGGCGGGGACGGTCAGTTGCTTTTGATGGCGCGGCTTGATTCGCGCGTCGATAATCAAGGGCGCATTGCATTTCCAATGCTTTTCTTCGACGGTTTCGTCGATGCCGTAAATGTCTTGCGCAGGGTCGGAACGCGTGAACGTGAGCCAGAGAAAATCGCTTAATATGTTGTTTGTACTTGTTCCGCTGTTTGCGGCAAGCCTCGCGGCGCCTTCGTCGATGATGGAAATCCAAGGGTAGTTTTCGTGGAATTCCCAGTGGGCGAGGGATGCTTTGAGTTCTGCGAACGTCGCGGACTTTTCGTTGTCGGATTTGTCGGCGGTTTCGTTTGGGGCAAGAGTCGCCGGACCTTCAATCATCAGAATGCCGTGCATCACGATGGCGGCCACTTTAAACCCTTGCGGAAGCGTGAGCGATTCCAAATCGCTTGGGTTGTTGCGGAGCTCGCGGCATTTCGCACCGGCGGCGGCAATGACAACTTTCGAACCGTGGTTGAGGCTTGTGCCGGTGTAGTCCAGCGTGTCGATGGTTGTCGCAGTTTGGAAATGTAAATCACGGTCGAAGTGTATGCGTTCCAGAACGTGCATGAAAAATGCGGGAACGTTGTTCACATCGAGGCTCGTGTCATCTTCCTTTGCGGCAATCAACAAATACTTTGTTAGACTTGCCTGGTTGAATCCGAGCAGCGCGTTTGCGGTCTTCAAAAGTTCCATCGGTTCGCGTTCTTCGGCTGTTGCGTAAGGACGGAACGCTTCGGAAGCGAGCGCTAGACAAAGCGAATGTACGCCGGCATCATCGACTGCATGTATCCCGTAAACGCCCGGGAGCGATGCCGGGACCATCGGTTCTGTAATTTTATGGATAAACTTGCCAAAGAGCGTATCTTCTTGAGGCGGGCGCCCGACAACTGTGAACGGGAAAATCGCGTTCTTTTTGCAAAGCACTTTTTGGACTCTCATACAAGGAAAATCGTGTTTGCCGGAATAATAGCCGATGTGGTCGCCAAATGGTCCTTCGGGTTTTAAACCGGGTTCGAGTTCTCCTAAAATACAAAAGTCCGCATCGCTGGAGACGATGTAGCCATCATGTTCAAAGTAACGGAATCGGCGGTTACCGAGCATGCCCGCGAATAACAGTTCCGAGAGATTCTCGGGCATGGGCATCACGGCAGCGAATGTGTGCGATGGCGGGCCGCCAATGAAAATGCTGACCTTGAGCGGTCGCCCTTCTTCGAGTGATTTTTGATGATGATGTGCAATGTCGCGCTTGATTTGGTAGTGCAGCCCGCATTCTTCGTTGGAAATGTACTCGTTCCCGGAAATCTGGATGCGGTACATGCCCACGTTTGTCTGCAATATGTTCGCGTTTTCGCTAGGGCGTGTGGCGACTTGCGGTAATGTGATAAACGCGCCTCCGTCTAGCGGCCAGCTGACCAGTTGTGGCAAGTCGCTAAGGCTGCATTCTTCAAAATCGCTGATGCTACCTGAACGCATGGGCATGGAACTGATGCCCGCTTGTGATGCCTTCCAAAATTTTGCAAGGCTTGGGTGCCTGAAAAATTCCGCTGGATTCGATTTGAACTGGATGGCTGTTTTTGTCTGCTCAAAGCCGTCACGGAACAAAAAATTGAACCGTTCGTCGCTGCCGAAAATATTACATGCGGCACGGAATTTGCTCCCTTTGACATGCTCAAAAAGGAGCGCAGGACCGCCTTGCCTAAAATTTTCCCTTGCAATTTCGGCCATTTCCAAGTGCGGATCGACTTCGGCGTGAATACGTTTGAGCATTCCCGCTTTTTCTAAATCCAGCAGGGCCTGTTCGAGGGACTTGTACATGATGTTATCCGGCGGTTGCGGATTGGTCCAGGGCTTCGAATGCCTGTGTTCTCTTTTTCGCTTCTACAAATGCGATTTGCTCACGTGCCATTTCTCTGGCGGAGATGGCATAAACCATGCTTGCGCTTGCCATGACAATCGAGAAGGTGTCTTCGGCAAAATCCTTGCATCCCTGGAAGGTCATGTCGTCAAAGCATGTCGTGATTCCCTTGTAAGAATCGAACTTGTGCTTTGCCGTGAAACCACGGAACGGACCGTCTCCAAGACGTACTGCAATTTCAATGACGTTTTCGGTTTTGCCTGCGTTGACCGCTCCGATGATGCCGGTCCAACTTACTTTTCTGAAACCGGCAACGATGGTGTAGCGGATAAATTCGCCCGGTTCAATGCTCTTTGGCAATGTGTAGTAAATAACGGCGTTCGTCCCCACGGACAAGGTCATCGGAGCATAACGCAAGATGTCAAGCGTATCCGAAAGGGTGCCGTTTTGCCAAGAAGTTTGACTGAATTGAACCATGCCGTATAATGTAGTAAAATTTTTTGTTTTTATTTGCATTTCCATAAAATTTAGGGTTTAATCTATTTAACCTTTTTTTTAAATTGCGTTGAGCATGAACGAGTTAGATGTTGATAAAAGTTTTTTGAAAAAAAGTACACTGTTCAATATTTTGGGAACAGTCCTGAAGATTTGCGGCCCTCTTTTGACCATTATGCTTGCGCGTATCTTTGGAGCGGGCGAGTTTGGGATATTTGTTTCGACTCAGGGTCTTTTGCTTACGATTGCGCGAGCCTCGACACTTGGCCTGGATATTGGGCTCCGTTGGTACATGCCTCAGAACAAGCTCCACGGCAGGGTGGCCTACTGCGGAATCATGGAATCGTTCTGGATTTCCGTTGCCGTGTCCTTGTTCATTACTGTTGTCATTATCTTGGGTTCGTTCACGCCGTTTATTTCGGATGAACTTCCGTATTACGCCATTTCTTTGGTGTTCTATTCGGGCATGTACGTGCTGAGCAGTTCTTCGGAAGGGAACCGTAAGCCTTGGATTTCCATTTTCATCAACGATTTTATAATAGCCGTGATGGCGCCGCTAGTCTCGATTATCCTTCATTATTTGGATATCCCGCATGCGTTGCCTTTTGGCCTCTTGTTCGGACAAGTGATTGGATTTACTTTGCATGCAAAAGCGGTGCGCAAGCAGTTCAAGAAAATGCCGATTATCCCGAAGGAGCGTGTTTCCAAGGAACTTGTTCTTTATTCGGTTCCGCTGGGATTGACCGTCCTTGTGGGGAACTTGCTCCAGCGTTCGACGCTTTGGATGGTGCTATTCTTCTTGGGTGACGAGGCGTCTGGCGTTTATGCGTTGATGATGACCCTTGCCAATGGCCTGCAGACAATTCGAAACGGATTCAACCCGATTATTACGCCGGTTGTTTCTGGCATGGAAGAATCCCGCTTGAAGACAGACCTTAAACCCGTTTATTCGTACTGCGTTTCGATGGCGACGATGATTCAGGTGATTATCGGATTTTTCATCGTGCTTTTCCCCGAAGAAATCATGTCCATTGCAGGCAAGAGCTATGTGGTGCAGCCGATGGCGCTTGGCGTTTTGCTGTTCTTCCAGCTTGTCGTCACGTTCTTTGGCATGGTGAATACGGTCATTGACGGCATCGGCAAGAGCGTTGTCAACTTGAAGGCGAGCGTTATCCAGCTTTTGACTTCTGTTGTGGTGGGCTTTATTTTGATTCCGCAATTGGGACTTTTGGGCGCTGCGCTTTCGATGCTCATTTACGGAATTGTGTCTTCGGTCTATTGCAATGTCTATCTGCTCAAGCGGAATCTTCAACCGTATTCTTCAAAGCTTTGGATTGATATCGTTTGGATGGTCCTTCTGCTTACGCTTTACATCTTGATTAATGCTCAAGTGGTGACGCTCACGATGGTTGGCAAAATTGTCGTTTACGTGTGCGTGTTGCTTGCGCTCGGGGCGCAGTTCCTGTTTTACAAGAGAAAATTTTAAAGCGAAGCAGTGAACAAGTAGCCGAGAACTGTTTTTAGCGTTCCAGTGAAATTGCGACCGTAGATAATCTTCGATGTTCTCCAAGCATGCGCTAGATTCTTGATGCGGTAAGTTATATCTGAATTTGTATGAAATTCAACGGCCTTGTTTAAAATTTCACTGATGGACTTGTTCTTCTTGAAATTCTCATTGTGGGTCCACATGTACACAGCAAATTGCGCAAGCCTTTTTTTGCGGACTTCTCTCGAATGCCTCTTGTGCGTGACTTGCGAAGAATGCTTGCGCCACTTGGTCACGACAATGTCGGTATAGACAAATCTGTTTTCGGCAATGGCGTTTGCGGCGAGAGACCAGTCGTGTGCGTATTCTTCCACTTCGATAGGGAAGAACCTCTTTACGGCTTCGCGGCTGATGAGCTGCGATGCTCCTTGATAAAGGTTGAATGCATAGCACTGGTATATAAAACGGTCTTTTTGCGATGTCAAGCAATTGGACTGGTATGGTGTCGGAGAATATTCCTTGAGCGTGGAACCGTCTTCGCGGCAACGGACTGTGCGGCCTCCGCAAACGAGGTTGTCTCCAATAGTTTTGTGCAATGCTTCGAGGTGGTTCGGGAGCCATAAATCGTCTTGGTCGCTGAAGGCCACGAAATCGCCTTTGCAAAGCGATACGGCCTTGTTGAAATTTTCACGATAGCCCAAATTTTTTTTGTTCTTGAATACATGGATTCTGGAATCCTTGCGAGCGTATTCGTCAAGGATTTGGGGCGTAGAATCGGTCGAGGCGTCATCGCAGATTACGATTTCGAAATCTTGTTCGGTCTGAGCCAGAATGGAATCTAGCTGTTCCCGAATAAAAGTCTTGCCGTTGTATGTCGCCATTGCAATAGAAATCATGATATAAATATATATATTTGATGTGGCCGAACAGTAGTAATTTTCTACATTATTTTTATGATTCCTAAAAAATTGCACTATATATGGCTTTCGAATGACCCGCTGCCGCAACTGCCGCAGTTGTGCATTGACAGCTGGAAGCGCCATTGCCCCGATTATGAAATCGTCCATTGGAATATGGCAAAATGCCAGAAAATCATCGACTCGGTCCCGTTTGTACGCGAGGCAGTTTCGCTTTCTAAGTGGGCTTTCGCAAGTGACTACATTCGCCTTTATGCCGTCTATAGCGAGGGCGGAATCTATTTGGATAGCGACGTATATATGTACCAGAGCTTTGATCCGTTCCTTAACAATCGCTATTTTACGAATATCGAATTTACATCGCATTTCAAGAAGAATAAGTCATGGCAGTTCTTGAACGAAGACGGAACCAAGAAGGACCCGAACCAGATTGCGCTCCCGGGGCTTGCGTTGCAGGCTGCCATTTTTGGTGGCGAGGCGGGGCATCCGTTCCTTAAGAAGTGCATGGAATACTACGAAAATCAAAAGTTTATTTTGCCGAACGGTGAACTGAACATCCAGAATATTTCTCCGTTTGTCTATGCTCACACGGCACAGCAATTTGGTTTTGTCTATAAGAACGAATTGCAGAAGCTATCCGAAGGGATGACGATTTATCCGGGCGACGTATTTTTGCCGAGCCTGAACGAATCGAAGACGAAACCTTTTGCGATACACGTAACGAACGGCAGTTGGCGCCCGCTTTGGCAGCGCATCAAGAATTTTTTGAGGAATGCTCCGCGAGGTACGATGGAAAGCCGCCTTGCCGCATACGAAAAGAAGGAACCGATAAGGATTTAAGATGTTACCCTCAGTCAAATATCTTTTTGTTTTGACCAGTTCCCCGAAGGACTTTTTCTGCGAGCAGACTCTTGTAGCGATTGCTTCGCTGCGAGTGCATAATCCAGGTGCGTTCGTGACGCTCTTGACCGACGACAAGACGGCGGAAACTCTGACGGGCCCGCGTGCGGCTTTGAAAGACGCTGTCGATGAACTCAAGGTTTTGACGCTGGATGAAAAGTTCACGCCGATGCTCCGTTCGCGTTACCTCAAGACGGTGATGCGCAATGAAATTGACGGCGACTTTCTGTACATGGATTCCGACATCGCGATTGTCGATGACCTCTCGATTCCGGACGAATGGCGCGGTGGCATTTATGCGGTGCTCGACTTTCATACGAACTTGTCGAAGGCGATTAACCGCAAGAAGGTTTTGAACAACGCGAAGATGATGGGCTTTTCGCCGATTCTGAACGACGAGATTTTCAACGGGGGCGTGATGTTTGCCGCCGATACGCTAGAAGCCCGCGAGTTCTTCAAGACTTGGCATGAACTGTGGCTTTACTGCGTTTCCAAGAATTTCCCGTATGACATGGCTTCGCTTGCTGAGACAAACTACAAGTTCGGTTATGTGACGAAAAAGATGGATGGCGGTTGGAACTGCCAGCTGGCTTACGGCAACCGCTTTTTGCCGACGGCGAAGGTGCTGCATTTCTTCGGTTCGCGCATTATCGATACGCGTGGCCGCAAGGTGCCGGAATCGATGAACATCTTTTTGCCGAAGATTTTGCACAAGGACTTTTATACGAATTTGAAGAGCCTCCCCGTGACGGTGAACGCGGACAAGTCCATTCACATCAACGAGTATTACGATGACGTGATTGCCCACGCGAAGGATGAGTTCATGTACCAGACGAATAAAGTCGGGGCGGCGGGCGCTTACATTATCCGTAGTTATGCATTTGCAAAATCGCTGGCGTGGCTGTACAAGAAAATGCCTTTCCTCGTGAAGCCTTTGGAAATCTTGGGCAAGCTTTTCTAGGGGGCGTTTATGAATTTGCTATTCAACCTGGTGGCGGTGCAGCCGATTCACAGTGCAAAGTTTCACGGTGGCGGCTCTTATGGCGAAGTGATATTTTGGGCGCTAGTAAAACGTGGCGCAAAATTCAGTTGCGTTTATGACAGCCGAAAGTATTTGGCTCCGGATATTATTGCGGCTTGCGAAAAATGTGGCATTCCGCTTTTTGACATTGCCCAAAAAACGCCGCAGCAGATTATCGACGAAAATGCGATTGATGCGTTTTACACGCCGCTTTATTCGCTCGAAGGTAAATGGCAGATTCAGGTGAAGCGTTTTGTGTTCACGTGGCATGGCGTGCGTGCACTCGAAATGCAGTACAGCTGGCAAGGCGTTGGCTTTGCGAAAAAGTTTGCACAAAAGCTCGAAGCGCTTGTGCGTTATCGCGACAGTTGGAAAAAGTATTTCTATGCGCCCAAGTACCGCGATTTGGCGGCCCGCATTGCCGATGGTCGCGCGGAATGCATTACCGTAAGCGAACATAGCCGTGCTTCAATCAAGTCGTTTTTCCCGGAGCTTTTGGACAAAGAAATTCCAGTTTTCTATAGCCCAATGCTGGATTACGAACCCGAAGGATTCTTGCCGCCGGGTGTGAAATCGAAGAAGTACTTTTTGCTCACGAGCGGTGCCCGCTGGGAAAAGAATAATTTGCGTGCAGTCAAGGCGTTCGATGAACTCGTGACGATGATGCGTTCGACAAATCATGAATTCGATATGAAGCTCGTGATTACGGGTGCTACGAATGTGCGCGTTTACCGCAAGCATATCCGCAATAAGGATGCGTTTGTGTTCCTCGGCTACGTGGAATCGAAGGAGCTTGAATTCTTGCACAAGAACGCGTACGCGTTTGTTTTCCCGAGCTTGAACGAAGGCTTTGGCTATCCGCCAGTGCAGTCCATGCGTTATTGCGTGCCGGTAGCCGCGAGCGGCACGACCTCGGTGCCCGAAGTCTGCGAAAATGCGGCGCTTTACTTTGACCCGTATTCCGTCAGCGAAATCAAGAACCGCATGATTCAATTGCTGGATTCGGATATCTATGCAATGTACGCATCCCGCGGCCTTGCCCGATACGGTGAAGTGCATAAACGCCAACAAGAAGACCTCGAAAAAGCCGTCGCGTTTGTCCTCGGTGAATAATTATTAGGAGTGATAGCTCCGATTCTGTCATGCCCGCCTTGAGCGGGCATCTCCTTTTTTGTAATTTATCCTCATGATAAAGAAAATCTGTTTCTTGGTTGTTGCGTTTGCGTGCATGGTGCTTGCCCATGTGCAAAGGGATGATGCGATTGATATAAATGGTGAAAGTTGTCATCTGCGCTCTTATCCGCTTAATGAATATATCGAGACGCATTATTCAGAATGGCCGTTCCGTCCGACTTTTCACGGTCCTGGTGATGGCGGTGGTTATTGGGGATTTTGGAGCATTCGGGATTCTATGCTGTATTTAGATAGTGTGACGATCAATGCGTGGGGGCGTTCGTCTATTATCATGGATCATGGTGACCGTAAACATTTTTCGGTTGGCATCCCTTCACAAGAAGTAGTTCTTGATCGCTCTGTAAAACATAATTCATTTTTTGTTTTTCCGAAAACGTTTGGGCCGCTATTAGCGGATTTTGTGAGTGGAGACCTTGACGCATCTTGTACAAACATAAAACGTGGTAAAATTTTTATTTATGCAATGTCCCTGAAAAGTGGTCGAGTGCTGAATTTGTCGAAAAAGGAATATGATAAAAAAGATTATGTGAAGGCCTTGAAATCGATGAAAAATAAACATCGAAACAAGGGTGAAAGAAAAATACTTCGTCCTTATCAGGAATCATCTTCTCCGTTTATCTCTTATTATTATCTCTTAGATCGATTGCAACAAAAACAAGATAGCGCAGATATCTCTATGTATATCAGTAATCCTCGTTGCGATACAAGGTTTAAACATTTTGAAAATTTCTTTAAAATCAATGCGGTTGATGCTATGCATGCGAGTTCTGAAAATGGTGATGACCTACTTTATACTTTTTATGTAACGCCCAAAACAAAAAAATCCACGTTTAGAGAATTAGTTTTTGAATTACATTATGATTTAAAAGCGCAGAATTTTAGCGACTCTCCTATTGACGCTGTAGAGTTATACGTGAAATCGTTTGCTGCAATTCTTAAGAATCCGATATTTGAAAAGTGGTTGGAAAAGAAAAAAGTACAGATGGATTATCGTGAAATAAAATTAGAGAAAGAAGAACGTTTGCTAATATGCGTAGTCTGGGACGACCGTATGAATGTCCAATAGACGATGTTTTGAAAAATACAGGAATGTCAGGAAATTATATAGGTTCTTTAACCTTTGATGGAATTATGATGCCGCAATATAAGTTTGTGCTAAGTGATAATGGCGATGTTCTTGTTACTTGGGCAGTTTTGTCTAGTGATGAAAATTTTTTCAAGATAAATTTTACGGATAAACCTATTAGAATTGGAATTTCTAAAGACAAGGATTCTTCATCCGCTGAAACCTGTGAAAAACCGTTTTACAACTACCTCATCATCCGCCACGACGGCGAGTTCGAATACGGCCCGAAATCGGGGTGTTTGTAAAAAGAGATGCCCGCGCACTCAGTGGTGGCGGGCATGACGCTTTATATGTTGCGGGCGTGTCGCTTTTGAGTTGCAGTTGAAACGCGGAACTTTCTACAGTTTCATCACACGCTTCATCTCGAGATTCTCGTAGCCTTCTGGGCAATGCGTCGAAAGGTAAACGGTCGGGTTGTTGACGACAAATTCACGAACGCGGTCGAGTGTGTCACGGGCGGCGACGATGTCTTCAAAGACGATGCTTAACTTGTTTGCCTTGAGGGCGGCATCGCAGTAGGTTACGTCGCCGTGCATCAGGTAGAATAGTTCCTCGTTTTCGGCAATGACGATGCTGTTTCCTTTGGTGTGCCCCTTAGCCTCGATAAAGTAAATTCCGTCGGCGACTTTTTCTGCCTTCGGGAAGTTGTGGTAAGGTCCGTCCTTGTAAGTGCAGCGCACAATGTTTGGAGCATCAAGTTTCATGGCGTCGGCATCTTCGGGCGAAATGTAGACCTTCGCATTCGGGAAGTACTGAATGGCTGCGGAATGGTCCGGATGCTTGTGCGTGATGAGAATCTTTGTGACCTGCTCGGGCTTGTAGCCAAGTTCTGCAAACGCTTCCATGTAGTCCTTTAGCTTTTCACCCATGTAAAGCGGTGCGCCGAGTTTTTTTTCGGGGGCTGTAAAATTGTTGACAAAACCTGTATCGACGAGAATAACTTCGCTCCCGGTGTCGATGAGAAAGTTTTGCAGGCTGCTGCGGTAAATGATTTGTTCATCGAACTTGTCCTTGCCTTCTTCACCGCCAAAGGCAAACGCTTGGTTCATGAATCCATGGTCAAACATGCGTACGGCTTTAATTCCCATATGCTTCCCCTTCTGAAAATGTATGCTTTTATACCAATATATACTTAAAAGTTCTCGAATCAAAATGGGGCTTTATTCCAGTTGGGTGCGTAAGCAAAAAATATTGCCGTTTGCGGGCCTGCCTGGCGGTTGAAATAAAAATTTTTCAGGTTTACTCTTTGCATATGGCTCAAGATTTCTATTTTTGTGCGTGGAAAATCCTTTTCTATCCAGGAGTCTTATATGGGCGGCTTTTGTGGAGTTATTTCCAAAGAAGATTGCGTTTGTGACCTTTTTTACGGAACCGACTACCATTCTCACCTTGGCACTCACCGCGGCGGTATGGCTATTTTGAAATCAGATGGAGTTTTCCATCGCTCGATTCACAACATCCAGAACACTCCGTTCCGCAGCAAGTTTGAGCATGATCTTTCACATTTTTCCGGCAAGGTTGGCTTAGGCGTCATTTCTGACACAGACCCGCAGCCGCTCGTCATGACCTCCAAGCTGGGAACGTTCGCGATTGTGACTGTCGGTCTCATTACGAACATCGAAGATATCAAGAACGAACTTTTCCGAAACAATTGCATGCAGCTCCAGTTCTCAACGACGAGTGGCATGGTAGGTCCGACCGAGGTGGTATCAGCGCTTATCGCTACGCAAGATTCCATCATCGATGGTCTCAAGTATGTTCAGGACAAAGTCAAGGGAAGTTGCTCCGTGCTGATTATGGATAGTACGGGGCGTTTTTATGCGTGCCGCGACAAGTGGGGCCGCACAGCGCTTATCCTTGGCAAAAAGAACGGTGCGATGATTGCTTTGCAAGAAAGTTGCGCTCTGCCGAATCTCGGTTACGAATACGTTCGCGATCTTGGTCCTGGTGAAGTTGTCGAACTCACGCCGGATGGCGAAACGACGCTCGTGGAACCGCGTAAGAAAATGGCAATTTGTTCGTTCCTCTGGGTTTATTACGGCTATCCGGCCTCCAGTTACGAAGGACGTAACGTGGAAATGACCCGTTACCGTTGCGGTTCGGCTCTTGCCAAGCGCACCCCGACCGAGGCAGACGCCGCTTGCGGTATTCCGGATTCCGGCACGTCTCATGCGTTAGGTTATGCGCACGAAGCCGGTATCAAGTTTGCTCGCCCGTTCGTGAAGTACACTCCGACTTGGGCACGTTCGTTTATGCCGCAGGACCAGCGCCAGCGCGAACACGTCGCCTCGATGAAGCTCATCCCGATTCCGGGACTCATCAAGGACCGTCGCCTTGTTTTCTGCGACGACTCCATCGTTCGCGGAACACAGCTCGGTAAGCAGGCTGCAAAACTTTATTCCATGGGCTGCAAGGAAACGCACATGCGTATCGCTTGCCCGCCGCTCGTTTATCCGTGCAAGTTCATCAACTTCTCCCGTTCCAAGAATGAATACGACCTCATCACGCGCCGTTACATTCGTGACAAGGAAGGCGAAAACGCCGATCTCGACAAATACACGGATCCGAATGGCCAACCGTACAAGGACATGGTCGAATACATCCGCAAAAAACTGAACCTCACGTCGCTTGCGTTCCAGCGCATTGACGATTTGATTCAGGCTATCGGCCTCCCAGAAGACCAGCTCTGTACTTACTGCTGGACCGGCAAGGACTACGCCGAAACGGGTGACTGCTATCATTGCCCGTGCCATTGCCACGACAAGGAAAAGAAAGAAGAAAAGTAAATTCTTTCCTGGCCTTTCTTGAGTGCGCAAGGCCCGATGGCTGAATAATAAATTGTGAATATGAAAAGTCCCGCGTTATGCGGGACTTTTTGCTGGATGTGGTTTGTTGGATTAGTTATTAGATGTAGCGTTGCCACAAGTGCCGCCATTATACGGACCGATGGCCTGAATGTTGAAAGCGTAGGATCCCGCATGTGCTTGAACTTCGAATCGGAGCGCAACGAGCTGCTTGGCTGCTTTTTCACCGTCGAATCTGAGATCTCCTTTGTACCAGGAAGGTTGTTTGAAATCAGACCAACGGATGAATTTTGTTGTGCCGACAGTGCTCTTCGGGAGTGTGGCTACAGGGCTTGCGTAATCGATAGCCTGATCTACATCTTCACCAAGACTCATTTTAAGAACTGGAGCTGCATCAGATGTGTATGTGATGCAAACGCCGCCCATTCCTGAGGCATCAACTGCAAAAGGAGTAAAATCTAGTGCGGATGTTTCTCCTCCCAAGTTGAAACCGACCCCGGCAAACGGGTTGTAAGGCAGTTGTCCTTTGTCGAGAACCATGATGCCGCAGATTCCGCCACAGTAATCGATGATTGGGTCAAATGCGTCTGCGTCGTATTCGGAGCCGCGTTCGACGGGCCAAACGACATGTGAACGTCCTCCATCCACGTCGTCTCCGTAATCAAACCAATAACCGCCTGTTTCGGTTTCGTTGTCATAACCTGTATTGATTTTATAGATGCCTTGGTTGCCGAACCATGTCTCAAAGTTGTTTGCTTGCGGTGTCGGCGGATTTACAGGATCCGTTGAACCCGAGCATCCATCAAGAGGACCGATTGCCGAAATGTTAAAGTTGTATTGTCCCTCAGCTGCTTGGATCAAGAATTTGAGAGATACGAGCTGCTTGGCTGCTTTTTCGCCGTCGAATCTGATATTTCCTTTATACCAAGTGGGTTGTTTGAAACTTGACCATGGAATGAACTTTGTTGTGCCTGCGGTGCTCTTGGGAAGATTTGCTGTCGGGAGCGCATAATCTATTTGAGCATCAACGTCATCGCCAAGACTCATTTGAAGGACTGGAGCTGCATCAGATGTGTATGTAATGCAGACGCCGCCCATGCTAGATGCATTCGCTGCAGCAGGAGTATTGTCCGTAGCAGATGTTTCACCGGCCAAGTCGAAACCCACTCCGACAAACGGTTGGTACATCAACGAACCCTTGTTAAGGACTGCCTTTCCGCAAATGCCGTTGCATTCTTGAATAATCGGTTCCAGGGATTCTGGATTGTATTCGTTGCCTTTGAGCGTAGGCCAGACAATTCCTGATTGCCCACCGTCCGGAGAGTCGTCGAATTCGTACCAATACCCCGAGGTTTCGGTCTCTGTACTGAAACCGGTCATGATTCGCTCTTCCAAATTTGAACCATACCATGTCTCGAAAGGCGTGTATGGATTCTCTATGGATGAGGATGATGGCGTGTTTTTGCTGGAAGAACTTATTTGTATTGGGTTGTCGTTTGATGGATTGTGGGGATCCAAGATGTTGTCAAGATAGCCGCAGCCTGTGAAAAGCATTGATGTGGTGACAGCGGCCAAAATGGCCCTTCTTGACATTTTATTCTTTGTGTTTCTAGTCATCAGAATATCCTCCTGTATTTATTCTGTTTGATGCTTAAAACATAAATAAATTAAGGATAAAAAAACGAATTTTTTTTAGCATAAAATTTTGATTTGTTAATTTGTATGGTATTTGTACTTTATACAATATAAATGAAATTTTTTTTATGATACAAATGAATCGTGTGCTTTTATATGAAATATCGTATTGTATGATACAATAATTTTTTTCTAAACAATACGCTTGGGGTGACAAAATGAATAAATGTAAATTTTTATTTTCAAAAAAAAGCGACATCGAGAAAATGCAAAAAAAAGCACTCCGTGTGGAGTGCTTTTTTAATGTTTTTTAGATCCTTCGACTTCGGCCCTTCGACAAGCTCAGGGACCTTCAAGTTCACTGAGCCTAGCCGAAGTGAACTGCTATCTACTTCAGTTCCTTCAGAGCGGCCTCGTTCTTCGCAATGATATCCATCTGCGTGGCGAGCTTCACGCGTTCGGCGTTCACGACTGCTTCAGGTGCGCCATTGACAAACTTTTGGTTAGAAAGTTTTTTCTCGATAGAAGCGGCGAATGATTTGGCCTTTTCGATTTCCTTTTCGAGGCGTGCGATTTCTGCGGCCGGGTCAAGGATACCTTCGAGCGGGATGTAGAGTTCGCCTCCCGGCACCACGGAGCTTGCGCTGAACTTCGGCTTTGCGGCCTTCACGGCTACAGAGAACGATTCAAGTCCACCGAGTTCGGTGATGATGGCCTGGCAGTCCTTCACGCTTGCTTCGGTTTCGGCGGTATCGACGCTCACGACAGCCTTGAGCTTGGTAGCCGGGCTTACGTTGTAGCGACCGCGCACGCCACGCACACTTTCCACGACGGCGAATGCCTGGTTGAATGCGGCTTCAATCTTGGCGTCGATGAGGCTTGTGTTAGCCTTCGGCCAAGCGCTGTTGACCACGCGTTCAGAACCCGGGAAGAGCGTTGCGTTCAGTTCTTCCGTGATGAACGGCATCACCGGATGCAACAGGTCAATCACGCCGCGGAGCACGTGGCTGAGGATTGCCATAGCGTTCTTCTTTTCGGCGGTGAGCGTTTCGCTGTTGATCACGGCCTTCTTGATTTCCAAGTAGCT
>JAGCPZ010000039.1 GCA_017965445.1 Fibrobacter sp. | reverse complement strand
GGGCGCCGATGCCCAGGAATCTAATTCACCTAGAGGATTTACATGAAGACCATTACGGTAAACCCGAAGTCCGTCACCCGCAAGTGGAAGCTTGTGGATGCCGCTGACAAGCCGATGGGACGCGTTGCAAGCGAAGTTGCTCGCCTCCTCATGGGCAAGCACAAGGCCATCTATTCCCCGAACGTCGACACTGGTGACTTCGTTGTTGTCATCAACGCCGGCAAGGTTGCTGTTACTGGCAACAAGAACCTGAACAAGGAATACTTCCACCATACCGGTCACATCGCCGGCGAACGCTGGATCAACTTTGCCGACCTCATGGCGAAGGACCCGACCGCCCCGCTGACCGCTGCTATCTGGGGTATGCTCCCGCACAGCGCTCTTGGCCACAAGATGGTTAAGAAACTCAAAATCTATGCCGGCGCCGAACATCCGCACGCTGCGCAGAACCCCGAAGTCGTTGACTTCTAATCTTTAGAACGGAGGATACCTCTATCGCTACCGCAAAGAACAAGAAGATCTACCGTGGCACGGGCCGCCGCAAGAACGCCATCGCCGCTGTGATCCTGAAGCCGGGTACCGGCAAGCGCACTATCAATGGTCGTGATTTCAAGGAATACTTCCATTCTGAAGTGCAAGACATGATTGCAAATCTTCCGTTCGCCATCCTCGGCAACGCTGAAGAATGGGACGTCGAAGTTACCGCTCGTGGCGGTGGCATCGCCGGCCAGATGGGCGCTGTCCGTCTTGGCATCTCCCGCGCATTGGTTGCTAACGACGCCGAAGTGAAGCCGGCCCTCAAGAAGGAAGGCCTCATGACTCGTGACGCCCGTGCCGTTGAACGTAAGAAGTTCGGCCGCAAGAAGGCTCGTAAGCACTTCCAGTTCAGCAAGCGCTAATCTGCGAATTTGCTTTTACGGAAAACCCTGGCTTTCGCCAGGGTTTTCCTTTTTTACAAGACCGTTCGGCTCTATTGCAAACGCGAAAATGTGATATCGCCCCACTCTCGCTTCGGCGGGGCATTTTGCTTTTCGAGCCTTTTTATTTGCCGTTTCTTTTTTTTGCTTGCGGTTTGTGGCCTAGATTGCGACGATGAATATTATGTTGTCTTGAAAGGAAAGCGGCTACGAGTTCCTGGGAATGTTCAGGGAAACCGATAAATATAGGCTGTTGATATCAGCGAACTACGTTTCCGCTTCTACTTTACTTACTGGTTCGGCCAGAATAACGACTAGAAATTATCGTCGCGGTCGAACATGTGCGTCACAAATTCAACGACTAGCGTCTCGTAAGCTTCGTCGCTGAAAATCGGCTTTTGCATCAAGTCGATGGCTTCTTGCGAAAGTTTTCCGGTGGTGGCGAGTTCTGCGCCGCCCTTGCGGTATTTTTCGCGGAGCATGTTCAAGCGGCGCGGACCGCCACGGTGGTCGAGCGCACGCATCTGCGGACAGGCGATAAGCGTGTAGCCTTCATGTCCGAGAATGATGTCGAACTGTTTGCGGACAGGTTCATACACGACGTCGAGATCCATCCAGGCGCAGCTCGAAAGCAAGATAATCTTTTGGCCTTCCTTTTGGAACTGTAATCCGTGCAGGTGCGAATTCATGGCATTGGCGCCGTCTTTCAGCTTTTGTCCCATGTAGGGGTGGACCATGCCCACAATGCGGTCCATCAGGACTTTCATCTGTCCTGGAAGGCTAAAGAGGAATAGCGGAAAACTCCAGATAACAATATCTGAGTTCGTGAGCTTTTCGCGAATCATCGGAACATCGTCGTCCTTGATAAAGCACGAACCGTCCTCACGCCCCCAGCAGCTAAGGCAGCCACGGCAGGGTTTGATGTTCATCTTGTCGATAAAAATGTACTCAGTCTCGTAATCGCCGTTCTGCTCAAGCCCTTCAACAAAAGCCTTTGTCGGGATGAGTGTTCCACTGCGTTCATTCTTTGGGCTTGCGACCATTACGAGAATTTTCTTTTTTTCTGCCATGCGCCCAAATTTAGAAAAAAATTTGCAATACATGAAATTTTTAAAATTTGACAAACGTATTTTTAGAAACGATAAATAGATTAGGATATGTTGTAAACGTTGAATGGTGAAATAGAATTTTAGAAAAAGGAATCGGAATATGACTATGGCGACTGCAGTTGTATGTGTCGTGGCGGGATTCGTCATCGGGTTCTTGGTGGCTCGCGTCCTAGGTGCGCACAAGGAATCCAATGCGCGGGAATTGAGCGTGGAACTTGAAAAACAAGTGGCAGTGTTGCAAAGCAAGCTGGAAGCGGAAACTCGTATGGTCGCTGACGTACGCGAGGAAGCTAATAGACAACTTGCAGCTGTAAAAAGCGACGCGGCCCAGCGTGTTGAATCTGCGAAAAGGGAATCGTCAGAACAGCTTTCCGTGATGAAGCGAGAAATGGAACGGGTTCACCAGGTGTCTCTTGCAGAACAGAAAGCCCATTTCGACGACATCTCGAAACGCCTTGTTGCCGAAGCGCAAATTGCGACTGAAAAAATGCTCAAGCAACGTGGCGAGGAACTTTCGAAAACAGGTAACGCGACCATGGAACAGCTCGTGAACCCGCTCAAGGAAACCATCGCCAAGATGGAAAAGACCATGAACGACACGACCTTGCAGCAGACCGCCGCGAACACTTCGCTCAAGGAAGCGTTGAAACAGTCCATCGAATCGAATGCCGCAACAAAAAGCGCCGCCGATGACCTCGTTCGCGCCTTCAAGCACGATAGCAAACTGCAAGGCGACTGGGGCGAATGCGTCCTCGAAGAACTGCTGGAATCGCTGGGCCTCCAAGAAGGGATTCATTTCGAAACGCAGGCGACGCTTCGCGATGCTGGCGGCAACGTGCTGCACTCTGAAGAAACCGGCAGGACCATGCGGCCCGATGTCATCGTGCACCTCGACCTTAAAAAAGACGTCATCGTCGATTCGAAAGTTTCCATGACGGCCTTTATGGATTACGTTACATGCGATGATATCGAACAACGTAAAACTCTTTTGAAGAATCACATCGACAGCCTCAAAAAACATGTCGATGAACTCTCCAAGAAAAAATATACGTCATATGTGAAAGCGCCCCGCGAAACCGTCGATTTCGTCATCATGTTCGTGCCGCGTTCCGCAGCGCTATGGACTGCGCTTTCCGAAGAACCTGCGCTATGGCGAAATGCCATGGAAAAATGCGTCTATATCGCCGACGAACAAACGCTTTACGCCGCACTCCGTATCGTCAAACTGACATGGCGCCAAGTGCAGCAGGCGCAGAATCAGCAGCGCGTCTTTGAACTCGCGAACGAATTGCTGAGCCGCGTGGGCATGTTCGTAAAGCAGATGAACGCAGTCGGAGATTCGCTCGACAAAGCTCAGGAAGCCTACAAAAAGGGAATGGCAAAATTTGCAGACAAAGGCCAAAGCGTACTCACGACTTGCTACAAGCTAAAACAGCTCGGCGCAAAGCAAGACGACAAGAACCCACTCCCGACCGAACTGGAGGCCGCTGAAATGCAAGGAATCGGAAACTCGCCGGAAGGTTAAGCCTTCAGCGCTGTAATCGGGATGATTCTGTCGACTCATTCGGTCAGCCGTGGCTGACGATTCAGTAATTTTCTAAGCTAAGGCGGCGTTGTCTAGCAAAACATTTACGTAGGTTTGGTATGGGATGCCTGCGGCAGCGGCCTTGCGTTTGATTGATTCCACTGTCTTGACCTTGAGCCTTATGGAATACATCTTCTTTTCTTCCTTGGCCTCGGCAATGGCTCGACTAATGCGCGCAATGGATTCTTCCAGCGTCTCCGACTCATGACCGCCAGTGATAACTATTGGATCCCTCATTGTGGTATCGTTTTCAAGCGCCTCAATTTCCTCTTTAGAAAGAAAATCGTCAACCAACTTGAACCCCTTGGGCAATTTAACCTTCTCGCGCTTCTTGCTCTTCGTCTTCATGAGCTCTCCTTACGGTTATCAATGTTTTCAAATCGTCAGAGACAATTAATGCCCAAAATCGATTATCAACTTCGGCAATAATTTTAGATACACCTTCTTTATCAGATTGGTCCTGTACTAGGTCTTTTCTCCGCAGAACTTTCCCGAGCATTTCCACGGTAAAGCCTCTTTCACGCATCCTTTCAAAAGCGTGCTTTGTAATATTCATTTATTACCCTCTTTATTATAGAAAATGTATAGACATGTGTCAATACATGTTGCAATACACATTGTAATACATGCTATTCACTTCCCGCTTCTGGCTGCGGCAATTTCGATGTTGATTTCATCGATTGTCATTTCAGCGGAACTGTTTTTCTCGGCATCGGCGGAAAGCTGCTGCATGGTCTGGAGCATACGATATCTGTCATACAATTCCTCGAACATGTTACGGTATGCCTCAATGTCGTCCAGTTGTACGATGGTCGTAATCTTGTTGCCGGCGTCCTTGCTTGACGCTCCGCAATGGTACAACTTTTCGCTTTTGGTCTTGAAATCAATAAGAATGTAGCGGTCGTGGAACTTGTGTGCGGCAGAGACTTTGTCAATCGAAACGCCCGGCATCGCGGCACGGAAATCGTTGAGCATATCGTCCGTTATACAGGCACACCGGTCACTCGCGATCAAAATAGAAACGCCCTTGTGCACATTCCGGAGCAAATTCAGCGTCTTGATGTCGACGTAATTATCGACAACCAACAGCGATTTCTTCGCCATGCCGTAAATCTGCGCGTAGGCGATATCGGCTTCCAGCTTCTGCCCGTTTAGAATCAAGAAGTGCTTGTAAGTCGAAGGATCGATAAAGTTTTCCATGACCATCTGGAGGTCCACATTGATTTTCCCCAAATCGCTCCGGATATCGCGAACTTCGCCGGAAAGTTCCTTTACTTCGGCAGAAAACGCTGCGATTTCGTGTGTATTTTGAGCCGTCTGCGCTGCAATCTGGGCGATTCCCGCAGTTCCGAGCAGTTGCTGATTTTCAGCAACGATATAGTCCTTCATCTGCTTGAAAAGGCGGATAAGAGCCTTGCTTTGGGCGGTAGCCCGCTCACCCTTAAGGACAGTCATGAGCATGTAGATGCCCTGTTCGGTAAAGGCATAAGGGCTTGTTTTTGAATATTTTCCCTGTTCTAGGGTCAAAAATTTTGACCCTAGAATTTCACGGTATTCTTTTCTACTCAACTGAAACCTAAAGTCTTTATCGAACTTTTCGATATTATTCTTAACCTGTTGGTTAAAGGCCTTCGTTCTATACCCATAAATTTCTGCCAAATCGGCATCGATCATGACCTTTACCCCACGGATGGTATAAATCCGCGATTTGAGCAAAGATTCGTCAATGAGGGGAAACTCTGCGACGGCCAACTTTTTATCACTTTTTCTTTCCATGATAGTCCCTTTATTCGCACGATATGTGCAAATGCGTTAAAAACGGTTTTAATTGCGTCTACACTGCGGACGCAATCTGTGATTGTTTATGTTTGATTTGGGATGCTCTTGCGGCGCTGTTGGCGAGGGTATTCCTCGGCGTTACTTGGCATGGCTTTCGCCACACACTCGAACAGGCTGTTTCTCCTGCCAGCTATCCAACAATACCCACAAGAAAGTGGATGCGCCCCATCGCGGATGCACGTACGGGCCTAGGCCTATGCCGACTGTCACGAGGGTTGTCGAAATACGAGGATAAATATATAAAGAGGCTAAAGGAAAGTCAATAAGGCACTCCTTTCCCCCTTTTTCCGCCATCCGCACGCATTCCCGCACTAGACGCGTCCCCCAATAATTTCTAAATTTGCGCTAGCTCAGACAATATCGCCTGGGCATAAACAATCACCGGCTTGCAAGAGTCGCTTCGGTGGCGCGGTACTTTTAACTTCGCTTTGCGGCTTAATTGCGGTCCGGGTAGTAACAACCGAAAAGGAAAATATACTATGGCTAATTTGCCTTCCGTCGAAGATCTGCTTGCTGCAGGCTCCCACTTTGGTCACCAGACTCAGCGCTGGAATCCGAAAATGAAACCGTACATCTTGGCAGAAAAGAACGGCATCTACGTTCTCAACCTCTCCAAGACTCGTGACCTCCTCGAAGAAGCCGCCAAGGCCGCTGCCAAGATTTCTGAATCTGGCAAGACTGTGCTCTTCGTTGGCACGAAGCCGACTGCACGTCAG
>JAGCPZ010000038.1 GCA_017965445.1 Fibrobacter sp. | reverse complement strand
CGTTGATACTATTTTCGGCTATCCCGGTGGATCGGCCATTCCGATGTTCGATGCCATCCTCGACTCCAG
This sequence comes from Fibrobacter sp., assembly GCA_017965445.1. GTDB lineage: Bacteria > Fibrobacterota > Fibrobacteria > Fibrobacterales > Fibrobacteraceae > Fibrobacter. The sequence continues at coordinate 47,609 of JAGCPZ010000038.1, read as the reverse complement.
CATCAAAGTTGTGCTCAGCCGTCATGAACAGGGCGCAACCCACATGGCTGACGGTTATGCCCGCCAGACCGGCAAGGTCGGCGTAGCTCTTGTCACTAGCGGTCCGGGTGCAACAAACACGTTTACTGGTATTTATACGGCTCTCATGGATTCTAGCCCGATCGTCGTGCTCACGGCACAGACGACGACTCCGAACTTGGGCAAGGACGCTTTCCAGGAATGCGACACAAGCGGTATGACATTCGCGACCGTGAAGCATTCTTACTTGGTGAAGGACACCAACGACCTCCCGCGCGTGATGAAGGAAGCTTTCCATATCGCGCGTTCTGGCCGCCCGGGCCCGGTGCTCATCGACTTGCCGAAGGACGTGACTGCAGGCCCCTGCACGGCCCCGTTCACCGACCAGATGGACCTCCCCGGTTACAAGATTCCGACCTACGCATCTACCGAAAGCGTCGAAAAGGCCGCTGAGTACATCAAGAATTCCAAGAAGCCGCTTTTGCTCGTGGGCCACGGTGCCATGATTTCCGGTGCTCACCGCCAGGTGAAGGAACTGGCCGAAAAGCTCGGCGCTCCGGTTTGCTGCACCATGCTCGGCCTCGGCACATTCCCGACCGACCACGAACTTTCGCTCGGCATGCTCGGCATGCACGGCACGGTCTATGCGAACAAGGCTGTGCTCGAATGCGACCTGATTCTCTCCATCGGCAGCCGCTGGGACGACCGCATTACCGGTAAGCTCAGCGAATTCTGCAAGAACGCCATCAAGATGCACATCGACATCGACCCTGCCGAAGAAGGCAAGGTGTTGCAGCCGGATGTGTTCATGTGCGGCGACGCCAAGCTCGTCTTGGAACAGCTCCTCCCGATGGTGAACAAGCTTGACACAGCCGATTGGATCAAGACTTGCCAGACCTGGAAGAAGCGTTACCCGCTCACTTACGCGAAGCAGGGCGGTCTCCGTATGCAGCACATCGTTGCAACGGTGAGCGAACTCACGAAGGGCAAAGCCATCGTCACGACGGACGTGGGCCAGCACCAGATGTGGGTGGCTCAGTTCTTCCACATCAACTATCCGCGTCAGCTCCACTCCAGCGGTGGCGCAGGTACGATGGGCTTTGGCTTCCCGGCAGCTATCGGTGCCGCATTCGGCAACGAAACGGGTTGGCCAGTTTGTAGCTTCAGCGGTGACGGTGGTTTCCAGATGACCGAAGCAGAACTTGCAACAGCTGCAATTCACAAGCTTCCCATCAAGATTTTCGTGATGGACAACAAGTACCTCGGCATGGTGCGCCAGTGGCAGGAACTCTTCTACGACCACCGCTATTCCAGCGTCGATATGAAGGGCAATCCGGACTTTGTGAAGCTCGCCGAAGCCTACGGCATTCCGGGTCTACGCATCAAGCGCCCGGCAGACGCCGAACGCGTCATCCAGAAGGCGCTCGACTACAACGACGGCCCGATTCTCATCCACTGTGAATGCGAAAAGGAAGACAACGTGTTCCCGATGATTCCGGCTGGTGCCCCGCTTACCGCCATGCTTACGGAAGCGCCCAAGACGCAGCTCGAAAAACCCACTGGATCGACGTAATAGGAGGACTCAAAAATGAAAGATATCGCACATTCTATTAGCTTGTTAGTGGCAAACCGCCCGGGCGTGCTCGTGCGCATCGCTCTCGTGTTCTCCCGCCGTGGCTACAACATCGATTCCCTCGTTGTCTCCCCCACGCTCGACCCGAACTTCAGCCGCATGAACATCATCGCTCACGGCAATCCCGAAATCTTGATGCAGATCATCAAGCAGCTCGAAAAGCTCGTGGACGTCGTGCAGGCCAAGGACCATACCGGTACAGACGCGGTCGAAAAGGAACTCGCCCTTATCAAGGTTCGCTGCACCGCAGAACAGCGCACCGAAATCTTGCAGCTTTGCGACCATTTCCACGCCAACACCGTCGATATGACAATGACGTCCATGATCATCCAGATCACGGGCAACAGCGTCAAGGTCGATACGCTCAAGAGCTTGCTGCAGAAGTTCGAAATCGTCGAGTACATCCGCACGGGCAAGGTCATCATGCTCCGCGGTGAAGATAAGACGTAGCGGCTAGTCATTAGTCATTGTTTTTTATATTGCGTCATTCTGAGGGCAAAGCCCGAAGAAACGAGAGCGAGGCGAATGAAGCAGGTTGCTCGCAAACCTATTTCTGAGCCGAAGCCTCGGACGCGAAGCGTCAATCTAGTTATATCTTGTAATAAAACTTAACTGGATCCTTCCACCTTCGGTGTCAGGATGACAATTTTAATTATGACGTTCGGGAAACCGAGCGTCTTTTTGTTTACGTGAAAACAACAGTATAAAATAAAAACATTACATATTTTTCTTTTTTTCGCAAAAACAATGTATTTTATACAGAGTGGATGGGTGAAAGGAGCTTTGTTTTGAATATCGAAAAGAAAAAAGTCGAGAGGCGCACAAAACTATCCTCCATCGCCAAGAAAGCGATTGCTACATCGCTTGGAATAGCGGCATCGGCGACATTCATCGCTTGCGGCATGGACATGGCCGACCAACCAATACCGGATACAGAACCAAGCAGTCCTTCGACAGAAAGTTCCGATAGCAACGACATTTCGTCTAGCAGCAAATACCTCGATATTCCGCAAAGCCACGAAGCCATTAGCAGCGAAATTCTCGAAGCACTTTCGTCAGCAGCCGAACCCGCGAACAGTCCCGCAACAGACGCTGCGTTTTCCGTAGCACAGCCTGCAAGCAGCTCCGCAAACGCCCTCTCCTCCGCCGAACAGCCCGCAAGTACCTCGGCCACCCCGGTTAGTTCCGCAACAGTTCCGCCAAACCTATCTTCAAGTTCTTTTAAATTTGGAGACACCCTCCCTGGTTACCAAGAATGTCCGCCCCCATTTCCTTCTACCGACCCCTGCAAATGCGTTCCAGACGGAACCACAGTAAAATATCAAACCGAATTCGGAGTTCAAGTAATCATGTGTCCCCAATCGTCATCGAGCTATAACAGCGACGGATTTTCATTCAGCATGGTCACGACATTTGAACGCGACGACATCATAGCTTAAACAGACAAGAGAACGGGAAAAAAGAATGATTCCTGTTCAAACCCCTAAATTCTCTATATGCAACGCATGCAACAAAATCGTACGGGCGGCTCACCTAAAACAAGCTAAAAGAGGTCTTTAAACTCCAAAACAATCTATATTGGTAATATGTAGTGTTTTTGGAGAATTTTATATGAAAATAGAGAAAAAAAGGGTAACAAGTGGCTTCAAATTTTCAAATGCGACAAGAACCGCCATTGCAGCAGCATTTGGAATAGCCACAGCCGCAGCCGTTAGCGGTTGCAGCGAAAACTCCGATAGCATTGCAGGCCCCACACAAGACCCTGTTCCGACAAGTTCAAATACAGAATCCGAAGTGGATTTAACTGTAGAACCCAACGAATCTAAAGCAGACGCGTCGAGTTCAAGTCAAGTTGTCGATATTCCTTCAAGCCACGAAGCGGTCAGCAGTTCTGTCATCGAAGCCCTTTCTTCAGCGGCAGCACCTAGCAAAAAATATTCTTCATCTTACATATCCTCAGGCGTTTCATCCGCCAGAGCGCCGCAGCCCGTCTCTAGCAGTTCTTCGAACATTCTTGCACAAGACACTACAAATAAATCGTCAGATATTACACCTAATTCCTCCAATTCCGGCGAACACCCTATCGTCTATCCCAGAGACTCAATAAATGTCAATCCAAGCATTTTCCCAATCGATACTCTACCAACACCCAAAATCGATACGCTCAATGTGCATCTATGCAATGAAGTTCAAACAGATTCAACAGGTACAAAATGCTATAATATCCATGTCATGAGCATGGTGACCACATTTGAACTAGACGACATTACAGTTTAAGAACATTTATGAAAATCGAAAAGAAAAAAGTCATCGGAAGTTCAAATATTAGCAGCATCGCCCAAAGCGCGTTTGCAGTCGCTTTGGGGATTACAACTGTCAGCATGACCGCTTGCGAAGATCCCTCATCGGCTTTGCGTAACGATAACGAACCCGATATCAACAGTTCTAACGATACCGCTGTAAGCAGTTCCAGCGAGGCGCAAGCACAGTCCAGTTCTAGCAAAGTTATCGACATTCCAAAGAGCTACGAGCATTACAGCAGTTCTGCCATCGAAGCGCTTTCTTCGGCATCGCAACCAGTATCACGCCCTATCAGTTCTTCAATAATATCATCCGGCATACCTCACGTTTATTCATCGCCAAGCAGTTCAAGTGCCAATGACGAAATCATCAAGAATAATCCAGAAATTGATTCGACGCTTATCCCAACCGATTTTCCTGCAATCAAGGACTCGCTTATTCGCATTCACCTTTGTGAAGACCCCAACAGTCCGGGATGCCTCATCGAAAGCATGGTCACCACCTTAGAGACAAACGATATCGCATGAACCTAGTCCTTTGCCTTACAGAACAATGTAATTTACGCTGCACTTACTGCTATTACAAAGAGACGCAGGCTGACCGCAAAAAGGTCATGGACGACGCTACGCTCGAACAGGCCATTCGTATCGCGTTGGAACGCACGATTTACTTTAAACAACAGTATTTGAATATCACGTTTTTCGGTGGCGAGCCTCTTTTACGCAGGGATGCCATCTATAAAGGTGTTGGGTTTGCAAAAGCTATAGTCGCCGAAGCCATAGACGAAGGCAAAATTTCCGCAAATTTCAAGTTGCAATTTGCGGTAAATACAAACGGCACGCTATTCGATGATGAATTTTTCGATTTTTGCGAAAAGGAACATTTCTGCATTTACCTTTCGCTCGATGGTCCCGAGCACCATCACGACATCGCCCGTCGCACCGTAAACGGGACTGGCAGTTTCAAATCTATCGAAAAGAACATACCTCGTTTTGTAAAACTTGGCGCTGTGGCATTAAGCACGATTACGCGTCCACATATCGAAACTGTTTTCGAGAGCATCAAATGGCTGCACGAGCAAGGATTCCAGAGCCTTACCACAAGCGTTGATTTCGACGGCAAATGGAGCGGAGACGATTTTGACAGGCTCGCTTTGCAATACCAGAAAATTGCAAAATATTGGAAGGAATGCCGCGAAAAAGGCGATAAAGTCTTTATCGGAACGATTCATGACAAGGTTAAGCTAGCTCTTATAAATTCGCGTTACAGGCTCTATTCTTGTCACGTCTATAATGGAGCGATTGGCGTTGCCACCAACGGAAACATTTTCCCCTGCACGCGATTTATCACCTCAAACTCAAACGCCCGTTACGTGCAGGGGAACGTCTTTACCGGATTTGATGAAACAGCTTGCGAAGAAATCCGTGAATTTTTGGATAGCGACAAAAAAGAATGCGAAGGTTGCGACATCCGCTACCGCTGTTGTGCCCACGAATGCGCCTGTACGTCGTTCTATACGACAGGCAGCATCGAAGGCGTTTCGCCCGAAGTCTGCACGCACGAACGCATGCTGACCGAAATCTGCGATACGCTGCTGGAGCGTTTAGATAGTAGAACTCAGAATTAAAAATTTGTTGTTAGGAGAAAAAAGCAAAAGCGCCTAGACCCTTAAGGAGGGAGGAGGGGTCTAGGCGCATCCGTGTGAAGATTATCGCACGGATATTTTACGTGAATAAACGCGATTGCGGGAAGCCGCTTTCACGATATAAATTCCACTTTGTCCACGCGTTTTCCAGAGGAAATCTTTACCGGCAAACTGGGCTACCATTTGCCCGTTCAAATCGAAAATGCTCCAGTTTGCATTCTCAGGAACAGACATCAACACGGCTCCGTCCAAGTGATTGACTTTCAAACCCGCAACCGTAGCGAAGCGGCCAACAGAAATCCTTGAAGGAGTCAGTGACGATGAATCGCCAACGGTCGCCGCCTTCGGATTGTCGATGGCGTCGATAACGTTCACAAAAGCGCCGCTCATCATTGAGGTTCCGAACCAGGCGAGGAACTGGTCGAAATACATTTCGTTGTGGAGCGTATCTTCGAGCGCACCGGATTCGTCCTTTGCTTTTCCAAAGTAATCGCGGCCTTCGTAGAACTTGCCCATTTCTTCGCTGAATGCGATACGGTCTGCTTTCTCGCCCACCGCCATCGCGGCAGTCGCCCACATGCCAATTGTCAAATGGCTATGTTCGCGGCGATAGCGCCATGTCGTCGAATCCTTCGAGTTGTTAAAATCATACCATTTGTCATCGGCTGGCAAAAGCTCGCCTGCGTTTTCTATTTGGTAGAAGTTCGCCGCTTTCGCTCCGCCCTTGGAATTAATGAATGTCAGCGCATTCTTGAGGAACGACTTAGCCCGTTGTTCATCGAACCAAATGGCATCAATCGCGACACGCCACAAGATGCGAATGGCATCCTTGAAAAAGCCCTTGCTTTCGAAATAAGCGTTGTAACCAAGGCCTGCCGAACCGACCCAGCCGCCTCCGGGCGTCATCCAGTCCGGCACCATGCCCATGCTATAGCCAGGGCTTTTAGAAATGATTTCGTAGGACTTATCGACAACCTTGTTCCAGCGGTCGCCATTGCTATCGAACTTGGCAAAAATCTTATACCATGCCGGAGAAAAATACCCCGGATTCACAAACGAGCGACCACCCCACCCTGCTCCCGGAGCGAGAATGCCGTCACTAGTCACCTGTTCGGAACTCCACATGCAATCGAGAATTTTCTGCGCATGGGTCTTGTAGTCGTAACCGAATTTTGTGGAAGTATATGCTTTCCACTTGCCCGCAGATACAAGTTTATCTGCAAAAATCAACGCAAGGGCGATATCTTCTTCGGCATCGGAGGCAGCGCCCGTTCCGACAATTTTACCATCAACGGACATCTGCCAGTTGTAATAGCATTTTCCCCACATGGTGGAATTGGCCTCGTCCCACATCTTGTTGAAAGAAGCCTGGTCATCGGCATAAAGTGCGACAAGCATGCCGTATCCAACGCCTTCACTCACGGCATCGCCAGGAGCTTCGCTTTTGGGGCGGTGAATTAGGCCTACACCGGCACTATAGGGCTGGATATTTCGGCGGATAAGTCCTTGCCACGTGCTGTCAAGCGCGGCATTCCAATAAGCAGCATCCACTTTGGGTTGCGCATTGGGCAAATCAAGAACTGCGAATGTTGTGGTAATCGCCGCTGCTACACAGACGGGCACTATACGGGATAAAAACATAAAACCTCCACACACCAACCTAGTCCGCATGTATATTTAGAAATTTGGTATGTGAAAATCAAGTAAAAAAAGATTAGATATTGAATATGGCGGTATTGTAAAAAGAAAATTGTGACTACCGTTACAAACGAATAGTCTCGTCACAAATTGCACAAACCGCTGTGCGGTGCGTCACAAAAATCATCGTCTTTTCTGGGAAAGACGCAAACAACCGTTTATAAAGTTCCGTTTCAGTCCCCTCGTCCAACGAAGAACTGATTTCGTCGAAAAGCAAAATATTTCCTGGGCGCAAAAGACCGCGGGCAATCGCAATGCGCTGGGCCTGCCCCTCACTCAATCCACGTGCGCGTTCGCCAAGTTCAAAATCAATTCCGCCGACAAGGTCAAGGACGAAATCCGCACAGGCCACATGCAACGCATTTTTCATTTCCGACTCGCTCGCTTCCGGATTTGCCAACAGCAGATTGTCACGGATGGAGCCGTTCATTAGAGTGTTCCCTTGCGGCACATAGACGAAATTCGGGCGGGTAGCTTCGGTAATTGCAACATTCTTTCCGTGAACGTCATCTTGAGAAACTTTGCGACCTGAATAAATCTGCATTTTCCCGGAGGCCGGTTCGACAAAGCCGAGCAAAAGCCTGAAGAGCGTCGTTTTACCTTTGCCCGTCTCCCCCATGATGGCCGTTTTGCTAGCGGGCTTAAAGTCATGGGAAAAATCGGCGACAATTTCGTGGTCGCCATTGGCATAAGCAAAGCGGACGTTTTCCAAACTTACGCCCAGAGGGCCGTCCAACACGACATCAGGAACGCGCTCACGGTTGCCACACCCTGCTTCCAGTTCTTCCAGGCGGTCGATACTCGCCGTTGAATGCACCAGTTGCGGAACCATTCCAAGCAATGTAAGAATCGGATGCTGGATTTGCCCCACCAGTTGCAAAAAAGAAGTCATCACGCCGAACGTAATCGTTCCGTCGCGGAGTCCAAGACCGCCCCACACAAAGGCAAGCAAATAGCCAAGACCAAAAGCAGAACCAATTGCAAAACGGGCTACAGCGGTAAAGCGGGTACGGCGCAGCACCTCATGTTCAAGTTTGTCCTGTTTAAGGTTCAAATGTTTTGTTACCCAGTTTTCGCTTTCAAGCGAACGCAAAACAGCATTGAATTCGACGCCTTCTTGCACCTGCATCTGGATTTGGCTTTCACTCTCACGGATGGCGAGCGTCATTTTCCGCAGTCTGCGCGAAATCAACTTGCCAATCACGACCATCACAGGTGTAATCAATAGCAGCGCCCACGCAAGCCGAGCATCAAACCAACGCATGAGCATGAACGCGCCAACAAGCTGGATGCATGTAACAGCCATCTGCGGAATCGTATCCATCTCGGAGTTACTTATGTTTTCAATATCCTTGGATAGCCTTGACGTAACGTCGCCCGAATGGAGTTCATGACCGTCAAAAAGTTGACGTCTGAACAAGGTTTCAAAGTAGAATAACCTAAGAGCGTTCGACTTTTTGACCGTGGCGGCATTCGTCATGTAATAATATACAAGCCGCAGAATAATCACCCCGACCACAGTCGCGACAAGCAGCAATATCATCCGAACAACATCGTCCGATGAACCTGTGCGAATCGTCTCGTCGATAAAACGCTTGCTAAGCCATATCATCAAAAGACCGAGCGCCACGCGCCCAGTCCCCAACAAAACGCGGATTGCGATATTTACACGGAACCCGCTCGTTCCACGCCATAGCCAGGCGACATATTTCATTCGACCACGTTGACCTTTTGCCATTCGGCAACGATTGCGGCGACATCGGCTTTAGCCTGTTCCGCACTGACATCGTATTCGCCACACAAGGCTTCGGCCAGTTTTTCGACCGTAAAATCGCCCATGTCGCAAGCCTTTTGCCAAAGCCAAGCGGCGGTTTCGTTCAAGCAAAGGAGCTTGCCAAAATCAAGCGCACCGACACCTTCACCCATGATAACCTGTTCGCCGCACACTTCGCGCAACACAAATCCATTCTTTATACGCATATTAATGAACCTTTCTATAAAGCCAAAGAAAATACCGTCTAAAAGGTAGCAAAGCAAACCAGACTTTTGCAGCCAAACGATATCCAAACGAGTTAATCGAGCACTTTTTGCCGTTTCCACGCACCACCTGAACGACCTTGGCAAAGACATCGACCTTATTACAATATTCACGTAAAGCCAAATTACCGTCGCCCATCAGAATCACGTGGTCGCCATCCAAAGAAAGTACCCGGTGTACAACATAGAACTTGTCTTTCGATTTTCCATTTTCGACAAGGGCAAGAACAATGTCTCCCCTTCGTAAATCCGTCGGTTTTTCCAAGACGACGCTATCGCGTCCTCCGACAATGAACGGCAACATGCTTCTACCGTTTACAGGGAACGTGACGCTTACACCATCCGAAACGAGCCGAATCGCTTCTGCTATAATGGCGCTGTCATCAATTTTTCGAGGGTCGCTCATTCAGCCACCGTCTTTAGGCAAAGTTTCGCAGCGGCTTCGTCAGGCAGACATTTTAAGTACCACACGGGAACATTTGCAGCAAGAGCATTCTCGGTATTGTGCAAGCCGTCGGCAATGGAGCGTTCCCAACGCTTACCAGAAATGCAAGGGAGAATTGCAGCATAAGCCTGCACCCCGCGCAAACGAGAAATCTCGTTGAAAGGGGCCTGGGCCAAGAGCACAAAGCCGCCTAGCATACATTCCTCGTTCTTGTAACAGGGCGTCTTTCCACTCCAGGGCGAACCGAAAACTTTCGCAAAACCCTTGCCGTCTGCATTCTTGTAAAAACGCACTACAGGGTTATCGTCATTCAAAAGCGTCGAGCCTTCGTTGTACTTGAGCCAAAGCCTTGCATGCGTGCTCTTGCCGGTTCCACTTTTTCCAAGGAACATGTAGCCGCGATCTTGATAGTTCACTACTGCCGCATGGAACAGCGCTGTATCGAACGGTGCCGTCGCAATTGCGTATAGTACCATCAGGGCATTGTTCACCGCAAATTTCAAGTGCGAAGTATTTTCAGCACTCGGAACAAAAAGCTTTGAAGTCCTGTAGTCTTTAGAGCAAACTAACGTACCGACATATTTATCGAACAGATAAAATTCAAAGAGCGATTCTCCATGCTGCGTAATGCCGCATACAATCCGCTGACCTTCCTCGTCTTGCCTAGTTTCTTCGACAAACACGGGAGCTTTTGCATCCGTGACAACCTCCATCGAAAAAAGGCAATCGCATGCACTTACCGAAAAAGGGGCGTAGTTATCCGCATTTTTTTCAAAGAAATCATCGCTAAGCCCGGCATTTGCCTTTAGCGAAAACACATGGTCTGCAACCTTGTAATATCGTGTCTCTTGAACAGATAAACTCATAAAGCAATCTTCCTACGTTTAATACGGAGCGGTATCACAGAAATAGTCGCCCGCCAATATTTTAATTCTTTAAATATTGCATTAACAGGGTCAAAGGGAATCCAGCTTAACGCTCTTAGACGGTCCTTGAACCAGCGAACAAAAACGTTGATGCGCGACAGGTGTTTCGGATCGTACTGACCAAAATTTCCGCCATCCAAAGCCAGTTTCATGAGCTTTTTCCCGCGCCAAGCATCTGGAGGGCAAAGCATCAATTCATGGTCGAGTCCAAAGATTTCTTCGAGCATCCACATGACGGCACTGCAAGCTTTGAGCATGTAAAGCGATTTCATTATATCGGTTGCTTCGCGTCGGTCGCTTTCCGTGGAATGTTTCAGTAAAATGAAGTAGTCCATGAACTGGCGAAAACCAAGACCATGGCTGTAGAAATGTTGCTGCAGATGCGAAAGCTGCATGACCAAGGCAAACTTGATAGTTGGCGAATAAAATCCTTCCGGAACTAGTTCCGAATTCAGAATTTCCTTGTTCAAGTACTTTTGAAGTTCGCCGTTCTTGTATGGATTTCCAGATGCCGGTTTATAGTGGATTTCCACCGTGACGCCATCCTCATTTTTGGGCATGTGAATATGATGACGACACGAAGTCTCTTCGTGTTCCGGGATAAACTTCAATTTTAGAAGCAAATCTTCGACACTTTTGAATCCACCTTCAACCCAGAAATCGATGTCACCGCACTGGCGACTTAGCGGGTCTGGATAAAGCCTTGCATTGGCGGCTCCCTTCAAGACTGCCGTACGCCGCCCCTCTTTGCTAAAAATTCCGGTCAAACGAGCCGCTTCCGCATTCATGCGTTTGTTCATATCTCTTGTCGCTTCGGCATGGACTGCCCATTGCATTAGCAACGGCTTTGGCGGAAGATTTTCTTTGGGGAGCTTTTGAAAAACAGTAAAAACAACATCCAGAACAGATTGCCGCTTGGCCTCGAAGAAAAGCTTTTGCCATTCTTCAGGAGTCAATTTTACATTCGGGCAATCAATGGTTCCTGCAGCACAGCGCAAAAAACTAAACAAAATCTTATAAATGGGATTGACTAAATCGGACATATTGAAAAAATAGAAATTACAGTTTGTTATACATTACGAACAGATAGTCGGCGGTACTTGATGCGGAGCGGCATATAGCACATAAAACTTTTCCAGTAGTCGATTTCATGCAGTATAGCCTCCATTGGAGCGAATGTAATCAAACGAATCGAGCTATATCGGCGTTTTAGCCATGTTACAAAATGAGAAGTCTTTTTTTGGGGATTGTATCCAAAATTTCCACCAGCATTTATTTCGGCAAGCATCATCTTGCCGCGGCGTTCGTCCGGTTTGACGAGCATTTTTTCTGAAGACAGTCCAAAGACATATTCCATAATCCACATCACAGCACCACAAGACTTGTATAGTCCAAACGTCTTGAGCTTGGATACGACTTCATTGCGGTCTTCGGGCGAAGAATTACGCAAGAGAATGAAGTAGTCCACCAGTTGCTTGAGTCCAATGCCGTCTTGAAAGAAATGTTTCTGGATATGTGAGAGCTGCATTATGAGCGCAAACTTCATCGAAGGTACATAAAAGCCTTCGGGAGCAAGTTCCAAATTCAAAATTTCACGTTCAAGATAGCTTAGCAAACGTTTTTTTGCGAATGGGTTGAAATTTCCGGACGACGGTCTGTGATGAACTTCTACAATAATTCCATTTTCGTCTGGGTCCAAGCAAATATGATGCTGTGCCCTAAGGCACCTGTCGCTTAAGGCGAAATCCAATTCACCCAAAAGAGCAACAACGCTATCACGCCCGCCTTCGACCCAGAGGTCAATGTCGCCCGCCTGCCGCATATAAGGGTCTGGGTAAAGCCTTGCATTGGCAGGTCCCTTGAGTACGGCGGTTTTGCGGCTATGGGCGGTAAAGAGCTGCGTGAGATGTGCAGACTTGCTGTTCAGTTGCTTGTTCTGGCCCTTGATGACTTCCACTTCACTTGCCCATTGATAAATGAGCTCCATTGGCGGTTTCTGTTCCTTAGGCAAATGGCAAATTGCACGATACGCAACTCCAACCATAAGCTGTCTGAGACACTCCGTATGGATGGCTTCCCATTCCGTTTCATTCAGACGATACGGAAAAAGAGAAGCCCTACACTCCGGGTCCAGGGCCATTCGTAGGAGCGCGTAAAAAGCTTTATTGTCGAAATTTGCCATTGTAGGGCGATAAGTCCGCTTTAAGGATTTTCATCAGTATCAATAATTATTTCCATTGAATTCGGCAGACTCGTTGGCTGCATAAGCTTGGACTGAACCTTTAACGTTTGAACCTTCATCTTGGGCTTCTGATAGCATTTCTTTTCGTCTTTTTTAAGCATGATTTTCCTTTGTTACCACAAGGGCCATAAAAACGAAACAATTATAAAAAAAATAAGAAAAATGTCAACAAACTGATCCCGGCACAAGGCCGGGAAGACAACAGTGGAGGCCGGGAGGACAATGCTTGACGCCAGATTGACAACGCTAGAGTCTGGGATGACAATGCCGGAGGCCAGGAGGAGGTTTGCGAAAACTTGACGAAAATCAAAAGCCCAGGACGGCTTCGGAGATTTCGTTCGCTTCATCGGAGCCGTCATCAACGCGGTCCGCGTTAAACTCGCCCCATCCTTCGCTTGTGCCACAACCAATCCCGACATCCATCGTGGACCATTTGAACACCGCATAGACGCGTTCAAATCGCTCCAAAATATCGGTCAAGACATCTTCGGGAGGCTCGTCTTCGACAAGGAACGTCCCGTCGAGGGCTAGCAGCTCCGATTCAGGCAACTCCTCGAATCGGCTCTCGTATTCGTCCGTCATAATTTCATCGACCGAATAGCATTCGCCCGAATCGACGCTGGGCAGTTCTGCTTCCGAGAAATGCTCCATGAATTCCGACCATAGTGCGTCCAAATCCTCCTGAACGCCAACGAATCGAACCAACACTCTACAATCCATACCATCCTCCTAACTGAAAAGAATATCAAGCTTTCGTTCTCTGGCGTTTAAGCTTGTTAAGCTTGATCTTGCGACGCCAGCCACGCCTTTGTCCAAACACGATGAACACCAGCGATATCACCGGATAAATCAAATTGAGAAGCCCGCCAATTTTTGAATAAATCGTTTCAATCTGTTTTGTCGGGACTTCCGTGATGTAAATTTGGTCAAGTCCCAGTTGGTCAATCTGCGCGAGGGAAATCTCTTTGCCGACCGGGTTACTTACAAGCGATATACCATCGTTTGTCGTCATGACCAAGTTAACACCCATTTCAACCGAACGGACACCAATGGTGCGGTAATGGAAATCGTTAATGGACTTCCAGTCCCAGCACGGGTTGAAATATAGTTGCGTTGTCGGATCCATGCCACGAACGAATTCCGAGAAGTTTCCGTCATAACAAATCGTAAACGAAACCCCATACGAGGAATTGCCAAGGGCAAGAACTTTAGCGGGAATTGGCCCTTCGCCAATAACCGTGGAACCAGCTTCTACAACGGGAAGTATGTTGTGTTTAAGATACTCCGTCAAAACCTCGCCATATTTGTCAATAAGAACAGCCTTGTTAATCAGCTTTCCTTCGTGGTCGTTATCCAAATCGACGATTTCTAGCGTCAGGAGAATCGGTAACGAGAATTTTCTCGCCATTTCACGAACATGTTCCATAAAACGCTGTTCATTGAGATCTTCGATTGTGAAAGCTTCCTCGCTAAACACAAGAATATCGGCGCCCTTTTCAAAAGCTGAAGTAGCAATCGCTTCGAAAGATTCCATATTCCGGGCATAGGTCAAAATGCCCCATTCGCTTTTGTCCTGGTCTAGCTTTGGTCCGATGGCTTGCGCTACTTTCACCGTAGCATTTTCTTCGCTCCGTGTGCTGTAATGGACTGCACCACCGATGTGCAATAAAATAAGGATTGACAATGCAATCAAACCAACACGCTTGCCCTCAGGTCTTTTCCAATGTTCAATAACGTATATCGCAACAGAAGCAGTCCACGTAATCAAGAACGTAATGCCGAATTCACCAATCACCGAAGCCAGTTGCAAGAAGGGCTTATTGTCGTATTGAGCGTAGGCCAAATTGCAAATCGGAATAATGCTGCATGCCGAAAGAATATAATTCATGGTGCAGAAAATGGCCGGGAATACAAGCGTATAGATGAACGGACTCTCCTTGTGGCAATAAACAGAATCCCACACAAAAGGAATCCAGAATACGCATGACGTAAAGACCATGAACAGGCCGCCAGCTCCTTCAAAATCAGGACCGAGCACACCATGAAAACGGAAACTGAGACCAACAACTAAAAAAGCGAGCAGCACAGCCTGCGCATAACTCTTTTGGCTAAAGTGCGCATAGTACAAAAAACAGAATGGCCAAATCCAAACACTGAGAATATACAGAAACTTTATGTTCGAGAAAAAAGGCGGTGCCAGTAAAAAGAAGCAGCCCAGAATAACCATAAGAACGGGTTTATTGCAACTTAAAAATTTGCAAAAACGTTTCACAGACTCCATATATGGGCACTCCTTTTAACTCGCTTCTTATAAAGAAGTATAATTTTTTTTGGTACTATCAGGGATTGAAAAATGCAAAAAAGCAAAAATAAAAGGCCCTCGATGAGAGCCTTTTGTTTTTCTGGAGGTGAGGAGAGTCGAACTCCTGTCCAAAATCACGTCCATGTACGTTCCTACAAGTGTTCCCTTCGAATTTAAGATCTCGTCTTATCCACGCCCAAGAAGGTCGGCGCGAAGTTTGACCAGCCTAGTGAATCTCGGGAGATGCCCCCAGGCATGACACTTCCCTATCCCATATTGCGTCCGGACGTACACCCCGATGGGAGCGGGATGAGGCCCGGCGTTGCCGTTAATTAGGCAGCGAGTGCGTAGTTTTCGTCAGCACTTATTTTTTTTCAGACTTTTTAACGAGTTGCCCTCGTCTGAGACCTCGACTTGCAACTAACACTTCGGTAACCCTGTCGAAACCAAAGCACCCCCAAGGTGAGAGCCGCGGCAAAATGCTTGCATTTTGACATGGCCGAACCGTAGGTGATTCTACCGAAGGTAGAAAGCACCCCCGTGGTGTCTTAATAAAATATAAAAAGTTCAATAAAATTTGTAAAGTAATCCAGTTGAGACCTGTCGATTAAACGCGACCTTAAGGAGCGTTTAAGCCTTTGAGAGCGTAAGCTCGAAAAGCCCGAAGGGCAAAATTACTGCGAAGAGCAGGAATTTTGGCAAACCAGAGCACCCCCGGTGCTTGCTTTAATATAGTAAAAAAACTAGAACTTGACTTTATAAATCTGCGGCCAGAGCTTGCCCGTCACCCAAAAGTCCTTGCCGTCATAGGCAATCCCGTTCAAAACGTCAATGTTATGGAAGCGTTCGCGAAGCTCCCCCGCTTTTTTCGAGAAGTCGATATAGCGAAGCACCTTCCCGCTCGGGAGCTCAATCTCGGCAATCAAGTCCGTCTGCCAGATGTTTGCATATAAAATATTTCCTACAACTTCAAGTTCGTTTAAATATTTTATGGGCTGTTCACCATCGCGGACTGTAATAATCCCCGACACATTGAAACCGCCCGGAGCAATTTGCAAAAGTTCCTCGGTGCCGTTGCTCATCAAAAGCTCGTCATGCCAAAGCGTAAGCCCCCAACCTTCTGTCGGTATGCGGAACGCCCCCTTTTTCTTGAACGGTTTACGCCCGTAAATAAACGCCTTATGCGATTTCCAAGTCAGGTAGTAGATTTCATCGCCCAAAACAACGGAACCCTCGCCAAAGTAACGTTCTTCAAGGCGTGCTGAATCGAGAACTTTGCCATCAAGCGTACGACGGTAAAGCCCAGACTTCCCATAAAGCCCGGTTGTCTCGATTATCTCTTTGCCGTCAAACGTAAGCCCCTGCGTAAAGTGCGTTTGCTCGTGCGAAACGGAATCGAGAATTTCGGGTACAACACGCGGGGCCTCGGCGTAGGCAGACGTGAGACTAGAGACGAGAGATAAAAGTGCAATCGCCAATAACAACGAGAATCGTGATTTTTTATTCAACATATCCTAAAAATACAAAACTAGCACCCGTGGCGGCGATTACCATTTACTAAATTTGCGGCCATGGGTGAAATAAGAACTCCAGCCAAGGTTAAAATTGTCGTAGGCATTCTCGCAAAAGACGCCGATTCTGTAAATGCGGTACGCAACGTCCTCAAGGAACGTTTCGGCGAAGAAGACCTAAACTTGGAACCGTTTCCGTTTACGTTCACCAATTACTACAAAGAAGAAATCGGCGATGCCCCCGTCCGTGCGTTTTTCAGTTATGAAAACCTTGTCGAACGCGAAACGATTGTCGATATCAAACTTTGGACCAATGACATCGAGCTTGAAATAGCCAAGGAAAACGGAACGCCGGGACTTCGACCGGTAAATCTTGATCCGGGCTACATGACTCTCGGGCAGTTCTTCTTGGCAACAACCAAAGACCAACGCCAACGCGTCTATATGCAGCGTGGAATTTTCGTGGAACCCACCCTCTACTTTCAGGACGGGCATTTCCACGCTTTTGACTGGACATACCGCGATTACCAAAGCGAAAAATACATCCAGTATTTGGAACAAGTCCGCGCCCGCCTCGCCTACCAGCACAGTACGGGAAAACCGTATAGGCTTAGACGAGAGAACGGCCCTACGGGCCTACTGACGAAAGACGAGAGACGTGCGAGGCTCGAGGAAAAAATCCCCTAACCACAGCTTACTAACCACTAACCACTCACTCCCCCATGAAAGCCGGAATCATTACAGTAATCCTCCTCATCATCAGTAACGTATTCATGACCGCCGCCTGGTACGGCAACCTCAAACTCAAGGAAATGCACATCAGCACCGACTGGCCGCTCATCCTTGTGATTCTTGCATCGTGGGGCGTCGCGCTCATCGAATATTTCTTCATGATTCCCGCCAATACCATCGGTAGCAAAATCAATGGCGGACCCTTCAGCCTGATGCAGTTGAAAGTCATCCAAGAAGCGATTTCCTTGACGGTGTTCACGGTTATTGCGGTAACGGTATTCAATAACGAAGCGCTGCAATGGAATCACATTGTCGCTTTTGTGCTGATTATTGCGGCTGTTTTCTTTGCGTTCTTGAAATAAACGAATTAAAACGAAGAAAATTCATTAAATCACAAAAAATCTGCAAAGTGTGCAAAAGCACACAAAAAACGGGCTTTTTTCACAAAAACCCGTTATTGGAAATAAACTTAGTACAATTGAGTTTCAGGTCCGTTTAGTAACGAATCGGTAACATTTGACCTGCAGAATGCACGAAATATGCGCCATGAGGTAGGCCCGACATGCGGAATTCGCGTCCGTAACCATGCTTGACGGCAACACCGTTGGCATCGAAAAGCGTCCATTTTTCTTCGGAAGCCAGGCGAACTAGGCTATTTCCACGGTCAAACGTAATGCTTTGACGGAGCGTTTCAAATGATGTGCGACCATCCATATGACGAATCGTCGTACGTGTCGTATCTACACCCTTGTCGAACTTGATGTTGCCGAGAAGCGTTTCGCCGCCGAGGCCTTCTGCGGTCAGGTAGAAGTCCTGCACGCCCTTGAGTTCCGGCATGTTGGAGCAGCGCACGTCAATCCACTTGCTTGCGTCACCCGCCGAGGGCAATTCGCATTTCGAAATCACGTCGCCCTTCTTGCCATCCTTGCGGATGTTCAGCGTACCGCCCGCACCGTTCTTCACCTGCACAAGTACGCCCGGGCCCACGATGGAATCCGTAATCACGTTCTCGAAAATCGCGTAGCCGCCGTCCTTGATGGCGAATTCGTCCTTGTCCGTCAAACGTACGCGGATACCGTTATCAAAGCCGTTCGCCGGAATCGTATCGCGGATGATGCGCAAGAAGTCGAGACGGTCGAGTTCCGCATAATGCTTGCCCTTCGTCACTTCGACAAAGTTCGAACCGCGCTTGAGTTTCGTCGGGATATAGACGACAGACTTCTCGGGGAATTCGCTCCAAGCGCCCGTTAGCGGCAACTCGATTTCCTGCTTCTTGCCGTTGATGTTCACGAAATGCGAGCTTCCGTTTGCCCCATCTTCGGTCCAGTTGTTGTCGTAACGGTAACGAATAAGGTAATCACCCGCCTGCGGGATAATCATCGGCAAACGAATTTTGCTATCGTCGTAGTTGATGTAGGCGCAGAACTCGCCGTTAGACGCCTTGGAACTGCTGGAAATATCCACATGCGTGAGGATTCCGTGTTCCGCCTCGGCACTCAGGTAACGCCCGAGGAAGGGCTGCCCCAGTTCCGGCCAATTATCATCAGAATAAACTATGTCGCGAACTTGTATATAAGAATTTCCTTTGTCGTTCTTGTCGTAATAGTGGTTCACAAAGCGCTGACGGTTCACGTCCTGGAACGCCTCGCCGCCCGCAGGCCCGTAGTAGCGCCCGTAACGGCTCAACAAAATCGTGCCGCCACCATTCAAGAGCGCCTTACCGCTACGATCGACGTAGCCGCTCGTAATCGACTTGGAACGCCCGACCGTTGTCTTGTAGGAATTGTTCTCGAGGTCCGCGCCCTTCTTGCAGCAGTTGTCCCACGCCGTAAAAAGATAGTAGTAGCCGTTGTGCTCAATGAGGCTTGCGCCCTCGATACCCGAGCCGCCGCGGTTCGCGATGTTGATCATCTTCGCGCCGTCCTTCACCTTGCCCGTCGTCTCGTCGAGTTCAAGAATGTGGATGCCCGTGCCCCACGAACCGAACGCCATCCAAACCTTGCCATCCAGGTCCTTCAGCACCGCCGCGTCAATTGCGTTGTAGGAATCGCTCTTGACCGTGTGAATCACCTCGCCCATGTCCGTCCAGCCGTAACCTGGCTTCGTCGGATCGATTTCCTTGCTCGCCATGAAGCCCATGCCAGACGAGCGGATGCCCATCTCGGAGCCGCAATAGTACATGCGGTATTCCCCGCCAATGTAATGAATATCCGGTGCCCAGATGTCAATCATGTTCGGCGCGTACTTGTAAAGCCACTGAGAAAACTTCGGCATGGCCTGTTCGCCGTTCTTCCAGTTCAACGCATCTTCGGAAAACTGCATGAGCATGTGGTTGTCCGTCGTCGCGAGCGCATAGCCGTCCTCGTAACGGATAATGTCCGGGTCATGCCCAGCCCAGCGGGTCTCCTTCGCGTACCAATCGGCCGCAAAAGCCTGTGCGGCAAAGAGCATGGAAACAGAAATAACGGTGCTAAATTTTCTCATAACAACCTCAAGTATTCCACACATCCATAGTAAATATATATTCGTTGAATGAATTTAGGACTAAAAAAGAACTAGAACATCACCCTGTACGGAATCTGCTTGTCAAATCGACGGCCTTTGAGGTCATGGTAGCCCTTACGAACTGGAGCCATGTTGCCCGAGCGAGCCGCGCGCGGCACAATTCCGGTCGTTCCTTCCGAGCTGCTAGAACTTGACTCAGGTACAACGGACGAGCTTGATTCTGGCAAATCGGTACTTTTGAAGATGATGTTTCCAACAATCGCTTCGCCAGAGACGCCCGAAGCGGTCAAATAAAAGTCCTTGATGCCACCGATTTTAAGAGTTCCGCAGTTTGCCTCGGACCAACCATTTGCGGCAGCCTTCGCCGTCGAGAGGTTACATTCTGCAAGGACAGTTCCGTCTTTTTTGCCATCGCGAATAGCGAGCTTGCCTGCGGTTGCGTTTTTCACCTGAATCGAAACTTCCGTTTTGTTCTTGAGCGAATCGGTCACGACGTTTTCGAAAATCGCATAGCCGCCATCTTTAATCGCAAATTCATCTTTGTCAGTGAGTCGCACGCGGATGCCATTGTCAAAGCCGTTCGCAGGAATCGTATCGCGGATGATGCGCAAGAAGTCGA
Source organism: Fibrobacter sp. (assembly GCA_017965445.1). Classification (GTDB taxonomy): domain Bacteria; phylum Fibrobacterota; class Fibrobacteria; order Fibrobacterales; family Fibrobacteraceae; genus Fibrobacter. The sequence goes on along the minus strand of JAGCPZ010000038.1, from coordinate 26,995 downwards.
TGCGGTCCAGTTCCGCGAAATTTCCATTAGGCGAAGGTTCCAATTCGATGAAGTTGCCTCCGCGCTTGAGTGTCGCAGGCACCATCACGACGGACTTTTCGGGGAACGTGCCCCATGAACCTGTCGGCGGGAGCGTCACCGTCTGTGACTTGCCATTCACCGTCACCTTGTGCGTCGCGGCCGCATCGCCACCGTTTGCGTAGCGGTAACGCAACAGATACTCACCCGCCTGCATAATGTTCATCGGCAAACGAATTTTGGAACCCGCGGTATTCACGTACGCGAGATATTCCCCGTTCGAGGCCGTATTGCTGCGGGTAATCGCTAGATCGCCCGAAGCCGCACGTGTGAGCACACCATGTTCAACTTCGGCGCTCAAATAACGCCCGAGGAAGGGCTGTCCCATCTCAGCCCAGTTATCATCGGTAAACACGACATCGCGGATGTGGATGTGGTTGTACTTGTCGCCATTCAAATCGTAGTAGTGATGCACAAAGCGCACGCGGTTCAAGTCCTGGAAGGCCTCGCCGCCGCCCGGACCCACGTAACGCCCGTAACGCTCCAGGAGAATCGTGCCGCCACCACTTGCCATGTTTGTTCCCGCACGGTCCACATACGGCCCAGTTACTTTGTCTGCGCGGCCGTAAGCAGTCTTATACGTTGTCTGTTCGATGGATGGGCCTTGCTGGCAGCACTTGTCCCAAGCGGTAAAGAGGAAATACTTGCCACCATGTTCAATGAGGCTAGGGCCTTCTTCAGCGCCGCCGCTCGCTTTGCTTGTTCGGCGCGCAATGTTATAGACAGTCTTATCATCGTTTGCCTGGAATCCGGTCTTTGCGTCCAACTTAATCAGCTGGATTCCAAGGCCGAACGAACCGAAGGCCATCCAGTAATTGCCCTGCGTATCACGAACGACGTCTGCGTCAATAGCATTATATGAATCCGCGCCTTGCTTTGTATGGAAAACATGGCCATGGTCTTTCCAACCGTACCCTGTTGTGCCCGGCATAATCGACGTTGTCGATTGATAGCCTATAGCCGAATTACGTACGCCGAATTCAGACACGCAATAATAAACGCGGTATTCACCGTTCATGTAAAAGATATCCGGAGCCCAAATGCCTTCGGTTTTCGGTGCGTACGTATAGGCCCACTTCGGAACACCACTCACAGTCGCCCTGTGGTCGCGCCAGGTATAGGCGTCTTCTGATGTCCACAGTTGCAAATTGTTGTTCGTGCTCATAAGGGCGTAACCGTCCTCGAAGCGCGTCATGCTCGGGTCATGTCCCGGTTGCAAGTTGTCCTTGGCGTACCAGTCGGCAGCCATTGCTGTTGAAACGCCGAAAGCGCCAATCGTTGCGAGAGTTGCGCATTTCACGAACGCCGCGAAATTCGCGCCATTCACGAGACTTGCAAAATTCAAAACCTTCATACCAAACTCCTTATATCAAATTACCAAAAAATCATAGATTTATAGATTGCTTCGTCGCAATGACGTAATCAAGCATCCATCATTTCACCATAATACCACCTTGGCGATTCTTGCGCCGGAGCGGACAAAGTACATTCCTGAACAAACGGAACGCACATTGATTTCACGACCATAACCACGACGCACGACAACGCCGTTCACGTCAAGTAAAGTCCATTTTGCATTTTGCGTCAAGCGAATCACGCGAGCCGCACCATCGTAAACCGCAAACTTCGCCAACAGCGCCTCTGCCGCATGAACACTCCCAAGCCCGGTCAAGTCTCCATTCCCGGAATCTGGCGGCGTAACCTTCGACGTGTCTTTGGGCGGTTCCACCTTAGGCAAATCCGTCTTCACGAGCTTTATCTTTTGATTGTCCGTTCCCGTACGAACCCACGTAATGAGCGGCATTCCCGCATCCTTGGAAACATTCAGCACGTCGGCGAGGTAGTCGCTATCGTAGTCGGCAAACAGGTAGTAGCCTTTGGTGACGGACGCGTTCTCGATGCGGATTTCGCAGGCTTTCGTCGATGTTTTTACCGTATCCAATAGTGTTGTCGGCGGGCAGTAATACTTTTTCGTCTTGAAGTTCTGCAGCGTGTAATAGCGGGCGGAATCGCCATGCGCAAGCACCCAAAGCTGCGCCTCGTTCTTTTCATCGGCAGTTTGTTGCACCACCATTCCTTCGCTATCTTCGAGCGCCAAATTGCTATGAGAAACGACCATGCGGTAGCCGCCCGCTTCGACAAGCGCGTTGTTGACCGGGTCCACACCGCTGGTGCGTTTGATTTTCTGGATGTTTCCGTCCCGGTCGTAGTAGAGGTAGTCGATGTTCACGGAACGGCGGTACGTCCAGCCACCCGGGGAATTCGCGCCGTGATACATGAAATACCAGTGCCCGAGATACTTGAATATCGCCTGATGGTTCGTCTCGGAATTTTCCATCTTGTCGTTGATGACGCCTTTCTGCGTCCACGGTCCATTAATCGTCGGAGCCATGGAATAGTTCGTCGTCGAGGGGTAACCCGCCGCATAGCTGAAGTAATAATTTCCGCGGAACTTGTGCATCCACGGCGCTTCGAAAAAGTCCTTGATTTTGATGTCTTCGGGCGTGCTAGCAAGCTCAATCATGTTTTCCTTGAGTTTCACACGGCGGCCCGCATTCCACGAACCCCAGTACATCCAGATATCGTTGCCGTCATAAAAAATGGCGGGGTCGATGTTCAATTTGACATCATTCGGCGTATTGTCGGTGATAAGCGCCTGCCCAATCGCATCTTTCCATGGTCCAGACGGATGGTCCGCCACGGCAACGCCAATGGCAAAGCCTTCGCTCCCGTTTTCACGAATTGTCCCGTGATGAATCGCCACATACCAGTAGAACTTGCCGTTTCGGTACTCGCAGTGCCCCGCAAAAGCGCTCGCATTCGCCCACTTGAACGTCTTGACGCTCAAAACCGCCCCATAATCGTGGTAATGCTCCATATCGTCGGTCACGAGCACATGCCAGTCATTCATGACAAACGCTTTATTGTTATTCCCCTGCGGCCCCTGTTCGTCGTGCCCCGCGAAAATGAAAAGGCTGTCGTTGTGGACCAAAGCAGCGGCATCGGCAGAATAAAAAGCCGTTGTCAACGGGTTCGCCGCTTTGGCAAACGCAAAGCACAAAGCTATTATAAGGAAAATGCAAAAGCACGCATCACAGACAATGCGTTTCAACCTAGAAAGGAATTCAATTTTCCTAAACTCCATAAACATCTCCGATCCACCACTCAACAGCCATTATAAATATATACTAAAAATTATTAAAAGTCCACATATTTATTTGTGACATTGCATATTTTTTGATAAAAATCCGTAAACAATCTACATTTTTACGAATTAAAAGTCAACATTTAGGATTAGGAGCTACAGAAACTACCATGTTGGGCACCCATCAGGCATCACAAATCCAACAACCAACGACTTTTGACGAATAATTACCCTGCAACAAGCAAAATGTATCATTAAGATTGCATATGATTCATCTGAAAAAAAATTTCATTTATTTGAAAATTATTCATAGAAAACAGGCGAAAAAGTAAATATATTTTCTATTGGGTTAATTTGAATTCAGAGAGTGGATTATGGAAAAAATCATTTTGGCTGCACTTTGCGCCGCATCTGCAACACTTGCTGCAGGCACATTCGAAACATGGAACGGAGCTAAAGTTTATGAAGACGCTAATTCTAGCCCTCAAATCCATACAGGTCTTGGCAATGGACTCGAAACTGAAGGCTATTGGTATTCTTATAATGACCATAACAACTCGGGATTATCTACAATTGGCTGGCCTGTACCAATAGATCCAATTTACGCTGAACAAAGTTTAGAGCCAGTCATTTACGAATGTAAAGGCTTTTGCGGCACAGCAATTCTAGACAAAGGATCTTATGAACACGATCCGTTTGTCGGCGTGGGTTTCAATGTCGTTGGCCAAATTTCGGAAACAGATCAAAATCCAGCTGCCGGCAATGCATCTTCATGGGGTGGGCTCTGCGTAACCTACACGTCTGACACGGATATAGCCTTGGAACTCGGTCTTGGCGAGGTTGTCGATTCCACAATCAATTATGCAAATCCGACTGTAAAGCTCCCCGCATCCAAAACAGGGAACAAAGTTGTCGCTTCATGGTCCGACTTCAAACAACCCTCATGGTACGATGGCTCTGTTAAATTTGACGGAGAAACAGCAGCAAAGCAACTTGTCGGCGTACACTTTAAAATTCAGGCAGAACCCGGCAAATACAATTTCAACATTTGTGCAGTCGGACCGAAAGACGGAACATGCCCAGAGAAATGCGGCTTGTCTAGTGCAGGGATTCAAATTGCTCGCGGAACATCCGCAGTCAAGGCCATTTTGAAAGGTCGCATGCTCAGCTTTGCGGGTGTTTCGCGCGCCACAGCTAAAGTCATGAATTCGCTCGGACAGGTCGTCGCACATGGCGCAATCGAAAGCAATGTCACAACGCTTAGCCTCGCCCACCTCGACGCCGGGATTTACATGGTCCGCGTTTCCGGAAAATCCTTGAACTATTCAAGCAAGATTATTATTAAGTAAATAAAACAAAATGTCGATTCCGGCACAGAGGCCGTAATGACAAGCTGGGTGACAACGCAAAGGAAAAAAAATGAACAAGAAAATCATTTTAACCACCGCACTTTTGGCTGCATCATCGACTGTTTTTGCCGCAGGCACATTCGAAACATGGAACGGAGCCGATGGAGTCCCCGTAGTAGAAACAGGACTAGGTAACGAAACCAACACCTATGGAATTTGGTACGATTATAATGACACCTTTAATGGAGGTGAATCAAAAATTATATACCCAGTTGAAAAGTGTCACGCATATGATATATGCGAACCTCATTATATAGATGCGGTTATTGAGCATTGTGACGGAGTATGCGGAACAGCCACTCTCTATAAAGGATCATTGACCACAGAACCGTTCTCCGGCATGGGATTCAACATCGTCGGGGAAGCGTCCCCCACCGACAACACATTAGTCGCAGGTGACGCCTCCGCCTGGGGCGGCCTCTGCGTGACCTACGCATCGGACACAGACATATCCCTAGAACTCGGCCTTGGCGAAACCATTGATTCAACGATGAATTACGCAAACCCAGCAGTAAACCTTCCGGCATCTAAAACAGACAAGAAGGTTGTAGTGTCGTGGTCCGACTTTAAGCAGCCTTCGTCGTTCAACGGCGATGTTAAATTTGATGGTGAATCGGCTGCAAAGCAACTTGTCGGAGTGCATTTTAAAATTCAGGCGGAACCCGGTGAATACGAATTCAGAATTTGCGCCGTCGGGCCGAAAGACGGAACCTGCCCGGAGAAATGCGGCATACCCTCCCCACCTGACGCGATCAAAATTGTTCGCGGAACATCTGCAGTCAAGATCAATTTAAACGGGCGCTCGCTCGAATTCACGGGAAACAAATCCGCAGTGACTGTCGAAGTGATGAACTCAATCGGGCAAGTCGTGATGAAAGGCGTAATTAACAACACCACGAGTAATGCAGCAACGTTCAACCTCGCGACACTCAATGCTGGAATTTACATGGTACGCGTTAGCGGGAAAAACGTGAATTTTGTAAAGAAGATTGTATTGAGGTAAAACTGTTCGAGATGGAGATTCCCACCTAAAGGTGGCCATGCGCACTAAGGCAAATAGTTGCCAAGTGCTGTCCGCCCGCTCGGAGGCCGGAATGACAAATGCAAAAAAATGCCCACGGGTTTAATATCCGCGGGCTATTTTTCATTTATCAGCACAACCACAACGTATACAGCACATTTTGTACTATATAGTCATCACTTTACATTAAATTTACATCTTCAAAACACATTAATTTATCTTTACTCTGTATCATAAAAATACAATTCATAATAAATTCATACATTTTCCTTTTATTCGTTCGAGTGTTTTATCATTCATATAAAAGTTGTATATCTTATTGATAAATCAACAATCGGACTAAGGAGGAAACCATGAATAACGTAATCAAACTAGCAGCAGTTTTCTGTGCAGCATCAGCGGTATATGCAGCAGGAACTTTCCAACTGTGGGACGGAGAAGAAGGCAAGCCGCAGGTTCAAACTGGACTTGACAACAACTCCGAAACATCGGGTTATTGGTTCAGTTATGCGGACAACGATGACGGAGGAAAATCGAAAGTCGTTTGGCCCGTTGATACAAGAACTGATACAGGAGAATCATTAGAAGCGGTAATCACGCACTGCAAAGGTGTTTGCGGCACCGCCATATTGTCCAAGTCAACATTAAAGTATAATCCCTTTGTCGGTATTGGTTTTAATATTGCCGGAGAACCTATTGGTGGAGGTGATCCTGATGCCGCCGACGCAACAGATTGGGGCGGACTTTGTATCACATACACCTCAGATACTCAAGCCGATCTCGAACTTGGTCTCGGGACATTCGACCCCGAAATAGAATACGCAAACCCGGTCGCCAAACTTTCTAAAGCAACAGAGACCCCGGTAATGAGAGCTATTCCCTGGGACAAGTTTTCACAACCAAGCTGGTATACCGGTTCCACTAAAATATCAGGACCAGAAGCGGCCAAGAGACTCGTAGCAGTCAAATTCAAGATTCAAGCTGTTGATGGTGAATACAATTTCAACATCAAAAAAATCGGTCCCTATACGGCCTGCAGCCAAGGCGAAGCAATCAAGGTTGCTCGCGGAGCGTCTGCCGTCAAGACGATTTTGAACGGACGCACGCTCGGATTCACGGGAGTCAAGTCCGCCGCAACAGTTGAAATAAAGAACTCTCTTGGACAAGTCGTGATGAAAGGCTCTATTGATAACGCCGCAGCGACACTTAATCTTGCATCGCTCGATGCGGGAATCTATATGGTGCAAGTTAGCGGGAAAAACGTGTATTTTGCAAAGAAAATCACGCTGAAGTAATTAGACAATAACCAAAAAACAGCCCTCGGGTTCTCTCTCTCCCGGGGGCTGTTTTATCAAGAAGGAGATTCCCGGTCAAGCCGGGAATGACATTCTTTTAATTACGTGTGAGCAACAAACGCCTCGTATTAACGAGGCGTGGTTGCGAGAGTGAGCGTCGCTCACATATTTCTATTTGATTCTGACGCGAACGGTTAGGTATGTGCGTCGACCCATTCGGCGTTCTTCTTGCAAGCTTCGACAGACTTGTCGAAAGCAGCCTTTTCTTCTTCGCTCATCTTGACTTCGATGATCTTCTCGACACCGTTTGCACCGACGACAACCGGCACGCCGCAGTAGAGACCGCTAACGCCGTATTCGCCGTTCAGCTTGGCAGCGCAAGAGAACACGTTCTTCTTGTCGAGGAGGTAAGCTTCAGCCATGTGGATGGCAGAAGTAGCCGGGCTGTAGAAGGCGGAGCCGCGACCGAGGAGGTTCACGATTTCGCCACCTGCACCAGCGGTACGCTTTGCGAGTTCAGCAAACTTTTCCTTGCTCATGAGCTGAGAGACCGGGATACCGCCGACAGAGACGCATTCCATGATGGAGACCATCGTGTCGCCGTGGCCGCCCATAACGAGGGCCTTCACGTCTTCCACAGAAACGCCCAGTTCGTCGGCGACGAAGCAAGCGAGACGGGCAGAGTCAAGCACACCAGCCATACCGATGACCTTGTTGGCCGGGAGACCGGACTGCTTCTGCATGTTATAGACCATGGCGTCGAGCGGGTTCGTAATAACGATTACGAATGCATCCGGAGCGTTTTCCTTGATAGCTTCGGCAACAGTCTTGATAACGCCGCAGTTCTTGTCCAGGAGGTCGTCACGGCTCATGCCCGGCATACGCGGGAAACCAGCGGTAACGATAACAACGTCTGCACCCTTAATAGCGGAATAATCGGTAGAACCCTGAAGATCAACGGACGAATTGATGACGGAACGGCCTTCCATAATATCGAGAGCCTTACCCTTCGGCATGCCCTGAGTCTGCGGAATGTCGATAAGGACGACGTCGCCGAGGTTCTTCTGTGCAAGCACGAGAGCCATTGTACCACCAATTTGACCAGCACCAACGAGTGCAATCTTCTTTCTAGCCATGATTAACCTTCCTTTTAAGGTATTGAATTTTTTCGGGCGTAAATATAGTAAAAAAATTGTAAAAAAAGCAATATCTACCAATGTTATTTCTTTGTCATACGATATGAAGATTTCTGTTCAAGGTTTGAATGACAATGAGCGCATAGGAACCATCATTTTTCTAATCACTAATCACGAACCACTAACCACTTTTCTATCTTTGCACGCACTATGAGTATTGCTATTCCTCAACTGCCTAAGGGCACACGTGATTTTTATCCGGAAGCCGAGCGCATCCAGAACTATATTTTTGACACTTGGCGCAAGGTTGCCGAAAGTTTTGCCTACGAAGAATATGAAGGCCCGATGTTTGAGCATTTGGAGCTTTACACTGGGAAATCTGGTGATGAAATCGTTAGCCAGCTTTACAATTTTAAAGACAAGGGCGACCGCGAAATTGCACTCCGCCCCGAAATGACCCCGACACTCGCCCGTTTGGTAATCCAGAAGGCACGCGAACTCAAGAAGCCGTTCAAATGGTTCTCCATGCCACGCTTGTTCCGTTACGAAAAGGCGCAAAAAGGCCGTTTACGTGAATTTTTCCAGCTGAACATGGACATTATCGGCACCGAAAGCATCTATGCCGAAGCGGATTTGCTGGCGTCCATCGCGACAATGCTCCGCAAGTTCGGCCTCAAGGACTGCGATTTCGCCATTGGCGTTTCGAGCCGCAAGCTCCTCGCCACCTACCTCGAAGAAATTGGCGCCCCGAACCCGGCACTTGTCTATCCGGTGCTCGACCGCCGCCTGAAAATCGGGCCGGAAGCTTTTGCCAAGGCTTTGACGGAAGCGGGTCTTTCCGAGGCCCAGATCAAGCAGCTCGACGATTTCATGAGCTGCAAGTCTATCGAAGAAGTGAAAGCCGCCGTCAAGAGCGAAAACGCAACAGCCGCCCTCGCCGAAATCGAAGACTTGTTTGCAACGCTTGCAGCCGCCGGCTTTAGCGAATGTGTGAACCTCGACCTATCCATTGTGCGCGGTCTCGCCTACTACACCGGTATCGTGTTCGAAGTGTTCGACAAGGGCAAATCGATGCGCGCTATCGCAGGCGGCGGACGTTACGACAGCCTCACCGAAAAGCTCGGTGGCGACCGCATCCCGGGCGTTGGCTTTGGCATGGGCGATGTGGTTTTGGCAGACCTTCTCCGCGAACGTGGACTTTTGCCGAGCCCCAAACAGCATGTCGATTTCTACATCGCAAGCTTCACGAACGACATGAAGAAGATTTTCGAAACGGCCCAGGTGTTCCGCGCAAACGGAAACTCCGTTTCGCACCCGCTTGCAACCATGAAGATGGGCAAGCAACTTGAACAGGCGAACTACCAAGGCGCTTCTATCGTCGTCTATGTCGATGGCGACAAGGCAGCCGAAGGCCAGTTCGAATTCAAGGACCTGCGCGACGGAACCATGCACGTGGGCGATGTCGCTGCCATCGTTGAACGCAGCAAGCAGAACATCGAAACAAAAAAGGCTTAAAGGAGATCCCCGGTCAAGCCGGGGATGACATCTCTGCATGACACCAGTAAAAACACTACTCAGCATACTTTCACTGTTCCTCGTCCTCGGCGTGATGGCGCTCGCCTATCCCGAAGACGGAATTCAAATCGGCGACACAACGCTGCGCTATCCAAAGCTCTCGGAAGTGTTCGAAAAACAGGCTACCGACTCTGCCGGGAACGTCATCAAGGACGAATCGGTCGATCCAGAAGACGCCTTCCGCGAAATGATGGAAGAAACAAAGCAGAAGCAGTTTGCTGCATACTCGGATTCACTCAAGTACTACGAGGACTTCTTTAGGGAAGGCCGTTCCCGCTTCGACTTGCCGAACGACGACCCCACGTGGTTTGACCGTTTCTTCAGGCATCTGCAGACGTCGAAGCAGGATTCCAGCGTTATTCACGTAATCCACTATGGCGACTCGCAGCTCGAAGAAGACCGTATTTCTTCGACTATCCGCGAAGATTTGCAGAAAGAATTTGGCGGACATGGTCCGGGCCTGCTCCCAGCAGTGGCGCACATTCAATCGATGTCCACGGCACAGTCCAACAGCGGCAACATGCAACGCTATATCATTTTCGGGCACAAAGAAGACCAAGCTTCGCACAATCGTTATGGTCTCCTGTTGCAGATAGGCGATCTCAACGGTTCTGCATCCGTTGTCGTCAAGAAGCGCGAGAGCCGCAAAGAATTTTATCCGCACGTGGGAGACTACTCGACGATTAAGGTTCTCGCCGGCAAGCGTGGAAAACTCAAGCTCACCCTCACTTACGATGTTGCAGTTACCGAACAGGTCGGTGAAAAAGCGGACGGCACGCCCAAGTTCAAGACGAAAATCAAGAAGGTTACTGCCGAACCGCCAACTGTAGATAGCCTTACCAAGCTGGTCGTTTATACATGGAAACTCCCCGACACGACTTCTAATATCAAGATTTCTATGAGTGGCCGTAACGAAATTTATGCAATTTCGGTCGATGGCGATTACGGTATCGCTGTGGATAACGTAGCCATGCGCGGTAGTTCCGGCACCATATTCCACAAGGTCGATAACGAGCTCCTTGCCGAATGTTACAAGGCGATGAACGTCAAGCTCATCATGATGGAATACGGCGGAAACATGGTGCCGAACATGTCGGCAAAGACTATTGATTGGAGCAGGAAACTCATCACCAGACAAGTTCACGCAATCCAGAAGGCAAACCCCGATGCGGACATTCTCTTTATCGGCCCGGCCCACATGGAAAAACAGATTGGCGGCAGATGGCAGACGTATTCGGGCCTTGCCATGACCATCAAGATGCTTCGCGAAGTCGCACTTGAAAACGGGCTCGCCTACTGGGACATGACCCGCGTGATGGGTGGCGAAGGCTCCATGTCAAAATGGGTAAAAAGGAATCCTCCGCTTGGCTTTACAGACCATATCCACTTTACACGCCGTGGAGCAGCCAACATGGGCGACTTGTTCTGCTCGTCTCTCCACATGTATTACGATTACTTCCAGTTCCGCAATCGGCATAAACTAAACGATTCGAAACTCAAGGATATCCGCAAAATTTCGAACAAGAAAAAAGCAACTGCTGATACAACCAAAGTAATCGACTTGAACGCAGAAAAGGCAAAGGTAAAATCCCCAAAAGCCGGAGGAGGCGTATAAGTGAGAAAAAAGCTTGCTGTCATTGCAGCCATTCTCGGATTTTTTAGTCTAAGTGTTTCGGCCAAAGACTTGGTCATCACTCCAGGCTACTATGATGTTGATTTTTCGAAATATGACTTTATCGACACGTCCTTGAATACCATCCAGTTCCCTCAGGGCAATGCGAGTTTCGAGCCATTCTTTAAAAAACTCGACACGCTTGTTTTCGAGAACAGGGGCAAGGTAAGAATCCTTCACATCGGAGGATCGCATTTGCAGGCCGATGTTATTTCCGGGCGCATTCGCGAGCACATGATCAAGGAATATCCGGGCGCTTCGGCGGGTCGCGGTTTCGTGTTCCCGTATTCGGCTGCAAGGACAAATACGCCGGCGAGCTACGCCAGCTATTACAAGGGCATCTGGGATAAAAGCAAGAATGTGCAGAAAGAAATCACGAAACCGCTAGGCCTCCTGGGCATCGCCATCAGCACTAGCGACCCGCGTGCCGAAATCACGCTCCTTCTGGACAAATACAACAGTGAACCCATTTGGGGCGAGACAAGTTTCAGACTTTTTGGATTCAGCGATAGCAACAACGTTACACCGGTTCTCCGCATAGATTCTATGGACGTATTCGGGACGCTCGATTCGGCAAGCCAAAGCTTCGTGTTTACGAGTCCTCGCCCGATTGACACGATTCAAATCGCATTCCGCTGGGCCGATACAACGAAACAAGCCGAAGTGGCGGCTTTCATTACGGACTCGCTCTTCAAGGATTCCGTGGCAAGGGCCGATTCCCTCGCCCGCGTGGCAGATTCTCTACGCCGCGATTCTCTCGGTCTCCTGCCGTCTGCAAGTTCCCGCACAGCAGAACTAGCCGCAGATTCCATGTTCCAAGGCGACTGCGAAGACGTTCTCGATACGAACTGCCTCAACCGTGATGAAGATTTGCAAGGAGCCAAAAGAGATTCCTCAGCCGTCGATACGGTTCCGCCTCGTCCGCGCTTTACACTTACGGGCATTCTTGCCGAGAACAACGCACCAGGCATCACATATTCGAACGTCGGTATCAACGGTGCCAAAGTCGCAAACTATTTCGAAGAAACCTGTCCGCTGTTCGAAAAGGAAATGTCTTACTACAGGCCTGACCTCGTGATTTTCGCCATCGGCATCAACGACGCCAATGTGGAGGTCTTTAACGACAGGCAGTTCCGCGACGAATACGACATGCTTATCAAGCGGATCCTCAAGGTCAGCCCCAAGACGGCATTCATTTTCGAAACGAACAACGACTCCTACCGCAAGGTCCGCAAGAAAAAGTACGTGCAGCACCCCAACGGCGAAGTCGCACGCAAGGCTTTCTTTATGCTAGCGGATAAGTACAAGGCCGGAGTTTGGGACAAGTTCTCCATCATGGGTGGGCTTGGTTCGATGGCCAAGTGGGAAAAGGCCGACTTGGCAAAGAAAGACAAGGTGCATTTCAAAACTGCCGGTTATCAGCTACTTGGCGATATGTTCTACAAGGCGTTGATGCAAGCTTACTTTGACCATATTGCAGACCTCCCCGCTGAAGAACCTACACAAGCTCCGCAGGCAATCCAAGCAAAAAAACAATAATTTTACAAGTCCAATAAACCATGCTTGACTATATCATTCCCTACCTGACACGAACGTTCGCATTTGACCCGAACTCCCCGCTCCTTTTTACCCAGTTCTACTTCTGGGGATTCTTCGCGGTCGTCTTCGCCATATTCTCGATAGTCCATAGCAAGCTTCTATTGCGTAACGCGTTCCTCTTCGGAACGAGCTTGTTCTTCTACTACAAGACGAGCGGTAGTTACGTCTGCATCCTCATCTTCTGCGTCATTGCGAACTTCTTCATCGGCAAGTGGATTGAAAAGTCAACAGTTAAATGGAAAAAGAAGCTGTTGATGATTATCGTGGTCATCATCGACTTGCTGGTGCTTTGCTATTACAAGTATTCTTACTTCTTCCTGGATGCGCTTTACGACTTTACCGGTATCGAATTACACGTCTATAACTTCTTCGCGGCAGCAAGCAACGAACTGTTCGGGACGCACTCGCTCGTTGACCAGATTATCCTCCCGGTCGGTATTTCGTTCTTCACGTTCCAGGCCATGAGCTACTGCATCGACATTTACCGCGGCAAAATCAAGGCCGTGAGCAACATTCTGAACTTCGGTTTTTACCTTTCGTTCTTCCCGCAGCTCGTGGCAGGCCCGATTGTGCGCGCCGACAAGTTCGTGCCGCAGCTCTACAAGCCGTATTTCCTCCCCCGCCGTGCATTCGGCATGGCCGTGTTCTGGATTTTGAACGGTCTCGCAAAGAAAATCATTTTGAGCGACTACCTCGCGACAAACTTTGTGGACCGCGTTTTCGATACGCCGCTCCTGTTTACGGGCGTCGAGAACTTGATTGCGCTTTTCGCCTACTCGTTGCAGGTCTATGCCGACTTCTCGGGATATACGGACATCGCTATCGGCGTTGCCCTCCTCATGGGATTCCGCCTGCCGCAGAACTTCAACAGCCCCTACAAGGCAAAGAGCCCCACGGAATTCTGGCGTCGTTGGCACATCTCGCTTTCTAGCTGGTGGCGCGACTACTTGTACATTCCTCTCGGCGGTAACAGAAACGCCACCGTCGGCACATTCTTCTGGATGGGATTCCTGAGCCTTGTCGCCATACTCCTTTCGGGAAGCATGTGGGTCGGCATCGCACTCGGCGTTTTCTTCCTCTACATCTCGATTGTCGCCTACTTCAAGCCGGAATCCCGCAAGACGATTACCACGAACATGAACGCCATGGCAACGCAGATTGTCGGCGGTTGGTGGCATGGTGCCAGCTGGAACTTCATCATTTGGGGCGGTTTGAACGGCTTTGGCCAGGTGTTCAACAAGCTCTGGGTCAAGCGCAGCGCGACAGTCCGCGCCTCGATTGCTCTCGGCCTGTTTGCGCTGAGCGCAATTCTCTATAAGCATTTCACAATTCCCATATGCGCGATTACCGCCGTCTGGTTCGGCGTTCTCTTCTTCGGCATTTACTCGACCATCATTTTCCACCTATTCTTCGAAAAGAAAGCAGAACAATACTCAAAGCAGCTGGACTGGATTAAGACCGCCTGGAACGTCACGCTCACGTTCGTATTTATCACGTTTACGCGTCTCTTCTTCCGCGCCGGCTCGAACCTCGACCCAGCCGAAGCAAACGAAGTCGCATGGAACACGGCAAAGAACATGGTGCACCAAATGGGAACCGCATGGCGCGTGGACATGATTTTCCCGATTGCCTGGGAACACATCAACATCATCCTCGTGTTCATCGCAGGTATGCTGATTCACTGGATTCCGAAGCGCGTCAAGTCCCGCTACCGCATCATCTTTGCGTCGCTGCCGATTCCTCTGATGGTACTTGCCACCGCGTTCATCATCTTTATCATCTACCAGTTCATGAGCGCAGACAGCTGCCCGTTCATTTACTTCCAGTTCTAGCGGCGGAGCCGCGGCAGTGGACTATGAGCGCGCACCAAAGGGGCTTCGGCCCCTTTTTTGCATATAATACACCATACAAATTTATCATATCATCTTTCAATGAAAAAACGCAAATTTTACATTGATAAAACATCTTTGAGCCTTCTATTTAATTTATTTTAATCTATAGACAAGAAGGTTTGCCCCATGACAAAAAGGTTCCACAAAATACTGGGAAAATTTTTCCTCTTTTGCACCGCATGCGCTTGGTTCGGATGCGACAATTCCAACGGAGAGTTCCCGGCAAGCCCGTCAAACAATTTCGCAAACGAAAATTCTTCGTCTAACGAAAAAAATTTTTTAAGCGAACAGCTTTCATCAAATGCAGGACTATCGTCTTCAAGCGTTGCGTATTCAAGTTCATTTGTGGTGCCTAAACCTTTTATCGACGTTGAGCAGGAATTGGCTAAAATAACACCGACCGATACCACAGGGCTCAGAGGGCAATGTATTCTCGAGAATCAATACTGCGAAACCATCGAAAATTACAATGCATCCATAAATTATAGAAATAGAGCCATAGGAAAAGCAAAGGAAAAACTGAGCTCACTGATCAACATCAAACAAAATATCAACTTATCTGAGCGAAAAAAGAAATGTTACAATGAGGCCATCGGCAATGGAATGTATCCCGTCTATGGCGTTTCTTGGTGTTCTAATCCAAATCGCGAAAAAAAATACGACGAATCCTGTGATTATTTTGGAGAAGTTCACATTGACGAGGCTTACTTCAATGCACTCCAAAAGAATGACGGTCTTGAGCGTTATGTCACACAACAAACATTTGAAAGTATCAACGAAAAAATAGCCAAATGTGATAATCCATAATTCTTCCGAAGGAACCGACCATGTTCAAAAAAATCCATAACATTCTAGGAAAGCTGTTCCTCGCGTGCACCGCTTTTTTCTGGTTCGGTTGCACCGACTCAAACAGCGAATTTCCTGTAAATCCACCCAACATCGCCGATCAAAATTCATCATCTAGCAGTTTCACTAACGAGAATACATCTTCGAGCAGCCTCGCCAAAGAAAGTTCATCGTCAAATGAGCCGTTTTCATCAAATGCGCTGCCATCTTCAAGTGCAAAGGAATATTCATCGAGCGCAACAGCCCTCAGTTCATCCAACAAAGCGCCGTCAAGTTCTTCCAAAAACGTACAATCAAGTTCATCAAACACCCCAGCAAGTTCATCAAGCAAACTTACATCAAAAGATTTACCCAAAGTATCTTTTCTTGATATCGATCAAATTATAGAGAAAAACCAAGCCCTCTCCGATACTGCTGGTTTAATGGGCAAAAAAGTTTCCGCTTCGGACTATTGCAGAACAACATTGCAGGGAGTTCGATATAACTTCTATGATAGTGCTTTACCCACTTCATCCAGAAACACCGCAAAAAGGATGATTAATGACGAACTGGATTCTCTTCTTGAAAGCCCTCAAGCAGTCACATATTCAGAAGAAAAACAAAAATGCATCCTCGATTTAAAATACAGTTCGTGGGAAGGGCTTCCAGATTATGGGATTCCTATATGGTATTCTTGCGAACATGAAAACGAGGGCAAAGATTCCGTAAAAATTGATGAAGCATACATCAGGGCGCTTGAAGCCAGAAACGAGCTTTTTTACGAAGAATACATGGATATTTTCAAAGAAACAGTCAATAAAGCGGTTCGCTGCGATTCACTCGAATAATGAATTGGAAAAAACTCATGTTCACGAAAGTTCGTCAAATTTTAGGGAAAATATTCCTTTCAGGTGCATCTTTCTTTTGGGTGAGTTGTGATTCCGCTTCGTCAGCGGAAGAACCGGGGCCCTTAATTGACATCGAGCAAGAAATGGCCAAGTTGACTCCGCCGGACACCTCCGGTTTGAGAGGGCAATGCACTTCAGTAAGGGATTATTGTGATGTCATTGATGATTATCACACCCCTCTCAGCAATGGATATGACGCAAAAGCACCTGCAAGAGATAAAGTTAACGAACGTCTCAATTCAAAAAATCTTTCTGACGCAGAACGTAAATGTTATGAAAGATTAGCTGAAAGTTTATCACTAACGGAAATGCCGTTGTATGGAGTCCCCTATTGTTATGATTTTTCCTTAATAGAAGAGTTTCAAGATATCGTTTTACCGCCAGATATTGACGATGCTTACTTAAACAATCGAATTAAATCCAAGCAAGAAGATTATCAACGTTATCTAAAAGACCACAATTTGACAGCATGCGCCCCCGTTACAAAAGGTGTTTTCATTGACGATCAATACATCAACGCAGCACTTAAAAATGAACAAAGCAGCCGCGATTCGTTCCGAAGCGATTTAGAGTATATCAACAAACAAGCCGCCGAATGCGACGCTCTAGAGTAGCCTTTGGAGATTTAATCATGCTCACGAAAGTTCGTTGTATTCTAGGCAAGCTATTTCTCTCCAGTGCGTCATTTTTCTGGATTTGCTGCGACAATGCAAACAGCGATTTTCCTGTAAGCCCGCCCAATATCGCCGATCAAAATTCATCGTCAAGCGAAGCATTTTCTTCTAGCGAACAGCGTTCATCAAGTGCAGAACTCTCTTCGTCAACCGAGGCCCGTTCAAGTTCTAGCGATGCACAGGCAAATTCAAGTGCTTTTAATAGTATTCCTTCAAGTTCATCTATCAGCGTTGCAAGTTCCTCCAGCGAAAAAGCCCCGATTTCATGTAAGGAACCTATAAGTTCATCGTCCGTCAAAAGGGAACCTCCCCAAAAAGCATCTTTTGACATTGAGCGAACACTATCCGTCATGAGCCATGACACGACCGGACTCATTGGGCAATGTGTTTCCGCAGAGCAATATTGCGCGGTACAGTTGCATAGTGATTCCCATGATTTCCATACATACGCAGTAGATAAAATGGAAAGAAATCAAGCAAGACATTTTGTCAATTCAGAACTGGATTCCCTCCTAGCAAGTCCACACGGAGCAACATTTTCAGAAGAAAAACGAAACTGCATTTCGAATTTAAAATACGCAATCTCTCAAATGGAAATGAATCTTGCAATGTATGGTGTTCCTCCATGGTATAATTGCGAGGGTAAAGAATTAGTCCAAATTGACGCAAACTACATCGAAGCTTTTCTAAAAATTGACAGTCTATTTCGTGTGGAACACAAGAAAATTCTCGAAGAAACAAACCAAAAGGCAGCCGAATGTGACGCAATGGAATAAAATTTCGATTATTTTACTTAGTTTGTATCAAACAATTTCTTCTCAAAAAATTTTCAAATAATTTGTCTTGTTTTTCGTAAGTCCTTGATTATTCGTAAGTTACGAAAAACACAACATCAAGAAAAACATTCATTTATATAAAATATACACAGCGTTTATTCGTACAAAACAGTGCAATTTCCAGCATTTACACGGGTTTGCATGTAACAAAAGCGAAACATCAACAAGATTATCATCAAAAAAATCCATTTCGTTTGAACATTTTTTTACACTTACAAAACGCCCAAAATGTTCTCAAAAAAAGCAATTTTCACATATTGATAAATTGTCACAATTAAATATGCTTATATCTAATGACAAAATCCACAAAAATGAGTATAATTAGACCCATATATATAGACCCCCTATTTTTATGAAGCTTAAAACGATACTCATTGCAGGAATCCTGCCTATCGCCCTCTTCGCGAAAGATGACGACATGACCGGAAAAATTGTTCCTCGCCTAGTTGACTCTAGAAACACGGAATTGAAACAGCCTCTCGATGGAATTCAGGGCAATGACTTGACTCCAGAAGCCGAGGTGCCATCTGTCGGAAAGTTATACAGCAAAGAAAGCAATTTTTTCAGCAATAAAAAATCAAAGGCCCGCAAAGCGAAAGTAAGCGCGTCTTCAAAGAACGACGAAAGCGAAAATCTCGATACAGAAGAAGCCGCCCGCGAATATGCCGAAGCCGAAGCCGATATCAAAGCGACTACGGATTCCGCCTCTACGGGAGCACCTGCCAAGTTGCTCATCCTTGATATGACAACGGCTATCATCCCGACGGAAAGCCGCCGCATTGCAGGCCATTATGGGCCGCGTAAGCACCGTCGCATGCACCGCGGTGTCGATCTCGGACTCTGCCATGGCGAAGGAAGGACCATCGTCGCCGCTTTTGCAGGCAAGGTCGTCAAGGTTCGCAACCAAGGTCGCCGCAGGGGCTACGGCCGCTATGTCATCCTCGACCACGGGAACGGTCTTACAACGCTTTACGCCCATCTCGAACGCTGGAAGGTCAATGTCGGCGACGAACTGCAGGCCGGCGATGTCATTGGCATTGGCGGAAACTCCGGCAGATCGTTCGGTGCTCACTTGCATTTCGAAATGCGCTACAATGGTGTCTATATCAATCCTGAAACAGTTTTTGACTTTGAAGAAGGAACCTTTAGGGACGTTTCTATCACGATCGATACAGACCAGCTTGAAAACGTCGAGACTGCATTCCAGAAGGAAATCGGCAAGACTAGGTTCCACAAAGTCCGTCGTGGCGATTGCCTCGGAAAGATTGCTCATAAGTACGGAACGACCATCGAACACATCAAGCGCTTGAACAACCTCAAGTCGAACAGTATTCGTCCGGGACAGGTTCTCCGCTGCTCGTAGCCTTGTTAAGAACTTAGAGTCTTGTGAAAAAATCCAACGTGCGGCAACGCACGTTTTTTTTGCGAAAAAACACGGATTGATTACTTTTTTTCGAATATTTTTACATTTTTTGAAATATTGATTCTATCTTTATATTGTCAAAAAACAAAGAGGTTTTTGGCACGCACGACGCAACTTCATTTTCGAAGACGCCACACGTGCAATCATTATGAAAAAAATCATTGTCGTGAACACTCCAAAGAACTGGAAGTTTCACATCCCCGAAGCCGAAATCGTCTCGGCCAAAGATTATCTTACTAATCCAGAATTCACAACACAGAAAAACGTCCGCGTCTTTAACCTGTGCCGCGATTACAGTTACCAAAGCAAGGGCTATTATGTGAGTCTGCTTGCCGAAGCTCGCGGCCACAAGGTCATCCCGAATGTCAAGAACATCCGCGACTTCAAGGCCCCGGCTGTCGTGAAAATCATCAGCGACGATATAGACGAGCTTATTCAGAAGAGCCTTCGCAAGCTGACAGGCACAGAATTTGTGCTTTCGATTTACTTCGGGCAGAATGTGAGCCCGCAATACCTAGAGCTTTCGCAGGCCCTCTACCGTGTGTTCCAGGCCCCGTTGCTTCGCGCCAAGTTCGTCTTTAAGCAGAAATGGTTTATCCAGTCCATCCGCCCCATCAGCGTTGACGAAATTCCGGAGACGCACAAGGAGATGGTGGACCAGTTTGCCATTGAATACTTCCAGAAAGAGCGTTTCGTTTCGCCGAAGACCGAAGAGTACGTCTATGACTTGGGCATTCTGACGAACCCCGAAGAGGTCGAGCCGCCGAGCAACAAGGAAGCCATCCAGCTGTTCATCGAAGCCGCGCAAGACACCGGTTTCCGCGTAGAGATGATTACCAAGACGGACTACCACCGCGTAGGTGAATTCGACGCCATCTTCATCCGCGAAACGACGAATGTCAACCATCACACGTATGCGTTTGCACGCCGCGCCCAGAGCGAAGGCATCGCCGTCATCGACGATCCCGACAGCATTCTGCGTTGCTCTAACAAAGTTTATCTACAAGAACTGATGACGGTCGGGAAAATTCCAGCCCCAAAAACAATAATCGCCCACAGTGAAAACCGCCACACGCTCGCCAAAGAAATCGGATTTCCGATGGTCATCAAGACTCCGGATTCCAGTTTCAGTATGGGCGTCAAGAAAGCGAACAACAAGGAAGAACTTGAAAAGATTCTCGACACGATGTTCGAGCATAGCGATTTGCTCATCGCGCAGGAATTTACGCCCACGGAATTCGACTGGAGAATCGGCATTCTCGACGGAAAGCCTCTCTTTGCCTGCAAATACTACATGGCGAAGGACCACTGGCAAATCTACAACTGGGATAGCAAGGACAAGAACGAAGTCTGCGGCAAATGGGATTGCCTCCCCATTGAAAGCGTCCCCCACGGCATCGTGAAGACAGCTCTCCGCGTCGCAAGCCTTATCGGTAACGGGCTTTACGGTGTAGATCTCAAGGAAATCAACGGCCACCCGGTTGTGATTGAAGTGAATGACAATCCGAGTATCGACCACGGCATCGAAGACCTTGTCGGCAAAAAGAAGATTTATCTCGCCATCATGAGGAGCTTGCGTCACCGCATCGAAGACCGCCAAAACGCAGCACAACAGAAAGTGATGCAACACGAGAGGGAAATGTTTTTGTAGGAGTGAGCACGCGACTAAAGGTCGCTCTGAGGTATGAGCGCGGACCTACGGTCCTTTGAGCTTTATAATAATCGCGCCTATGGCGCCAAACTAAAAACTCAAAGGGAGCCTTGGCGACCGACCTATAACGGATAAGAGAAAACTGCTTAACGTCATTCTGAGAGGCAAAGCCTCGAAGAATCCAGGACATTACAAGACTTCACTGGATCCTTCCCCTTACAGGGTCAGGATGACGAGAGTAGCAAGGATTTATACTATGGAACAATTTAAAATTTGGGAACGCTTCGGCGTCGAAATGGAATTCATGATTGTCGATCGCGACACCCTGAACGTGCTGCCGCGTGCCGATGTTCCCCTCGGAAAAGACAAAGACGGCAATCAGCTTTCCGATGTGGAATACGACGACATCGGACTTTCGAACGAACTTGTAAGCCACGTGCTGGAATTCAAGTGCGCTCACCCGAAATCTACATTTGACGGGCTTGGCAAACGTTTCTTCCACGAAATTCGTCGCGCCAACAAAAAGCTCGAAAAAATCAACGCCATGCTTTTGCCAAGCGCATGCCACCCGTTCATGGACCCGGCAGAAATGAAGCTCTGGCCGTACGATTGCCTCGACATTTACCAGACCTACGACCGCATTTTCAACTGCAAGGGCCACGGCTGGGCAAACCTGCAAAGCACGCACCTGAACCTATCCTTCGACGGGGACGAAGAATTTGGCGAGCTCCATGCGGCCATCCGTTTGCTATTGCCGTTGATTCCCGCCATTGCCGCCAGCAGCCCGTATCTCGACGGCAAATACACCGGCTACCGCGACGCCCGCATCGAAGTTTACCGCCACAACCAGGACAAAGTCCCTGAAATCACGGGGCAAGTCATCCCGGAACAGGCGTACAGCTACGACGAATACAACAAGATGATTTTTGACAAGGTGAAAGCCGCAATTGCCCCGTACGATACCGAACACTTGCTCAATCATTTCTTCTTGAATAGCCGTGGCGCTATCGCCCGCTTTGACCGCGGAGCGATCGAAATTCGCCTCGTCGATATTCAGGAATGCCCGAGTGCCGATATCGCCATCGTCGAACTCGAAATCGCAACACTCAAGGCCATTGTGAACGGCAAGTTTGCGGGCAGTTTCAGCGCTGCCGCATCCCCGGAAGCCGCGAGCAGTTCCGCCACCGTTGCCAGCGCCGACTCCGCCGCAAAATCCGTGCCGCACACGCTCAAGGAATACCGCGAATTCTTGCGCAACTTCGACACGACACGCCTCGCCGAGCTCCTCGCCAAAACCACAAAAGACGCCGAGAACGCAGTCATCGACTGGCCGGAATATCTCTCCGTATTTGGCATAGATTTCGCAGACGCAACCAACAACGATCACAAAAAAGCCGCCCCAATTACTGCAGGCGACCTCTGGAAACACATCTACAGCGTCGTGAAAAATGACCTCACCGAAGTCTCGCAAAGCTTTATGGAAAAAATGCTCGAACGCGGAACGCTTTCCAGTGCCCTCTACAAAGCACTCGGCGACTCCCCCGCCCACGAAGCGTTTGTCACGGAATACAAAAAACTTGCCGACTGCCTCGCCCACAACCGGCTCTACGGGATTAGCGAATAAACTCGACTAAAAACCTAAATCTTTCTTTGCTACCTGGAAGTTCATTTCCAGGTATTTTAAATTTTCGCTTTCCGCCAGCAAATGCTCAAAATCGAGAATCGGGAAAAGCACATACGGCTTGACCTGAGCATCGACCATAGCCAATTCTTCAAGCGTGTCCGCACCAAAATAAAACTTCGCAAAAACATCCCAGCACTTGCGCATCATCGCCGCATTCATGTAATGCGTCGCCAAAAGAAAATCATCCGGCAAATAATGACAGAAATAATAATAGCACCCTAAATCGTAAAGCGGGTTGCCACAGGCAAATTCCCCCAAATCGATAAAGTACGCGCCATCGTCATTGACAATCAAGTTGCCCGTCTGCAAATCCCCATGCAGGCACCGAGAAACTTTAGGCGTTTCCTTGATGAGTTTACGCGCAAATTCCTTGACATTCTCGGGGAACATCTTGGATTGTTCGAGCAATCGCGAATACTTTTCCTCCGCATCTTGGAACGTGCCAGGAATGCACGACGTAGAATGCAGCTTTTTGCAATGTTCCGCAAAAAACTGGATGAATTCCTCAAGATGTTCCGGATTTTCGCCCACGCACTTCGAAATCGAACGCTTCCCCACGATGCGCTCGTAAATTAGGCCCAAACGACCGTCCTGTTCGACAATTTCGCCCACTTGCGGCGTCGGAATTCCTAGCGAAACCACTTTCCGGCAAATATCCTGCTCGCGAAGCAATTCTTCTTTCGTCGAACAGAAACCAGGAAACCCCAATTTCAGCATCCACCTGCCATCCGGACTGTTGAAATTCTCGGAATTATGGCGATTGCTGAACATCGTCCATTCTGATAAGTTTATTTTCTCCATAAAATTAAAATAAACCATTTTATTGAAGAAAACACAAAAAAAAACGCATTTTTTCAAAAGTGAACAAAATCACAATGTGACAAATTTCACAACTAAGCATTCCCTAAACTACATATATTTTTCGCAAAAAAGGAGTGATTATGGATTTACCAAGCCGAAGCAACGATGGCGATGATTACATCCCGCCGTACAAGCCTTAAAATATTACAGCAAAGCAAAAGAACGAGCCCGCAAGGACTCGTTTTTTTCATTTCATAATTCGCGACATTCGACTTTTGCTTTTTTAATTCGTGAAAGCAGTTGCGCTCTTGAAGAAGTTCAATAAGTACAACAAAATGTCATACTTTAAACTCCTACATAGTCCACATTTTTCATACAATCAATCTTTTTAAAATCCTCCGTATCTTTCACAGAGATGACAGATTCACTAAGCCATTTTTGAACATCTTCTTTTTCAATCATCTCAATTATGTTATCAGAATCGTTACTCGATGAACTAGAAATCGAATCGGACATTGAAGAACTTGACAACACCGAAGAAGACGACGGCGGAATCGACGCGGCCAAATCATTGTTCGTTTTCACGGCATTATTCGCACACCCCTCTAACGAAAACTAGTGCGGACATACCCAAAGTCACTGCAAGCCCTTTCACGACCGCAGCAGACCATTCGCAATTCTTTTCAACTTTGCTTTTCTGGATGTCCATATCAGTTCTCCCTATACGCCTAATATAAGTATATCTGCGCACAAACGGTCAAAAGGGCTTAAAAAAGCGATACCAGGCGATTCAGTACGAAAAAAAAATTAAAAAAGGCTTTTGTACCATATTGCAGGCGTGGTGCATTTTTTTGAAAAAAATTATATTCCTTGACATAAGAGGAAATAAAATGAAGAATAAATATGGATTTCTGCTTTCCGTAGCATTAGTCTGCCTTGTTGCTTGTTCAAGCGACGACGTAAGCAATGCTTCAGATAATCCGACCCAGTCGTCCAATAGCGAATTTCCGGCCATTCCGGAATTTTTTGAAGATTCCTGCACCGCATCTGGAGGAAAATTCCTGTATGGAGCCTGCATTTGCCGGTCTGAACTCTGCGACATTGCCGAAGCCTGCAATCCCGAAACCGGGAGATGCGCCAACTTTGTTGAAGAGGAATGCCCTGTAGGCATGAACGAAAGATTGGCTGATTCGTCGCATTACTACCGTTTCAATGTGTATGGTGGTTGCCAGATTATCGGGGCCTACGACGGAAGCGATTCTACGGAATCTTTTTACGGGGATTTCTATTTGTTACGCAATCCGGGCGGGCTCACCATGACACACATAAACCAGCTAGCATCCTTAGGCATATACAACCGCGAATTTGTAGGCAGACATGGCGATATAGATGCTGAATCCGTGCATGCGACAGTCCCTATCACCAAGGCTCAGCTCAAGGCCAACGTGCCTGACTTCTTTAACGCTTTCTATCCGGATACGGCAGGCCATCGAAGAACGATTGTAAGTGAGTCAGACCTGAACGAGGACCATACTCTTGATCTGGAGATGTACTGTGATGACAAAGTCTTTGGTTGTAAAAGCATGGCTTTGGAACTTGGTTGCAAGGAAGCCTATATAGACCGCTCCGTAGTCTTGGCTGTTTGTGATTTGGAAACAGCCCAAAAAATGCAGATGAGGGGAATCATCCTCGGGGTTAACAGGCCCGGCTTACCAGACCTTTTAGATTAAGTCCCTCATTACTCACCCTAAAATCGTAAAAAATATATACTCGCTTGAATATGTTCAGATATTCTAAAAAAGAGAACTTATGGAGTACGAAACAAAGTTCTCAAAGTTATCATCCAAAGGGATCAATAAACAAAATTCGCCTAGAAACGAGCAGGACGACGAACGGAAAGGCGTAGCGTACTAAAATGTACGTGAGCCTTGCCGAGAGGAAGTAATGCGAAGTTTATCGGCGAATTTTACACCTTCAGCTCTCCAGCGTCAATATTGCTCCAATCCGGAATCGCTTCAATTGCCGGGCGGACTTCTTCGGTCACGAACTTCACGACCTGTCCCGGAGCGCGGCCCACGAACTTGCGGAGGTCGAGGATTTCTTTGAGCTTTTCTTCGGTGATGCCGAGCTTCTGGAACTTTTCGTTCTTCAAGACGCGTTCGAGCAAGTCGTTGTCCTTGCCCTGTTCCTTCACGACCTTGCCCGCTTCCATGGACATCACGCGGATTTCTTCGTGGAGTTCCTGACGGTCGCCACCGTTCTTGACGCCTTCCATGATGATGTTTTCGGTAGCCATGAACGGGAGTTCCGCCATGATGCGTTTTTCGATAACCTTCGGATAAACCACGAGGCCGTTGGTGACGTTCTCGGCGATGATAAGCATAGCATCCATGGCGAGGAATGCTTCCGGAATGGCGAGGCGCTTATTGGCGCTATCGTCGAGCGTGCGTTCGAACCACTGCGTTGCCTGCGTGAAGGCGGTGCTGTTCACCTGGGCCATCACGAAACGAGCCAGGGAGCAAATGCGTTCGCTGCGCATCGGGTTACGCTTGTAAGCCATGGCGCTAGAGCCGATCTGCGTCTTTTCGAACGGTTCTTCCACTTCTTTGACACCCTGCATAAGGCGCATGTCGGTGGCGAACTTGTGCAAACTCTGAGCGATGGAGCTGAGCACCTGGTTCACGCGGTTATCCCACTTGCGGGTGTAGGTCTGGCCGGTGATGGTGAGCACGCGCTTGAAGCCAGCCTTGGCGGTCACGCGGCGGTCAAGTTCCATGATCTTTTCTTCGTCGCCGTTGAACAAATCCATGAAGCTGGCCTGCGTACCGGTCGTGCCCTTCACGCCGCGGAACGGAAGCACTTCGATGAGGAAGTTCAATTCTTCGAGGTCGATGAGCATATCCTGGAGCCAGAGGCAAGCGCGCTTACCGACGGTGGTGAGCTGGGCAGCCTGGAAGTGCGTGGCACCGAGCTGGGCCATGTCCTTGTATTCCATCGCAAACTTGGAAAGCTTGTCCATCACGCGGCAGAGGCGCTTGCGGACGAGAATCATGGCCTGCTGCATCTGGATAAGGTCAGTGTTGTCGCCCACGAATGCAGACGTTGCACCGAGGTGGATGATGCCCTTGGCCTTCGGGCACTGCACGCCGTAAGCATAGACGTGGCTCATCACGTCGTGACGGCGGCGCTTTTCTTCTTCTTCAGCGACTTCGAAGTTGATGTCCTTCTCGTGGGCCTTCAGTTCGTCCACCTGCTCCTGCGTAATCGGGAGGCCGAGTTCCATTTCGGATTCGGCGAGGTAAATCCACAGCTTGCGCCAAGTCTGGAACTTGTACTGCGGGCTGAAGATGAAACTCATTTCCTTGCTGGCG
>JAGCPZ010000037.1 GCA_017965445.1 Fibrobacter sp. | reverse complement strand
TCTTTAACCCGCTTTAAACGAGTGCAAATATAGCTTAAGGCGAGAGTCGCGACAATCAATCGCTAGATTGAATTGTCATGACCGAGCCGTGCTATATGCACTCCTCAGGAGTGCAAAGATAGTAAAATGTGGGAGCGATTCCAAACGGGGCAACTCCATTTCTGTGTTAACCTACCGATATGGTAGGCTTGAGATTTGTCCTTGTTACCTTGGTCTGTCATGCCCGCCACTTGTCACCCTGGACACTGTTCCGGGGTCGCCATCCTTGCGCGTCATTCTGAACGCGAAGCGTGAAGGATCCAGTGACAGAACTTATTGCCTTTGTCATCCCGGACACTGTTCCGGGATCACCTTCTTGTCATTGCACTTCGTGCATGACTCGGCGACTCAGCCATGTCAGTCAGCGAGCTGTCTGATGCGGCATTCGTCTTGTTTGTCATTCCCGGCTCCGACCGGGAATCTCCCTATTTTTTGGAAAACTCTTGCGTTTTTGCAGGAGTTTTTTTATTTGTATATCGTTTATTATATTTTGTAATATGAATAAATTTGTTCTTTATACTTTTTTGTAGTGAGGCGATTATGCGAATTTTATTTTGTTTATGTGTAATATTTTTATGCAGTTGCTGTTTTTTAGGGTCTCAACGTACTTACGCGTTGAAATATTCTGAAGGAAAAATTGATCCCGCCTCAAAAAAATCAACGTTTAATGTGGCCGAAGATTACCGTGGGGCAGTGGGATTTATTGTGCCATTTTTCCCATTTTGGCTTTTTTTGACCGATTCCGTTGAATTTTTGCTTTTTGACAGGAATGAAGAAGATTGCCCGACAATAACACATGGAAATGATACGTTGACTTTCCGCTATTATTCTGAAAAATCTGTTTATGATAGACCTCACGATGAAGGGCAAGTTTATGAGTATCGCCAATGCCGTTATACCGCTCTAAAATCGTGGTCTAATGAACCTTTAAAGGCTGTATATCCTGATGGAACAATCGATACATTATATGTGGAACGGAAATCGAAATTTGTCTATTTGCCGTTTTTCCCTTTGGTGGAAGATTTCTCGGATTTGGAATAAATTAAATCTGCTGGAAAAGTCGGGGTCGCCTTATTTCTTTTTTTCAATCACTTCCACGGTGAGTTTATTGAACGCAATCTTCCCGCCTTCGCGGAGTTCGAGTGCGGCCCTGAACGTCGTGTCGTTCTTCTTGAACGGTTCAAGGATTGGCGTAGATTTGTTCTTGAGTAGCGTTTCGACTTCTTCGTCTTTAAATTCTCGCTGGAAAAACGTCTTGGGAATCCCGTAATTGCAGCTGGGATTCATGCACACGTATGCCGCGAGCGTTTGCACTTCTCCGTTTGGCGTTTGCGTGGTCGTGCCGCTACGGAATCGCAGTTGGTCGCCGCAGCAAGGGCAGGGAAGGTCTCTATGGACAAATTCAAAATTCGTGCGACCGTCTTCACCGAGCTTTAGATAAGCGTCGAATTCTGTCCCTTTCTTGCTTTTGAATCCGGTTAATAGTTCAGTTTTGCCACCGGTGAGGAGCGCTTTGATGTCTGCCACGCGGAGCTTCTTGCCCGCAACAGATTTGAACAAGGTAAAGTTGCATGCGGGGCAGAAAATAGCGTTCTTGTTTTCTTCGAGCTTCTTTTTGCAGAGCGGGCAGTTGAATTTTGTTTCGGTGCCGTGGAAGTGCCCGTCGTTCTCGAAGGCAAATGTCGCCTTGAAATCCTTGTCCCAGACGATTTTGGCGTTGAAGGTCGCGCCTTTCTTGGTCAAGAATCCGCTGATGATTTGCGTTGTGCCGTTGTTGAAAAGTTCCGCAATTTCTTCGTCGCTCATGACGTGCCCTGCAATGGTCTTGTAAAAGACGAAGTCGCAAGTCGGGGCGGTGTCCGGCGTGAATGTGGGGTCGCTATTTTCGTTGTTCGATGTGGTGACGTCGCTCCCTTCGCAAATGAGGCGGTTGCCGGAATCAAGCAGCGTTTTGCCGCACTTGGGGCATTTATAATTGGTCGGCGTTTTGGCTCGGGCGTCGTCGGAAAATTCAAAGCCGATGTTGCCGTCATCGCCTAATGTGAGCGTGGCGCTGAATGTCGTTCCTTTTTTGCTCTTGAATCCGCTGAGCAAATCGGATTTGCCTGTTCTGAGGAGTGTCCGCATTTCGGCGTGGCTCAGTGTGCGGCCAGCAATGGTGTGACCCGCTTTGAATCCGCATTCCGCATTCTTGCAGACGTAACCCCACGGCGCAATTTCCAGCGGGCTGGAACATTTCGGGCATGGAATCGCGTCGGTGACGGTTTCGCGTTCGAACTGGCTTGCATATTTTTGGTGCAAATGTTCGAAGAGTTCCTTGACGTAATTCACGATGCCGTCGCGGAATTCAATCGGCGTGAGCTTGCCTTTTTCGACTTGCGAAAGCTTGAATTCCCATTCGCCGGTCATTTCGGGCGATTTGACTTTTTCGTCCATGAGCGCGATGACTTCGCGACCGCGTTGGGTGCTGACAAGGTAATTCTTTTGCGCTTCGATGAACCCGCGTTTCTTGAGCGTTTCGATGATGCCTGCTTGCGTGGCAGGCGTGCCGAGACCGCGTTCCTTCATGGCTTCGGCAAGTTCTTCGTTTTCGATTTGCTTGCCTGCCGTTTTCATGGCCGCAAGGAGCGTCGCTTCGGTGAAGTACTTGGGCTTGCTCTTCTTTTTCTTTTGCAGTTCCAAGCTGTCGAAAGGCGCATGGTCGCCGACATTCCATTCCGGGAAAGTCTCGACAATGTTCGTGATATCGTCGCTATCACCCTTACCTTCAGCCGCCGCGTCACCTGTCATTCCCGCCTCCGAGCGGGAATCTCCCTTTTTCTTTCCTTTCTTCTTATCTTCTTTAACAAGCGCACGGAAACCCAAATCCTCATTCCGCTTGAGCTTTAAACGGAAAATTTCTAAGGTCGGTGAGCCAGCCCAGGTCCCTGAGCTTGCCGAAGGGCCGGCATCGCCATTTTTGGCCGCCTCTAGCAAAACCTCCATCTCGCTCCAGACATACGGCTTGAGCCATGCCTGCACAAAGCGTTCCTTCGCGAGCTTGTAAATGTTCTCTTCCATCTCAGGGAGATTTTGCGGTTCTTCTCCCGTGGGGATGATGGCAAAGTGGTCTGTGACTTTACTGGAGTTGATGAAGACGAAGTTTTCATTGCCGTCGCGCATGACGGATTTTTCTTGCGGCGTGGCAAGTCTTTGTGCTAGCGCGTAAGCTTCTTGCTGCATCGTATCCGGCAGGTATTGCGAGTCCGTACGAGGGTAGGTGAGCAACTTCTTTTCGTACAAGTTTTGTGCGCAGTCGAGGACTTGTTGGGCACTGTATTTAAAACGCTTGTTGCCCTCTTTTTGCAATTCCGTCAAGTCGAAAGGCTTTTGCGGGAACTGCTTCTTTTGCTGGACGTCAATCTTTGCAATCGAAATTTCTGTCGGCGGGCTGCACCGCTCGACAACCGCATTCGCTTCAGATTCTTTCTCGAAAATCGCAACTTTTAAATTGCTTTGCTTGTCTGCCGCGACCTTCGCCTCTGTCGCGACTTTCGCCTCTGCTGTCATGCCGGACTCCGTTCCGGCATCGCCATTTGCGGCAGTCCCTTCGGCAAGCTCAGGGTTCTTTTCTGGATTCTTCGCTTGCGCTTCGCTCAGAATGACACCTTTTGCTTCTGCCGTGACTCTCGCTTCTGCTGTCATGCCGGACTCCGTTCCGGCATCGGCTTTTATTACTTCACTGGATCCTTCACGTTGTTCAGGATGACGTTGCCCTCTTTCGTCTTTCGTCAAGGTTGGTGAGCCTGCCGAACCACGTCTATCGTCTAATAATTGCGCCTGGAACCCTTTCCACGTTCCCACAACGCTGTAATAAAACAGTTCCTTGAACTGCTCGACAATTGCGTCGCGTTCCACGACTAGGTTCAGCGTCGGCGTTTGCACGCGTCCCACAGAAATCATCTTTCCGCGCCCGGCTGTGAGCGTGTATGCACGAGTCGCATTCAGCCCGACCATCCAGTCGGCACGCTGGCGGAGTCTTGCCGCATAGCTCAAGTTCAAACGTTCTGTCGCATCTTCCAGATTCTTCCAAGCCTTGTCTAAATCCTTCGCCACATAGCTGTTTACCCACAAACGCTTGATTTGCTTTTTGCGAAAGTCCGGCGTGTAGTCGAGAATCAAGTCGAAAATCAAATTACCTTCACGACCCGCGTCCGCGCCGTTCACAAGAACATCCGCCCTTGCCATCATGTCGCGCACCACAGCGAGCTGCTTTCGCGTGCTCTCGATTTCCATCAACTTGAATTTTTCGGGCAAAAGTGGCAAGTTCGAAAGCCGCCAACCGCCCTCGAAACCGGGATAGGCGTCCAGCGGAGCAAGCGTAATCAAGTGACCCACGCACCACGTGATGCAATGGTTCTTGCCGATCAGGCACCCGTCGCCTTGTGTAAACTTTTCACCCTCAATACGCTCCAACATTGGCTTGTAATGCTGATTGGCAACAGAAGGTTTTTCGGCGACGAGTAAAATCATAATTGCCGAAAAGATATAAAATTTTTGAGTTTTTAAGGGGCTTTAGATTAGTTAATCATGGAAACACGAAAAAAGGAATTATCAAACCAAACAAGGCAAATGGCAAAATTGGAACAACTCCAATCGCCGCAAAAATCTTCCAAGCCTTATGGGGAAGATTCTTATATTTCAACGAAAATAAATCAAGGAACAGCAAAACAGCCGATGCCAGCATCATTAAAGAAAACAACGGCGCTAATGTGTAACGCATCTTGTCAAACGGATCAAGACTATAGTCTTCAAAAATCAAGGACGCTGGCGCGTAATGAACGGCCAAGCATGCTGCAGAAATAAAGGCTGTCAAAGTAAATAGTTTATCTATCAGTTTCTTGATCAATTGAATCACTCCCAAACGCAATGAGTTGAAATAATGTCTTTCGAATTTCCTTTTTGAAGGACAATTTTATCGCTGAACGGGCTTGGCTCTATTGTGAAACCATCAAATGGTTCATCATTTTCATCATAAATAATGACGATAGAATCTTTTCGATCATCGATTCCAATACTTGTTCTCCGAAGAACATCAAAGTTTCCAATTGCACCATCTCCTATACGCTCAAACCTGTAAGTCAAAATATTTTTTAAACCATTATCATCATCCTGATATTGAAGATGCCAAACAAAAAACGCTTTGGAATCAACAAAGAAGTAATACCCAAAGGATTCGATCACATTATCCAGTTTTAGAAAAAGCTTCTTGCCATCCAATTCACATTGCTTTGCCCCTTTATTTTTATAAGAATACCCCGGATATTTATTCTCATAAATTGGATAAGTCCACCCCGGTAGTGGATTAAATGTACACGAGTGAACAAAAAACAAATACGAAAGAAAGATTATGGTAAAGGCGATTTTCGCCCACAAATCATTCTTTTTTAAAAATTGAACCGCTTGAGAGACTTTTGTTTTAATTATTTGCATACAACAGGTAGAATATACAAAATCTGAGTTGATTTCGTGTGATATCACATTGATTGGACTTGACAGAGCCGTTGCTTTAGTGTACATTTGTGTATATGAAAGAAATTTTGCTGTACAAGACCGACAACGAAGAAGTCAAAGTTGAGATTTTATTGCATAACGAAAATCTTTGGCTTACGCAGGCTAAAATGGCCGAGCTTTTTGATGTTCAAAAAGCGGCAATATCAAAACATTTGAAGAACATATTTGAAAGTGGGGAGCTTGATGAAAAAGTGGTAGTTTCCAAAATGGAAACAACCACTCCGCACGGAGCTATTGCTGGCAAAGAACAAACCAAACTGACAAACATCTATAATCTCGATGCCATCATCGCCGTCGGTTACCGCATCAATTCCAAAAAAGCCACAATGTTCCGCATTTGGGCCACAAAAGTTCTAAAGGAGTACATTGTTAAAGGTTTCGTCATGAATGACGAACGCCTGAAAGATCCGCAAAATTTCTTTGGCAAGGATTATTTTGAAGAACAACTTGAACGCATTCGCGAGATTCGTGCTAGCGAACGCCGTTTTTACCAGAAGATAACTGACATTTACGCCAAGTGCAGTGCCGATTACAGCCTTGATAGCCAAATTACGCAGGATTTTTTCGCGACTGTTCAAAATAAACTGCATTATGCAGTTACACATCAAACCGCAGCAGAAATAATCTATTCTCGTGCCGATAGCAAAAAGTTAAACATGGGGCTAACTACTTGGAAAAATGCCCCGAACGGAGATGTCCGCAAACCTGATGTTTCCATCGCCAAAAATTATCTGTCGCAAGATGAAATCAAAAGTTTGAATGAAATCGTCACCATGTACTTAGACTATGCGGAACGTCAGGCTAAACGTGGGCAAGTTATGTACATGAAAGACTGGGTACAAAAGCTTAATGCGTTCTTGCAATTTAACGAAGAAGATGTACTGCAAGACAAAGGCAAAGTCACACATGAAATCGCAAAGGCTTTTGCCGAGAGCGAATTTGAAAAATTCCGCATAATCCGCGATGCTACCTACAAAAGTGATTTTGACAAATTGATGGAAGCTACTGCAGAATATAGGGCATAGGATTTATTTTGATTTATATGTGTAAACACAATGAGGTTTTGCAATGAAATTAGAAGGCTTTGGAATTTTTGTAGATGACATGGCGCCGATGGTCCGCTTTTATAGGGATGTCTTGGACTTTGAAATCAAGGAAGACGAAAATACGACCAACGTTTTTCTAGAAAAGGACGGCACTTTGTTCTTGCTGTTCCGAAAATCGGATTTTGAGAAAATGACAAGCCAAAAGTACGCTTACTGCAAAGGCGTCAACGGACATTTCGAAATTGCATTGGGTGTCGCTAACTACGCTGAAGTGGATAAGGCGTATGCCAAAGTCACCGCCGCAGGTGCAAAAGGCATCATGGCGCCGACTACAGAGCCGTGGGGGCAACGTACCTGCTACATCGCCGACCCCGAAGGGAATCTGGTGGAAATCGGGTCGTTCGTCAAGGAGTAATCATGCCTTTTGATTTCAAGAAAGAGTATAAGGAATTCTACATGCCGAAGGGCAAGCCGGAAATCGTTTCCGTCCCGAAGATGAACTACATCGCGGTGCGGGGCAGGGGCAACCCGAATGTAGAAGATGGCGATTACAAAAAGTCTATCGAACTTTTGTACGGAATCGCTTATACGATTAAGATGAGCAAGAAAGGCGACCATAAAATTGAAGGCTACTTTGATTACGTGGTGCCTCCGCTTGAAGGATTCTGGTGGCAGGACGATGTTGACGGAATTGATTACAGCCACAAGGAAAACTTTCAATGGATTTCTGCTATCAGATTGCCAGACTTTGTTACCAAAGCCGATTTTGATTGGGCTGTTGACGAGGCGACCCGCAAAAAGAAAATGGACTTTTCGAAAGTCGAATTTCTAGAAATCGAAGAAGGGCTTTGCGTGCAATGCATGCATTCCGGCTCGTACGACGACGAACCTGCGACAATCGCTGCAATGGACAAGTTTATCGCCGATAACGGTTACGAAAACGATATTTCGGACACTAGGCGTCATCACGAGATTTATCTCTCCGACGCGCGCAAAGTCGCTCCGGAAAAGTTGAAAACTGTCATCCGCCACCCGATAAAGAAGAAATAAAGGAGAACTTATGGAAATGAAATTCTGTCAGAGCTGCGGCATGCCGCTCACGCCAGAAATCTTGGGCACAAATGCCGACGGCAGCAAGAACGAAGAATACTGCATCTACTGCTACAAGGACGGTGCCTTCACCGGCGACTTCAACATGGAACAGATGGTCGAATTCTGCTCGCAGTTCGTCGATGAATTCAACAAGAACACCGGCAAAAGCCTGACTCGCGAAGAGTACAAGGAGGAACTCCGCAAGTACTTCCCAACGCTAAAACGCTGGCGACTCCCCGCAGACCAGTTGCCGCATGCCACTTCGCCCATGAAGCAGAAGTTCATCGAAGAAGTCAATGCTCTCGGTATCAAGGACATGCCGAAAATCGACAACCTCTTTGTTCTGCAGGGCTCGTTCATCAATCAGGAATACAAAATCAACGGCAACAGCGTCAAACTTTTAGACGACAACGCAAGCTACTGGGGCAACCAGGTCGAAAAGCAAAACGTCGAAGGCCGTTGCTTCGGAATCGCTTGCGACGAACGCTACATTCTCGTGAGCGAATACGGCAAGAACGGCGCCGACGCCGAAATTGTCGTATTCAAGAAACGGTAATGGGTAAAATTTAAGCCTCTGAAGACGGCGTACAATTTCACCCGATGTGGACTTGGTTGAGATAAAACTCGTCTTGTATCGCTCGCGATTCGATCCCTTGACTTCCATAAATTGAGGGTATAGATTTACGGCATGACCTATTTTTTTATTAGCGACTTGCATGTCGATTTCTATGCGCCGGTGACCCACTCTGTCGCGGTGTTACGCAAACATTTCGAAGTATTCTTTGAACGCAATTTTTTACCGGCTGATGCCTGTTGCATCGCAGGCGATATTGCGAATGATTATTTCACTTACGTGGAATTCTTGAAGTTTATCTCCTCGAAGTACGGCTCCGTGTATGTATGTCTAGGAAATCACGATATCATCATGGAGCTTGGCGGGCGTTATGGCGTTGACCGTGAATTTTCAACATCCGAAGAAAAAATTGCGTACTTCCTTGCCGAAGCAGGGAAAATCCCGAACATTCTTCTGCTCGAAAACCGTATCGCAGATGGCGTTGCAGGCTGTATGGGCATGTGCGATTTCAAGTACAAGCATTCGGCCGTTGCATCCGAAATTGCTAACAAAATTCTGTGGGCAACGCACTGGTTTGATGGTCGCCATTGGAATTACATGCAGAACAATGCTGACAAACTTTGGCGACATTACGACAGAACTTTCCGCGAACTCACCGTACAACGTCCGAAAATCATGATGTCGCACTTTCTGCCACTGGAATTCGGCATGTCGGAGCGGTACAAACAAGACCCCTGTTCGAACTTCTTCTATTTTCATGGGGCCGAATATCTCGAAAACCTGGATGACGGAAGCATTTGGCAGGCAGGCCACACGCACACCGCCATTAAGCGCGAATACACCGACGTACTTGGCAAAAAACATCTATTGCTTTGCAATCCCGTGGGTTACCCTGACGAAAATCCCTATGCAGAACATGGACTAAAACTGGAAGATTTTTTGGTGGAGATTGGGTGAAATGACCATTTTTTGTGTAAATTTGCAATTTTTACGTCTGATTTTAACATTTTTCTTGATTTTAACATTTTAAGATGTTATATTATAGAAAAATGTTAAAACGAGGATAAAGCCTTCTTTTTCTTCTTTTTTAAAGACGAAATCGGACAAAAATTCGAAAAAGCTTTCAACGATTTCGGTGTGAAATGTGAAATTCGACCTACTGACGGGCCGAAGGGGCTCCCTTTCTATATTAGCCAGGGAAAAGAGTTCCACGAAGTTCATGTTCTTGGCGGGCGTTTTCTGCTCGTGTCTTTTGTCGGAGCAAGCAGCCTACGTTGGCAAACTCAGAAGAAAATTCTAGATCAAATTGAATTGAACACAAACATGCCTGTTGCATTAGGCTTTGACGTGTTGAACGAAATACAAAGAAAGGGACTGGTCCAAACAAAAATTCCTTATGTTTCGGCTTCGTCCTTTTTCTTGCCGTTTCTCGGAATTGCTTATCGTAAGCAGAGGAAAACGACCTCGAAAAATAATCAGGAAAGAAACGTCACCCTACCGAAGTTGACTGCTTCAGCACAGGCTTTTTTCCTGTTCATGATGTACAAGGTCAAAGATTCCAAGATATCAAAAAGTGAAGCGGCTCGGCAAAATAACCTCACTCCGATGTCTGTATCTCGTTATTGCAGGGAGCTTCTGGATCGCGGACTCATAAACGAAACTAAGGAAGG
Source organism: Fibrobacter sp. (assembly GCA_017965445.1). Taxonomy (GTDB): domain Bacteria; phylum Fibrobacterota; class Fibrobacteria; order Fibrobacterales; family Fibrobacteraceae; genus Fibrobacter. Next base: position 17,878 of record JAGCPZ010000037.1, on the reverse strand, counting down.
AAATTCCTCATTAATCAGCTGCTCCGAAATAGGAAAAATGCTTTTCGATAAGGCCCTCCCTTATTTGGATTCTCCTCTCAAAAAAGAAATAATACTTCTTCCGTCACAGGCTTTTAATTCGCTCCCTAAAGCTGGAGAAACCGCCCTTTCTGAAGTTTCCATGCTGGCACCGCCCAAAGAAAGCCTTGCTGCATGCGGACCCCATGCGAATTTAGCTAAAGAGAAAGGTCTAGCGATTGAAAATTTGGGATTTTTTAAGAATAGTTTTGTCCGACTGCAAATCTGGAAATACGACCCGGTCCCATTTGTAAAGGACGGGCGAATCGATATAGTTTCATTATACCTGTCGCTTAAGGATTCACCTAACGAACGCGTCCAGGCATGCTTAAAAGAAATGTTGGAGAAGGCTCAATGGTAAACGGATTGGATTTATTCAAGGAAAAATTTCAATCATTTGAAGACTGTTACACAGTAATTGGCGGTACCGCCTGTTCCGTGTTAATGGAAAACGCAACATTGGAATTCCGTGCAACACAGGATATCGATATGATATTGCTTGTTGATTCACCTCGATTCAATGAGTTTGCCGAGCAACTTTTGGAATTCATTGATGACGGTGATTACTATTGTGAAGAAAGAGCGAATGGAACAAAGAGATTGTACCGTTTTATGGAACCGAAAACTAAAGGCTTTCCCACAATGATAGAGCTGTTTTCTCGGAATGCTTTAAATATGAAGGGGAAAAGGCGGATTACTTATGTAAAAACAGATAAAGATCCGTCAGGGCTTTCCGCCATGCTGCTTTCGGACTCTTATTACAATTTTGCAATGCAAGGACGTGAAAAAATCAATGGCGTATGGACTCTCCAAACTCCATATCTGATTCCTTTGAAAATGTACGCGTGGATTAATTTGGATACGGAAAAGCGAAAAGGTCGCACCATAGAAGAATATGATTTGAATAAGCATAAGTACGATGTATTCCGTTTGTTGCCGCTTGTAAGAGATGGAGAAACAGTTTCTTGCAATGAAGAAATCCAGAAAGATGTTTCAAAGTTTATTGATGCTATGGTTGGCGAATCATTGCCTGCAGAGGGAATCTTCGGAGATTGGGCTTTAGAAGAAATGCGAACAAACTTTGATAAGGATAGGGATTTGGATAGATTGAGGAGGATTTATTTGAGATTCTGAAATTTTCCGTATTTGGTTGAAATTTTGATAGTAGTTAAACTTCGTGTTCCTAAAAAATGTTAAATTTCTACGGCATATTTGCAAAAATGCCGTAATTTTGTTATATTAAGGATATGCCAAAATACGACGGAAAAGAAATTCGCAATACCGAAGGCTTCATGGTCCGCGAAAACATGAGCGCTTACCAGTATCACCAGGCCCTGCAAAAAGTCCAGTCTGGCGAGCTGCTTCGCCTGCGCCCCGGAGTGTTCGCTGAGCCAGCCACGCTGGCAGACACCATGCTCGACATAGATGTTCTTGTGCCCGGTGGCGTGCTATGCATGTACTCGGCGTGGGAACATTACGAACTCACGACGCAAATTCCTAGCGCATTTTGTATCGCTATTCCGCGTAAACGAAAACTTGTATTGCCCGAATTCCCTCCAATAACGCTTTATTACTGGTCTGATCATCTGCTGGAATTTGGAACCACAATAGCAGAAGTGCATGGGCATAAGGTACATGTCACCGACTTGGAACGCTCCGTCTGCGATGCGGTAAAATATCGCAATAAAATAGGACTAGATGTATGCGCGGAAATCCTTAAAACATATCTTCGTCGCTGCGATAGGGACATTCCCAAGCTGACTGAATACGCAAAGAAACTTCGTATTGCGGCAACACTAAGAACATATTTGGAAATAGGGCTTTAGATGGTACAGGATGTCGCAAAGTCAGTAAAAAATCGCCTACTGGAGCAAACGAGAAAAACGCATGGGAACTACCAGCAGGTTCTCATTCGTTTCTTTCATGAACGTTTGATGTATCGTCTCGCTAAAAGCAAGTACAGGTCCTCATTCTATTTGAAGGGTGGTTCATTACTGTTTGCTTTGAATCCTGTAATTGCACGCCCGACTTTGGATGTGGACTTGCTCGGCGTCAATTTTCCTTCAAAGCCAGAACTGCTCCACTCTATGTTTGCCGATATATGTTTGCAGACGTGTCCTGAAGACGGGATTACTTTTGATATTGATTCCATTCAAGTCAAAGACATCATGAATGATAAAGAATACCTCGGACTTCACGTGAAAATACAGGCAAACTTGGATTCAATTTGCCAGTGGGTCGCCATTGACGTTGGATTCGGAGATTCTGTTGTTGGTGCAAAAGAGATGTTGTATCCCTCATTACTTGAAAATTTGCCTAAAGCGAATATTTTCGTCTATTCAATTGAATCAATTGTTGCCGAAAAATTCCATGCCATGATTGAGCGAGACGAAAGTAATAGCCGCATGAAGGATTTCTTTGACATCTATCAGATTTTGACTAATCAAGATATAGACAATCAAGTTCTTGGGTCGGCCATTAAGGCGACATTCCATGCACGGAAAACAAGCTACAATTCCAAGGTAAAACTATTCTCCTCATATTTTGCCCGTGATGAATCAAAACTTTCGCTTTGGAAAAACTTCTTGCGCAAAATCAAATATACTGAGCCTTTGAATTTCGAAGATGTGATGAATTTGATTCGCGAAAGGTTGGAAAGGTATTGGACAAAAGAAATGCTGGAATAGCTTTCCGAAAGGCGTTAGACATTCTTGTTTAATGAATCTCAAAAAATTTTTTAGCGACAGAAACGCGACATGATCGTCATTGATTTTCCTCGAAGTTGTCCACTTGTTCCATAACCTTGCTGAATACTTCGGGGCTGTACTGCGGCGGGTATCTGTTTTTAACTAGGCTAATATATATAAGCTGAGCTTGTATAAAATTCGGCTTGTCTCGACTAACAACACGCCCTCTTGACTGCAACATTCCTGCGAATGTAGTTTTATGGGTAAAACCACAAAAAGGAGCGTTCAATGGTGAATGAAATAATTCATGATGTTTGCCTTTTCATTGAAGGAACTGCATGCGTTTGTGATGACGCGAATATAATTGCAGAAAAAGCTTTGGCTCGTTTCGGAAAAAAGCATAAGCGAGAGGTTCAGTACGTTTTATTTATGAGGACAAGGGCTTTATCCGCAAAACAGTTTGCTAAAATTCTAAGTCTTCGCGATTTTTCAGAGGGCTTGTATGAAATCGAGGCGGAATGTGCGAAAAGGAACGGCTTGGTAATCGTGTATGGTTGTTCCGACGATGTGATTGAATTGGATGGCGCTATTCGTACATCAGGTGATTGTTTTCAGGGTGGTGATTTTCACTTGGTAAAGAATAGTGGTTGCTGGAAATTGGCGGATGGTGTCGGTAAATGCAATAATATTTCGGCTTTGTGGTATAATTGCGATGCCGTGAATGATTGTGGTGAATGCATTCCGTGGTCGTACAAGACGGATATCCCGTGTGAAAAATTTTATGTTACTAGCGATGGGGATCCATATTGTGAGGGTTTTGTTTTTAGTATAAATGATTTAAAAAGAATCCGCTAATTCGATACACCCAATACGCTTGCTGAATAAGGTATTACAGCTGCTCCGCGCTCGTCCGTGCCAACTACAAAAACGTGGATAAGAAAATCAAAGAGGAGCCGGAGTATCTCGAGAAGTTCTTCCGTAACTTGCTAATGGGCGAACACAATGAACTGAAAAATCGCTACATGTTAATTAATCCGCCTAAAGAGTGGAAAAAATTGTCGAGACCCGAACAAGTACCCGAACAAGTACCGAACAAGCTTTATAGTGATACTCCTCTTGTTATTGATTTGATTAAGGTGATTGGATCGCAGGAATTCTCTATATCGCAACTGATGAAGTTGCTGAAATTAAAGCATCGCCCAAATTTTTTAGAATATCATTTAAAACCATCGGTTCAAAATGGGTTTGTTTGTATGAAATATCCCGATTCCCCGCATCACCCGCGGCAGAAGTATCTCTTGACGGTGAAGGGGCTTGCGTTGTACAGTGAACTGACGAAAAAACTTTAGCTGTGTTTTTATGGAATTTTGGTTGCCGCCCCCTTGCCATTCCTCTCGAAACTTTGTATATTCTTGCACATGAGAAAAATCTTGAACCTTCTACTTCTACTTAGCATCGCTACCGAAGCGAGGTTTTAGGGATTTTTCAAAGATTTTCAAACGAATTTCAACCTAAAAGCGCCCGCTTCGAGAACGAAGCGGGTTCTTTTGTTAATGCGAAATTCTATTTTTGAATCGGAAAACTAAAGGAACTTTGCGGTCTTGAAGCCGGCAAGGAGATAAAAATGACTGAAACGAGAAAACCATTCTTCTATGACGTAACACTGCGTGATGGCAACCAGGCGCTCCCGAAGCCCTGGAACAACGCTCAGAAAAAAGATGTATATCTGTTGCTCTTGAAGCTCGGTGTGCAGGGGGCCGAAGTCGGGTTCCCGGCCTCTAGCGAAATGGATTTTGAATCGGTCATGGAACTTGCAAAGCTCACCGCGCAGATGGCGGAAGAAGGCGACGAAACCGCGAAGAACGTGGTTGTTTCTGGCCTTGCCCGTTGCATTGAAAGTGATATCCAGCGCTGCTGGGAAGCGGTCCAGTACGCTCCGCACCCGCGCATCCACACGTTCCTCGCCACAAGCCCACTCTCGATGGAAAACGTGCTGCGCATGACTCCTGAACAAGTGAAGGAACGTGCCGTGCGTTGTGTCAAGCTCGCCAAGTCGCTCGTTGGCGACAAGGGCGATGTGGAGTTCAGTGCCGAGCATTTTGGCGACTGCCTCCAAAATATGGATTTTGTGATTGACGTTCTGAAGGCTGTTGTCGAAGCGGGCGCTACGACGATCAACCTGCCGAATACGGTGGAACGCTATCGCCCGAAGCTCTATGTCGATCAGGTCAAGCAGGTCTATGAAGCTCTGCCGAAGGACATCACGATTTCCGTGCACTGCCACAACGACCTCGGCATGGCGACTGCGGCGACCGTCGAAAGTTTCTTTGTCGGCGCAACACAGCTGGAAGTCGCATTGAACGGCCTCGGCGAACGTTGCGGCAACACGAACTTCTACGAAGTGGCGATTGGCCTGCACAACTCCGGCGTCGAAACGGGGCTGCATCTGGAACGCATTTACGAAACCGCCATTCTCATCAGCCATTGGAGCGGCGTGCCTATATACATCCGCGCTCCGTTAATCGGTACTGAAGCCATCGTCCACCGCAGCGGCATCCACCAGGATGGTGCATCCAAGACGAAGGACATGAAGAAGGGCGCTTACCGTCCGATTGATTACTCCATCATTGGCCGTAACCAGAACGATACGCTCAGCTTCACGAGCCAGAGCGGCCGCACCGCCGTCTATGAAATTATCACGAAGTTCGGCTACAAGATGACTTTGCAAGAAGCGTCCATGTTGCAGCCGGTCCTCAAGCAACTGAGCGAAAAGGAAGGCGAACTCAGCGCCGAACGTGTGCTGGATGTTTTCCGCGAACAGCGCGTGAACGTGAACGGTCGCCTGGTGTTCAACAACATCGAAGTCATCCCGGACGAGAACCGCTTCATTTTCCACTTCAAGAAGGATGGCGAAGCCCTTGTGAAGTCCGTGACGGCGGAAGGCCCCATCGAGGCGGCCTTGATGCTCATGCGTGAAATCGGCATGCCGGTGGAACTTGTGAAGTACCGTCAGCTCGTCGTTCCCGAGAAGGACAAGTTGTGGGCCGGCCGTGGCTTAAGCCGCATTGTGCTCAAGGCTAACGGCGAAGAAGTCGAAGGCCGTGGCGTTTCGAGCGATACGCTCAAGGCGAACATGCGCGCCCTCTTCGGCGGCGTGAACTTGCTCTATAAAAAGTAAACAAAGAAGTGTCATTCCCGCCGGAGCCTGTGCTGAGCGCAGTCGAAGTAAGCGGGAATCTTAAGGTTGGTGAGCTTGCCGAACCACCGCCATCTCGGAAAAAAGGAGAAAACGATGTTAGAACAACTGAAACGCCCTTTCAAAAAAGTTTACGGCAAGGTACACTCGAATGTGGACCGCTTTGTTGGACCTGTCAAGGATTCGGCGTCCAAATTGTTCGCTCTGGTTCCCGGATTCAAATCTTTCGCCGGCTCCGAGGATTTGGGCGAAGAAGCCGATGGCTCCACTTCGGGCGGAAAAAAGCCTGGCATTCGTGCTAAACTCAAGAACTTCAAACAGTCTCTGAAGGGCTTGAGCGACGTTCAAAAACTGATTCTCCTTACCATTGCCGTTGTACTCCCGGCGGGAATCTTGATTGCCGTCGCGCTTGCAAGCTTCATTAAACGTCGCAAAAAAAAATCGTAACAAAAGAAATGTCTTTGGGGCATGAAATAGAATTGCGAAGCTGAATAATTTCGGCTTCGCCTTTGTTTTTGTTAGAGACATGAATATGGATGTCTTTTGAACGCAAGTTCTAGGTATGTTCTTTTTTTACAGTAATTTCTGTAATTATTGCTGAACTTTTATAGAAAAATTGTATTTTGTGTTTAACAAAGGAGAAGATACATGCGCTTTATTTTACCATTGCTATTTCTTGTTCCTGTTGCTACGTTTGCCGTTGGTGGTAACATGGCTGGTTCTGGTTCAAAGACTGATCCGTGGCAAGTTGCCGACTATGAAGATTTGAAAAAGGTGGGTATTTCTCCGTATTCGATGAATGGACATTACCGTCTTGTTGCCGATATTGATGCAGGAGCTTCGAATACAGAAACATTTCCAAACGAAAGTTCCTCGATGAAAGGGTTCAAGCCTATAGGCATGTTTCTTCCGTCTGTGGTAGCGACCATGGATTCGGCTGAAAAGAAATGGTCTATGCCTTTTTCGGGAACGTTCAATGGGGCAGGGTACAAAATCAGCAATTTGATGATCTATAACTTTGTTGAACCTACGACGGGTTTCTTTTCTCAACTGGATTCTACAGCGCGTTTGGATAGCCTCACGTTTAAGAGTTATTTCTTCAAGGGAATCTATTCTGGCGGCGTTGCTGGGATAAATCGCGGAACCATTAATGAGGTTCATGTCGATACGGATACGCTTGATTTTGTGAATTCTGCTGGTGGTTTTGTGAGTGAAAACTATGGCACGATAACGAATAGCAGTTTCTTGGGAACCATTGCGGGCGCGTATGTGGGCGGTATCGCCTATGACAATTTCGGCACGATTTCCAAATGTAATGTTGTCCTCAAAAATGGGGATTTCCCGCGTAAACCGACGAAGTATGGAGGAATCGCTAACAACAACAAAGGGAAAATATCAGACTGTAAGGCTTCTGGCGAAATATATGGATCAGTGAATATCGGAGGTGTTGTTTCTGTGAACACCGGTACGGTGGAACGTTGTTCGTCTTCCGTCGATATCTATGGGGTGGGCAGTACGAATTCGCCTGGCGTCAATATCAATAACGCATCTGCTTTGGGTGGATTAATCGCAGTTGATAGTGGCAAGGTCTATAACTCCCATGCGACTGGGAACATTACCGCGACGGCGAGCTATGTCGGTGGTTTTGTTGGCGCATCATTCGGTGAAATTTCTGGATGCAGCGCCTCGGGTAAGATTAAGGCGCTTGCCTATAGTGGAGCTTTTGTTGGCATTAACCGTGGAAAAATCGATAGCAGTTTTGCTACAGGAAAAACAGTGGGTTCTGCATATTTGGGGGGCTTTGTTGGCTACAATTATGGTGAAATTCACAATTCCCATGCCACAGGTGATGTCGATGCAAGCGCTACGTCTGGTGCAGGCTTTATTGCGAGAAACGAAACTTCGGGCGTTGTCGAGAATTGCTATGCCACGGGCAACGTAAACAGTTATGTCTATGCGGGTGGCTTTGCCAGTGAAAATGCAGGAAAAATTTCAAAATCGCATTCTGTGGGCCATATCCAAGGTTCAACCAATTTAGGCGGATTTGTGGGCAAGCAGGAACGCGGCTCTATTGAACTTTCTTATGCGACAGGTTATGTCTATGGTGAAATTGCTGCAGCTGGCTTTGCGGGCGTTGTTTCTAATTCTACCATTGACCAGTGCTATGCGACTGGAGATGTGCTAGAAGCCCATATTGAAGGGGCTGGCTTTGCATCTGCCGTATCGAAATCGACTGTGAGCAATTCTTTCTCGACTGGAAACGCATACTCTATAGAAGAAAATTACCATCAGGCGAGTTCCTTTATCGCTGTCAATGACTCGTTATCAATAGTAAAGAACAGTTTTTCTTTGGGCTCGGTTTCAAACCCGACTAAGAATGTGAATAAAGTTTGTGCTACGGATATGATTAATGGAGTGGATGGATATTACTGGAACGTGTCCAATTGTTCTGTTATTGATACTGCCAATTACGGTATTGCGCTTACGAGCGAGCAAATGAAATCTGGAACCAACTTTGACAAGTTTGATTTTGAAAAAACATGGACGCTTGCTGCCGGGGCTGCATTCCCGACTTTGAAAGAAGTGCCGTATGTTGCCGAAAAGAAGGATTCTGCAGGCTTCTTTGGAAGTGAACTCGAGCGTTATAATCCGTCTGATAATCCAGGTCCTCGAGTTGTCGTGAAACCATCTCGTTCTTCTGTTGTTCGCATGGCTGTACCGCTCACTTGCCGTTATGAGCAGGGCACTGTGCATGTATCGTTTGCTATGACAAATGCAGGGACTGCCGATGTTCGAATTTTCAATTTGAAGGGGCGTGAAGTTGGTCGCCATTCGGAATTTGCTTCAGCAGAATATCAAAATGTTTCTTTAGACGCGTCTGGATGGGCTAATGGCCGTTATTTGGCGGTGCTTCGCTTAAATGGAAAAATTGCAGGCAAAAAAATGTTCGTCAAGAAGTAGAATGCTTGAACGAATTTAATGAAATCTTATTCTTCATTTGCAATGCCGATGTACTATTCAGTGCATCGGTTTTTTGTTTTCTAAATTTCTACTAACTCCAATAGCCTCATTCCTAACCACTAGCCACTGTTTACTAACCACTCACTATGCTTTCCTCTAGACTTCCAAAAGATCTTTCGCCGTCTCCGTTTTTTGCCGAGCTGGAACGCACAAAAGCTGAAGTACTCGCGAAGTGCGCTAATGCTGATGGTCACGTCGGGAATGTCGCCGAACTTCCGTTTATCGACATGACGGTGAGCAGCCCGGTCAAGGCGGGGCTGCCGATTGACTTGGATGCGGCGGTGGACGAAGGCCGCGAATCCTTCGGTTGCTGGAATCCGGATGCAGCGGGATGGAAATCGGCTCGCGAGGCGGTGGTGGAGTATTACCGCGAACGTGGTGGCAATTTTACGGCAGGGCAGATTATCCTCACCGCAAGTACGAGCGAAGCTTATTCCGTTTTGTTCAAGACGTTCTGCGACCCGGGCGATGTAATCCTGACGCCGATGCCCGGTTATCCGCTTTTGGATACGCTTGCGCAGTTGGAGCACCTGGAATGCGCACCGTATTTTCTTAAGATTAGACGAGAGGGTGCGGGTTTCCGTAATGACAAATCTGCTGCGAAAAACAACGTCATTCTGAGCGGAGCGCATGATTCGTCGGCTCAGTTATGCCAGCCTGCAAGTAGTTTGTCGCAACATTCGCCTAGTACGTCATTGCGAGCACATAGTGCGAAGCAATCTAAAACGGAAACTTCTTTCCGTTTTGTCCTAGATTCCGACAGCTTGCTTGCTGCTCCTGAACGTGCGAAAATCTTGTTACTCGTCTCGCCGCATAACCCCACGGGCCATTGCGTTTCTCGTGAAGAATGGAACGCGGCAGTCCGCTTCTGCGAAGAGAACAACATGATTCTCGTCGTCGATGAAGTCTTCGGCGATTACGGCTTTTCGCCGGAGGTCCGCCGCAGTTGGGAATTCCTGATGGGCGGCGAGCCGGAGCCTGCGAACTTCTTTGACGCAGGCGGGGGCGACTTCATCAACCTCCCGGAAGACGGCCCCAAGTGCCCGATTTTCTGGCTGAACGGCCTCAGCAAAGCCGTGGGCTCGCCGCAACTCAAGCTCGGCTGGATGGCATTTTACGCCCCGCGTGAGCGTTTCGAAGAAATTCGCGCAGCTCTCGAATTCGTCGAAGATGCATACTTGAGCGTCTCTGCTCCCGCGCAGGCCCTCGGCGCCTCTCTGCTTAAACTCTCCGCCGCTTACGAATCGCGCGTCCGCGAACGACTCCTGACAAACTGGCAAACGCTTCGCGAAGCGTTCCCTTCAAAATATTGCCCCGAAGTTCTCGGCGGCTGGTACGCCGTGGTGCGCCTCGGTGAAGACGACGAAGAACTCACGCTCCGCTTGCTCCGCGAAAAGCACGTGCTTGTGCAGCCAGGCTTCTTCTTCGATTTTGACGAAGACGGCTGGGTGGTCATGAGTTTGTTGCAAGATCCTGCGCAGTTTAAAGAAGCGATTTCGCGCATTAAACAATAAACAAAAAAGCCCTCGCATCTGCGAAGGCTCTTTCTACAATTTTAATTTCGATTAAATCCCGTTCACTTGGAACATCTGGGTGATGTTCTTGGACGTGACCTTGATAATCTTCAGACCTTTGTTCTGGAAACCTACGTTCAGGCTTTGGCCGTCGCTGAGAATTTCCTGTTCAATCTTGCCGTTGAGGCTGAACACCTGGACCTTGAACGGGGCCTTGTTCGCATTGCTGATTGTAACGAAAGAGGAATTGCGGATAAGATCGAAGGCGTTTGCACTGAAGAGACGACCAGGAACGATACCCTCTTGTTCCTTCTTTTTCTTTTCTTCCTCTTCTTTCTTCTTCTTCTCTCTTCAGCTTTTCATCGATGTCTTCCACATCACTGCCGATACTATCGACTGGAGCGCGCTTGCTCAAGATGTAGCCGAGGGCGCCGACGAGCGGAGCGTTGATATCGACGCAGACTTCGTTCACTTGCCAGTTGGAAATGTTTCCGTCATGGCTTCCGCTATTGAAGTTTCCTGCAATCATGCCGCCCAAGAGCTTGTTCTTTTCTGGCGGGTTCGGAGCGCCGTTGACATCGCGGCCCGCATCTTCATTGCCGTAGTAGCCACGGTGGTGCGGTCTCGTGGGGGCCTTGGCACCGTTACGGGTGTAGCCCACGACGTAAGACTTCTTGTCATTGTTGTCACCAAGGAGGTAGGCGATATTCTTTTCGATGACTTCGTCGTAGATTTTGTCCTTGGAGAATTTGGCATAAAGCGCGTAAAGGAATGCGCCGCCAGAAGGAGAACGGGTGGGGAAGCCTGCCGTCTTGGCATCCTTGATGAAGATGTCCTTGTTCTTATATTCGGGCAGGTTGTACATGTTTTCCAGGTAGTTTTCCGTACCGGCGAGGTCGCCCTGCGGGTGCCACTTGAAATAGAAATCTCCAAGAATGTAAGTAATCGGGCTTGCATCGGAATAGCTCAATCGGGTGAAGCTATTCTTTTCGAAGTCGATTTTGTCGTAATACTTTCTGGCTTCGGTCACGTAAGAGGAATCTCTTGTCGTGCGGAAAAGTTCCATGGCTGCAAGGCACGGACCATCATCGTAGATTCCTTGCCACCAGCTTTTTTCGTAGAATCCCTGAGAATTGGTGACGCCGTTCTTTTTCTTGGCGTAGGCGAATGCGGTCTTTGCGGCCTTCAAGTATTTTTCGCGATTTTTTTCATCCGGGTCCATACGGGCCATGACCGCAAGCATTGCCGCAGCCATACCAGGAGTGAAGGAGTCGTCTGCATTACCTGTAATTTCACGTGGTTCGCCACCATCGCCTGTTCCGAGCTTGCTCATGGCGCCTGCGGTTACCCACTTGTTGTGGTCCTGGTTGCCGTTGCCTTTTACGGTTACAAAGTGGCTTTCATCAATGGCTGCCTTGACCCAGAAGTCTGCTTCGTAACGGAGTTCTTCGAGAAGGTCGCGCACGTCGTTTGGCTTACCGCCCTTGCGGGTGTAGTCCTTGCTGGCCTTGTAGTCCGTGTAGTCGCCGGTATAAAGGTCGTAGAAACCTTTAGTGAATTCGGCAAAGCTAAGGGCCAAAACGTAAGAAGCAAAACCTTGGCTCTGGCCGTACATCACGTGGTCGCCGCAGTCGAACCAACCGCCGCTCACGTCTTTTCCGTTGTAGTTGTCCTTCGTAAAGCTGGTGGGATTGTTCGTCCCGTCGAGAATCCAGTTCGGACCCTGACCTGAGCGCTGGGCTCCGTAAAAACGCGTCGTCATCCAAGCGGCTTCGATAAAATCGTCATCGCTTAGTGCGAAACTATCTGTGAATGTGAGGCCAAATACAGCAAGGCCTGCCAAAAAAGTCTTTTTCAACATACTCGTCCTCTAAGGGTTTCCCATCCACACTTATTGAAACCACAATATAAAATTTTATAAAAAATTTTCATGAAAAATAAAATTCATAATTGAAGAAATGTGATATATTCCGTTTTTTTTGTAATTTTTTCGTTTCGTTTTAAAAAGTTTTTGAAAAAATTTACCATTTACGATATATTTGTTAACGGAGCGAGGCTAGTTGTTGGGCCCTTTAACAAATATGGGATGTTTTATGAAACGAGTTGTTTCAATTTTCGCCTGTGCTGGCTTTTTTGCCTACTCCGCCGCTCAGGTTTCTCTTCAAAATGTTTCAGGTTCCTTGGAATCTGCTTATGCTGAATGGGCTTCGGACGGTTCCGATAGCTACAATGTCTATTATTCGGGGGCTGGGGTGAAAGACGTCAAGGTCGATGCTCCGCTCATCCGCAAATATGGTTCCAAGTTCCGCGTCGATGCTGTGGGCCTCAAGGCGGGGGATTACACGCTCAAGGTCGTTTCGGTCAAGGGCGGCAAGGAAGGGGCCGCGGCCACTTCAAAGTCGATTTCAGTCAAGGCGCATGACCGCAGCGGTTTTGCGTTTAGTGATGGGCACGTCCCCGGCGCGTACAACACCGACGGAACGCTCAAGAAAGATGCGGTAATCCTTTACGTCTCGGAATCGACCAAAAATACGGTCAAGCTCGATGTAGTCAAGGATAGCAAGGGTGGTGTCGAATCTTGCACCGGCCTTCAGAACATCTTGAACATCTACAAAAAAGGCTATGACACGCGTCCGCTCGCTATTCGTATCCTTGGCAATGTGACCACGCCCGAAGCAAACGACAAGGGCGATATTGTCGTGGATATGAGCAAAAAAGAAGGCCCGTCGCTTACAATCGAAGGCATCGGCAACGATGCTACGGCGAATGGCTGGGGCATCCGCGTCAAGGGCGCGCAAGATGTCGAAATCAGGAACCTCGGCGTCATGAACGTCAGTTCCGACGAAGGCGACAACATCAGTCTCCAGCAAGACAACAAGTACATCTGGGTGCACAACTGCGACTTTTTCTACGGTCTTGCCGGTAGCGATAAGGACCAAGCCAAAGGCGATGGCGCCCTGGATTGCAAAAAATCGACCTACGTGACGTTCAGTTACAACCATTTCTGGGATAACGGCAAGTCGAACCTTTTGGGCCTTTCCGAGGGTACGACCGAAGGGCTCTATATCACGTATCACCACAACTGGTACGACCATTCGGACTCCCGCCACCCGCGTATTCGTTTCTACAGCGCCCACGTCTATAACAACTACTACGATGGCAACGCCAAGTACGGCGCTGGTTCCACGCTCGGTTCGTCCGTATTCATGGAAGCGAACTACTTCCGCAACTGCAAATACCCGATGATGGCCTCGATGCAAGGGACGGACGTTTATGCCGGCGGCACCAAGCGTGACCCGAAAAATTACGGCACGTTCAGCGACGAAGACGGCGGAACCATCAAGGCCTACAACAATTATATGGAGGGAACCTATACGTTCATCCCGTATGGTGCGAGCAAGTACATGCTCAAGGGCAAGGAAACTGCCGTGGGTGACATCGATACAAAGGCCGATTTTGACGCTTACGTGGTGGATAGCCGCGACACAAAAGTCCCTGCGACGGTCAAGTCCTATGCAGGCGCAAATGCCTATAACAACTTCGATACCGACAAGTCCGTCATGTACAGTTACACCGCAGATTCCCCGAAAGCCGCGCGCGATAACGTCATTGCTTACGCTGGCCGCGTGCAGGGTGGCGATTTCAAGTGGACGTTTAATAATGCCGCCGACGATACAGCGTCTTCCGTGAACAAGAAACTTCAGGATGCGCTCAAGACCTACAAAGGCGGCACGGGCGAGGTGATGGAATATTCTTCATCCACCAACGTCATCCTGAGCTCATCCACCAACGTCATCCTGAGCTCATCCACTAACGTCATCCTGAGCTCATCGAGCGAAGGATCCAGTAACAGTTCTAGTTCCAAGGTCGTTGAGCCCACCTCTTCCAGTGGAAAAGAACAGGGACTTGCCGCTTATGCAAAAACGATGAGGAATATCTATTACGATTCCCCTTCGTCAAACTTGATTTTCAGCGCGGAACGTGTGACGAAATTGAAAATATTTGGTATCAATGGCCGTCAAATCGAAGTGCCCGTTCTCAAAAAAATGGGGGATGTCCACATGCTCAATTTGTCCGCTCTTCGCGCCGGAATCTACATAGTTCGCTTCACGACTGGACTTGGCCCGAGCACCGTGAAAATCGTAAAGAATTAATCCATTCACGCTGTCACCCCGGACCCGGTTCTCTTTGACTACTTAGGACTTCAGTCCTTACGTAGTCAAGATCCGCGTATGGGGACGGGGGCGGCTTACGCAATATTTGTAAACGATTGTAAACGTTAGGGTGGTTCTTTGTGACGCCCAACAATGTATCCAAATAAATTACAACTCTTTTTCCGCATATTTTCTATTTTTCATTTGGGATTAATATGGTTGCGGAGATTGGGTGAACCCAAAAGGATGTTTATGAAAAAAGTCTTCGCATTTCTAATGTGCGCCGCCGTAACTTCTGCTATGGCGGTGAGTGCTAGCCGCCTCGGCCCTGTTAGCACATATGGTGAACTTAAGGCCAGCGGTGGTAAGCTTGTGGGTTCTTGCCCGCAGTACGCAAACCAGGCGGTTCAGGTCAAGGGCATGAGCCTCTTCTGGAGTTCGGGTGCTGATAGCTCTACCGTTTTCTATTCCGAAAAGGCTGTGAACGCCATGGTGAAGCAGATGAACATCGAAGTCATTCGCTTTGCGATGGGTGTAACTCAGGAAAAATTCCAGGACCAGGGTCGTGGCTACTTGAGCAGTGCGCAGGGTGAAACCTTGCAGAAGGGTTACCTCAAGAACGTGGTCAATGCCGCTATCGAAAACGACATTTACGTGATTATCGACTGGCACATTGAAAGTGCAAACGGCAATACTTCTGAAGCTGTCAAGTTCTTCGAATATGCCGCTAAGGAATACGGCTCCTACAACAACGTGATTTTCGAAGTGTGGAACGAACCGGTCGGTGCCGATATGGGTACGGTTGCTTCTCACGCGAACTCCGTGATTGCTGCTATTCGTAAGCATTCCGACAACCTCGTGCTCGTGGGTAGCCCGGAATGGTCCAGCCATCCGGAACAGTGCGCTCAGGCTGGCATTAACGATAAAAACTACGGCTGCACCCTCCACTTCTATGCCGCAACGCACCAGACGGGTAACGGCGGTTACAATGACCGTGCCGCTCAGGCTATGTCTAATGGCGTTCCCGTGTTCGCTACAGAATGGGGTACGGTCAGTGCCGACGGTAACGGCTCTCCGAACCAGGGCGCAAGCGAAGCATGGATTAACTGGATGAACCAGAACAAGGTTTCTTGGGCTAACTGGTCTGCTTCCGCTATCAAGGAACAGTCCGCTGCATTCCAGAACCTCGCTATCGACAACGGCCTTACCTTTACGACTTCCGGCAACATGGTCAAGGGCTGGATGAACGGAACGAGCGGTTATAAGGACTGCGGACTCCAGAATGGTAACGCATCTTCTAACAGCGGCTTCTCTACTGGCGTTGCTAATGGCACAAAGACGGACATTATCGATGACATGGAAGACGGTGACCGTTATGCCTACTCTGGTGGATGGTGGTCTGCATTTGCTGATTCCGATGACGACACCGATGGCAAGGGCGAAACCTCTATTTCTAATGCAAAGTGGACACACGATTTCGGCAAGGAAGTTTACGATGTGTTGATGCCGAAGAAGGGTGACAAGAACACCTCTAAGTACATGGTGGGTATCGAAGACATCAAGCTTGCCAAGGGTGCTTACAAGTATGCTCCGTATGTGGCTATTGGTCTCAACCTCAAGCGTGATACGACCGAAATTGACCTCTCTGCTTGCAAGTCCATCAGCTACAAGTTCAAAGGTGCTAGCCACAACTTCCGTGTTGAAACATCTCTCGTCACCAACTGGAACTTCCATCACGTGAACAAGGACGGTTCCGAGGAATGGAAGGAAGTGGAACTCACTTGGGACCAGTTCACTCAGGAAAGCTGGGGTGATGACGACAAGCACTTCAGCCTTGGTGAAAAGGGCATGAACAAGGTGCAGCGTTTTGCTTGGGAAGTCAAGGGTGCTCTCGACGTTCCGGATAGCAAGAACCAGCCCAAGTACAACTATCTCTATGTTGACGATGTCCGCTGCAACGGCGTCTCCATCACCGCTATCAGCGAAGGTGACGGTCCGGCTCCGACCTCTTCTTCTGCAACAACGCCGAAGTCCAGTTCTGCAACGGCAAAGTCTAGCTCCGCTACGACTCCGAAGTCTTCTTCCTCTGTTGTGGTCGTCCCGGTTACGGATCTCATGATTATCGACGATATCGAAGACCTCGACGAAGTGGCCAACACGACTGGTACATGGTACGCTTACACCGACAAGGACTCGAAGGGTCTTTCTACGATTTCTAACAAATACGATAACGATCTTGGTGGTTATGTCGTCGTGTTCCCCGGAACGACTGATGCTACCAATGGTACGAAGGGATTCGTCGCCATTAACGATATCGTCTGGAATCAGGGCGAATACGCATACGCTCCGTTTGTGGCTCTTGGCCTCAATATGGATGCCGATACTTCCAAGGGTACTGACTTGAGCAAGTGCACTGGTCTCAGCTACCGTTACAAGGGCGCTTCTCACAAGTTCAAGATTCAGGACGGTCAGGTGACAGACTATGCTTACCATGAACTCCTTTCTAAGGACTCTCCGGAATGGACTACAGTCGTGATTCCTTGGGAAAAGCTCGAACAGCCGGTCTGGACGCAAGACCCGAAGGAATTGAACCATGCCGCTATCAAGAAGATGGCTTGGGAAGTCGTTGGCTACGAAGGCTTTGACGAACAGCCCGAAATCAAGTACCTCTACGTGGATGACCTCAAGTGCGTCAGCGGCACGATTGGCATCAAGACGATTGCCCGTGCAGCAAGTGGCTTGAAGCTTGGATTCAAGGGCAAGATGCTCAGCGCGAACTTTGTCAAGGCTGGCAAGGCTTCTGTCCAGGTGTTCGACATGATGGGCCACGTTGTTGAAAGCTTCAACGAAAACGTGACTGCCGGTGCACACCAGTTCTCTCTCAAGAACGTGAGCACGGGTAACTATGTCGTGCGTGTTATGATGAATGGTGCAAGCAAGACGGCTCGCATCTCCATCAAGTAAAAACTGATGCGTTCCTTATGTCGGGAACGCTTAAGTAACCATCAAAAATGCCCCGGACGAATGTCCGGGGTGTTTTTTGTATAGACGTCATCCTGAACGGCGAAGCCGAGAAGGATCCAGTGCAGAAACCTTTACAGTCGCCTTGGCCTCTTATTCTCACCATGCCCTGTCACCCCGGCCCTTTATTTTCACCTCGCCTTGTCACCCCGGCCACGGTTCTCTTTGACTACTTAGGACTTCAGTCCTTACGTAGTCATGATCCGCGTATGGGGACGGGGTCAGCTT
>JAGCPZ010000036.1 GCA_017965445.1 Fibrobacter sp. | reverse complement strand
TGTAGTAGTTACTCATATTATTACCAGAAAATTCCAGGACGACTTGTTTCTTGAATACGCGGTTTTGCGTGTTCGGGGTTCTTAGCGATATATTCGTCAAAGTCCGCACGGAACTTTGCAGTGTAGCTCGATACCGGGCCACCCAAAGAAATGGAGAGCGGGCAAATGGTCACGCCACCAAAGCCACCGGAAAGGCTCTGCATCAGTTCCACATCGCCATCGTGACCGTTGCCAGCCACCATCTGGTTCAAGATGCGGTGCAAGAGGCCTGTACCTTCACGGCACGGCGTGCACTGGCCGCAAGATTCATGGCTGTAGAAGTTGCCGAGGCAATTCAACAAATCAACCATGTTGTGCGTATCATTAATAATAATCATAGCGCCCGAACCGAACATCGTCTTCATGGAGGCAAGGCATTCGTAGTCCATCGTGGCGACCGCAGCTTCTTCTGCAGTAAGCGGAGCGCAAGAGGAACCGCCCGGGAGCACAGCCTTGAGCTTGCCACCCACAACGCCACCGGCGTAATCGTTAATCATCGTCATCATCGGAGTGCCGAGAGGTGCTTCATAAACACCCGGATTCTTCACGTCACCGGAAATGCAGAACACCTTCGTACCACCGGCGCGTGGCGTACCCATCTTGGCGTATTCGCTGGGGTCATGCTGCAAAATCCACGGGAGAGCCATGATGGTTTCCACGTTGTTCACGCAAGTCGGGGATTTCCAGGCACCGCAAACGGCCGGGAACGGCGGCTTCAAGCGCGGCTGGCCCTTCTGGCCTTCGAGAGAGTTAATAAGAGCAGTTTCTTCACCGCAAATGTAGGCGCCAGCACCGCGATGCACAAAGATATCAAAGCTAAACTTCGTGCCGCAAATGTTTTCGCCGAGGTAGCCGGCAGCGTAAGCCTGGTTCAAAGCCTTGTTCAATGCTTCGATGCACGGGAGGAATTCGCCACGGCAGTAGATGTAGGCCGCGCGAGAGCCAAGTGCCCAAGCGGCAATGATAAGGCCTTCAATCAAGCGGTGCGGATCTTCGAGCATGAGGAAGTGGTCCTTGAACGTACCGCCTTCGCCTTCGTCCGCGTTTACGACAATGTAAACCGGCTTGCCGGAATTACGGGGAACAAAGCTCCACTTCATGCCCGTCGGGAAGCCAGCACCACCACGACCGCGCAAGTTAGAACGTTGCACGTAGTCGATGAGTTCGAACTGGCTCATGTTGAACAAGCGTTCCGAAATGTTTGCGTAGCCACCCAGTTTCTTATAGACTTCGATGTCCTGGGCGCCCTTGCCAAAGTTCTGCGTACAAACTTTTACACATTCAGCCATAATTAAACCGCCTTTTGTTCCGGTGCAGGCTTCTGCGTCGTAACCGCAACAGCCGAGGGTTTAGCAACACGTTCACCGGAGGTCGCAATCATACGGTATTCGTCGCCGACCTTGCCGGCGGCATCCACAAATGATTTGTCCTTCACGCCCGGCTCGCCCACGGCGATCCAGTCCTTGCCGTTCTTCTTTTCGACGACAAGCTTCGTAAATTCCGGAGCGCCCTTCCAAGTGAGGGTAGCGCCCGTTTCGTCAGCTTCGGACTTGACATTCAAAACCGGAGAAGGAGGAGCGTAATCCGCCACCTGCGGCTTTGCAATAGCACCCGGAGCGCCCGGATGACCGCAGTGGCCCTTCACCGTACCGCCGAGCACATCGTGCTTCGGGATGTTGTCTTCATGAGCGTAGCACCACTTGAGAATGCGGTCGATGCTATCTTCGGTAAGCGTCGTACCCGGTTTCATCGTCAGCACGTCGCCATCGGCGTCCGTCGCGAAGTCGTCGTTCACGAGCATCATCGGGCCGTTGCCGCAGCTGCCCAGGCATTCCACCTGGAGAATCGTGAAGAGACCGTCCGGAGTCGTTTCGCCGGTCTTGATGTTCAAAGCTTTTTCGATATAAGCGATAAGGCTCGGAGCACCCTTGATGGTGCAGCTGATGTTACGGCAGAACTGCAACAGGAACTTGCCCTTCGGAGCGTGGTTGTACATCGTATAGAACGTAGCAACGCCAAGTGCATGGGCCGGAGCGCAACCGCAAACGTTTGCCGCCCAGCGGATACCTTCGCGCGGCACCCAACCGAACACGCCCTGCACAAGCCAGAGCACTTCGAGGAGAGCCCCCTGCCCCACCGGATAACGGCTGAGAAGGTCTGCACAACGTTCCTTGATTTCGGGAGTATTGAGCTTCGCGAGCACTTCCTTTGTAGGAGGCTGCGGCACAGGCTTGTTCACATAGCCAAACTTCTGGCCCGGATCCGGCAGCGCATCAATCGGCTGAGCCGGACGGTCGAACTTCAAATGATTGTTCGAGACAAATTGGACAGCGCCAGTAATATGTTCTCTCATCGGTCAAGTTCTCCAGCAATAATGTTGAGACCCGAAAGTACGGCCATGGAGTCAGCCAAGAGACCGCCTTCGACGAGTTCATGGAATGCAGCAAACTGCGTAAGGCAAGGCGGACGCACCTTGATGCGGTACGGATGGCCAGAGCCGTCAGAAATAATCGTGAAACCGAGTTCACCGTTAGCGCATTCGCTACCGCAGTAGTATTCGCCTTCCGGCACGCGGATGCCTTCATACACGCTCTTGAAGCGACCGATAAGGCCTTCCATGTCCTGATAAGCGAGCTTGTGTGCCGGCACGCGGATACGCGGATCGACGATATCGACCGGGCCCGGAGCGAGGCGTTTGAGAGCCTGGCGCACAATCTTCACGGATTCTTCGATTTCGGCCAAGCGGACCTGCAAACGGTCGTTGCAGTCGCCCTGAGTGCCGACCACGACTTCCCAGTCGTAGGTTTCATAATCGTAATACGGTTCGTCCTTGCGGAGGTCGGCAGCAACGCCAGAAGCGCGGAGGCACGGTCCCGTCCAGCCGTAGCTGATGGCCTTTTCGGCAGAAATCTTGCCGATACCCACCGTACGGTCGAGGAAGATGCGGTTTCTGTCCAAGCAGGCGTGCAAGTCCTTCAAGGCCTTTTCGGTAGAGTTGAGGGCATTCAAGACATCTTGTTCAAAGCCATCGTAGCTATCGCGAGAAAGGCCGCCAATGCGTGCAAAGCTGTTCGTAAGGCGTGCACCCGTGAGCTTTTCCCAGATGCACATGATTTCTTCACGCGGGTTGAAGGCGTACATGAACGGAGTCGTACCGCCCAAGTCCTGGAAAGCCGCAGCGACGCACACAAAGTGGTCGTTGATACGGCTAAGTTCGTTCACAATCACGCGGAGCACCTTGCAGCGTTCCGGG
Organism: Fibrobacter sp.; assembly: GCA_017965445.1. Classification (GTDB taxonomy): domain Bacteria; phylum Fibrobacterota; class Fibrobacteria; order Fibrobacterales; family Fibrobacteraceae; genus Fibrobacter. Next base: position 9,432 of record JAGCPZ010000036.1, on the reverse strand, counting down.
ATTTCGACACCGAACATATTTTCAACCGTACGGCAGAACGCAATGTTATTCATGATTGCGGAGCAGTAGTTGAGACGGTCCGTATAAGGAACCACCTGCTGCCATGTACCGCGTTCCACCATCTTTTCGAAACCGCGGTGGAGGTAGCCGATTTCTTCCACAGAAGCCACGATAGTTTCGCCGTCCATCGCGGTCAAGAAGCGCAAGCAACCGTGAGTCGCCGGGTGGCTAGGACCCACGTTGAGAGGCATCAAATTCAGCTTTTCGCCATTCGGATCTAATACGATCATTCCTTGATACTCCCTTCCAAAAATTCATTGTCGTTCGTTTCCACTTCCTTGGAGCGCTGTACGACCTTGTAACCAAGTTCCTCGAGACGCTTTTCAAGTTCAGGAAGCAGGTAGTCGTTCGTCGAGAGCCACTGACGCTTCTGGGCAGGGTAATCCTTGCGGAGCGGATGGCCAACAAATTCAACATGGTTCAACAGGCGGCGGAGGTCCGGATGCCCAGTGAACACGATACCGAATTGATCAAAAACTTCACGTTCGTACCAGTTGGCGTTCGCATAAAGGTCGCTAACCGTCGGGACCTTCAAGCTATCTTCGGATACCAGCACCTTAAGACGGATACGGCTACCCGGAGCGGACAAGCTCTTGAAAGCGTAGGAGACCGCAAAACGCGGGCCTTCATGATTTGGATAGGTCAGGTAGTCAACCCCGGCAATATCCACGAGCATTTCGAACTTGATGCCGGCTTCATCCTTGAGGTACTGGACGGCATTATGCAAATACGTAGCGGGAACGACAGCCGTCACCCCCCACTTGTCCTGCATTTCGCGCTTGGCACCAAACATTTCTTCAAGGGCGGCGAAGATTTCTTCAACAGTCATTCTTCTACTCCTTCCAGAACTGGGCTTTCTTTACAAGATTCTGTTCTTTCTCTTTCATGAAGACCTTCACATCCGTGACCTTTTCATGAACAGAGGCTTTGGCTTCGCGCTTTGCCTCGGCTGTTTTTGCCTTGATCATTTCGAGCTGTTCCTTGACGCTCTCGGCACGCTGCTTCATGAAGGATTCATCCTTCACCTTCTTCTGCAAGTCAAACATCGCATCGAAGAACGCTTCCGGACGCGGGGGGCAACCACCGATATAGACATCCACCGGGATAATGTGATCGATACCAGGGACCGTGCAGTAGCAGTCGTAGAAACCGCCAGAGCTAGCGCAGGCGCCCATGGCAATGACCCAGCGGGGTTCAGCCATCTGTTCGTAGATACGCTTCAAAATCGGAGCCTGCTTGTAGGTAATCGTACCTGCAACAAGCAACACGTCGGACTGACGCGGCGTAAAACGCACGTATTCAGAACCGATACGTGAAAGGTCGTAACGACCCACTTCCGTACTCATGAATTCGATTGCACAACAAGCCGTACCGTAAGGGAACGGCCACAAGGAGTTGGAGCGCCCCCAGTTGACCAAAAAGTCAAGCGAGGACGTAATGATATTCGGCTTTTCTGCCTCATTACCCATAGGAGTTACCTCATAAAATTCGCGCCTAAAGATAGAAATTTAATAGTAGGAAGTAGGAAGTAGGAAGTAAGAAGTAAGCAATAGGAGGTAGACAGCAGGAAGCTGGAAGTAGGACAAATACGTAAGGCGAGAGAAGCGGCGGTGCTCGCACCGACATTTCCGAGCCTAGTATTTGGTAAATGAGCGTAGCGAATTTACAAGTAGGCCGTAGATGGTAGGAAGTAGCTAGGAACGTGTCATCCTGAGCGGAGCGAAGGATCCAGTAAAGTGTGGAGTGTGTGGTGTGAAGTGCGTAGTGGTTAGTGGTTAGAGTTTTATTTCTTTCGTCTCTCGTCTGTAGCGGCTTCGCCGCGTTCTTTCGTCTGTTATAAGTGGTTAGTGGCTAGGAACGTGTCATCCCGTGCCTCGTCACGGGATCAGTTGTTCACTACGCAAAACCGCCCAAGTTCCTGTAAGAAAAATATAACTTTCGTTATTTCCGTCAAATATCACATTTCGAGTATTTTCTCAAAAAATGTTCTCACAATAGTTCTCATAAATATTATATTAAGTTTCGTGGAAAATTATATAGACATTTATCAATTTACGCACTTCCGCAAGTACTTGGAAGAATACCAGGCGGCCAGAGTCCAGTCCGACCCGGAGTTCACCCGTACCGGAATTTGCAATATGCTCGGCCTCCCCAAGACGCGCAGTTACTTTGCCGATGTTCTCAGAGGAAAAAAGGTCAGCCCCCGCATGACGGCAAAATTCGTCGAGGTCCTCGGTCTCAACAAGAAAGCCGCCAAGTATTTTGAAACCATGGTCAAGCTCGACCAGGCAAAGACCGAGACCGCCCGCAGCGCCGCCATGGAAGAGTTGCTGCACCTGCACCCGAATCCGCAGCATATCCTCGATTCGAACACCTATGAATACTATAATCACTGGTACCATAGCGCAATGTTTGCTATTCTTGATGCTATGGACGTGACCGACGACTTGACACCCGTGCAAAAGAGAATCTTCCCGAAAGTTCCACTCGGAAAGCTCAAGGATTCGCTATCCCTTCTCGAAAAGCTTGGACTTGCCCGCAAAAACGAGGCAGGCCTCTGGAAGCCGACCAAGGAATCCATCTCCAGCGGTCCGTACAACAACGCGGAACTCATCAAGCAGTACCAGTTGCAATGTTTTGAACTTTCAAAGCAGGCGCTCATCACGCGCCCCAAGATGCCGACCGTCATGAGCACGCTCACGTTCAGCATCTCGAACACCGCCTACAAGAAACTCGAATCCGAACTCCAGGAATTCAAGGCCAAGGCAAGGCGCATCATCAGTGAAGACAACGAAAAGGCAAGCGGCGTTTATCAAATGAACCTGCACCTGTTCTCCAACCTCGACCCGGAGGTGAAAGCATGATGCACTTCAAACTTATCCATTTCACTAGTGCTCTCGCACTCGCCACGATTTTTTCCGCATGCTCCGAAGAGAACCACGCCGGCGTGCTCACGGAAACGGAATCCGGCACAACCATCGCTAGCATCGAAGGCTCCGTGACAAACGAGAAAGGCAAGCCGGTCGCAAGCGCCAAGGTAAGCCTCATCTCGGCAGACCACATCGCCGCCCGCATGGCTCCCATCAAGACGGCCACCACAGACAAGTCCGGCAAATACACCATCGACAGCGTTTCCGCTGGCGACTACGCCTTGCAGATCAGCAACACGGAACGTACTCAGTCCGGCTACCAGGCCATCACCGTCGAAGACGACAAGACGGACACGCAAAAGCTCAAGCCCGCGACAAGCCTCGAAGAGAACGCAAGCCTCAAGCTCAAGCTCAGCGCCTACTCGCTCGACAAGGGCGACACGCTCTGCATCACGGGTACGCTCAACTGCATCGCTGTTGACGACAAGAGCGTCAAGGCCGGAACCGTAACGCTCGAAGAAATCCCGCCGATGGAATTCACGAACATTGCGCTTATCCGTAAAGCCGACCACAAGGTTACGACACAAGACGTCCAGTGGGACTTCGTCCCCGGTGAAACACTTGAAGTCTCGTCCATCCAGATTCCGGTCGTCATTTCGGAAGAAACTATGAAGCAGGCGAAATTGCTGAACGACAAGACGACACTCGATTCCATGATTGTCCCCGTCACGCTCAGCACCAGCCTCGAGAATCCGATCCTTCTTAGCGACAAGGGCGATACGCTCGCGCTTTACAAGGTCGAGAACGACAAGAACAATTCCAAATATTTGACAGTCATACCGAACATCGATGTCGGAACATATTCGTTTACCGTATCGTCAAGCGATTCCGCCATCCGGTCCCCGCAAGTCCTGAAAGCTTACGGAGAAACAAAACCCGGCATGAGCATCATCAACAACGATCACTGGAAAGCGTTTGGCAATGTTCTCGGAATCAGTTTCTGGATAACCAAGGACAAGGCTTCCCCCAGTGACTCCATGTTCCTTCTGTCGAAGGACCAAGACAGCGACGTTTATTTCAGCCTAGTCGCCGGAAAGAAATCGGATGAACTCTGTGCCGAAATTTTCAAAAGGGACTCCTCGACATCCGACAATTCCGAAAGCCACTACACGCTGAAGGACTCGTCCTGTCACAAAATCCTGGACGGGGAACGCCACCACTATTCGATATTCATCCAGAAGCACCACCTTGTTATCGCCATCGACGGCAGAGTCGTCGATACAAAGGACTTCAGGGATCAATTCCAGACCATTTCCCCGATTACTATAGGGAACAACAATCTGGAAAACCTCGTCATCTACACGCTCGGGGATTCCGTCACACAAAGCGATAACGGTTGGGATCTCTTGCACGCCTGGCTTTCCGCATTCTACCAGTTGCAGAAGTAATTAATTTTATATATTCTCTCCCATGAAAATTCTCGTTCACGACAGAGGTGTTTGCTTGGAATGCGCCGGATGTGTCGGCGTCTGTCCCAAGATGGCTCTAGACATGTATGGTCTAGACTTACAGATTGATCATGAAAAATGCATCCGTTGCGGACTCTGCGCAAGAGCCTGCCCCGCAGGCGCCCTCAAAATTCAGGAGACGAACGATGTTCTGTAACAAAGAATACGACGTAGTCGTCATTGGTGCCGGCCCTGGCGGTAGCGTTGTCGCAAGGAACCTAGCCCGTGCAGGCCATAAAGTTCTCCTCCTCGAAAAGCGCGAGAAAATCGGATACCCCGTACGTTGCGGCGAAGCCAGCACCAAGCTTTCGGATTTGCAGACCTACGGTCCCGTCGATGAAGACTGCATCGAGACGATTATCAACGGACTTTATATTTACGGCCCGAACGGCGTGAACATCGACCTCGCGCAGAAAGGCACGGGCATCATGCTCAACCGCGAAAAGTTTGACCCTTGTCTCGCCCGCCTCGCCGAAAACGACGGCGCAGAAGTCGTCACCCGCGCCCGAGCAGAATTTGTCGGTGAAGTCGAAAACGGAGCACGCCTCGTCCGCGTCAAGCTCGGCGAAGGCGCCGGAGAAACGACCGAAGAAGTCCGCGCCAAGATGGTCATTGCTGCAGACGGCGTTGAAAGCCGCATCGGCCGCCAAGTCGGCCTCGACTGCATCCAAAAGCCAGGGTTCACCTGCACCGGCGTCGATATTCAAGTGCAAGGAATCCTCACCAAGCCGGACTACCTCACATTCTGGCAAGGCCACGACTTCATCAACGACGGCTACATCTGGAGTTTCCCGAAAGTCAAGTCCAACGTCACGAACTTCGGCGCCGGATTCCTGATTTCGAACAATCACGGTTCAAACGTCTTGGACATCACGATGGAATGGCTGTACAAGCTCTTCCCGGGTGCGCAAATCAACCACGTCGTCGGAGGCGCCATTCCCGTCTCAAGCGTCCTAAAAAATTATACGCTAGACAACTTCGCCCTCGTAGGCGACGCCGCACACCACACGAACCCCCTCACCGGAGGCGGCATAGCGTCCGCGATGCGCGCCGGACGCTTCTGCGCCCAGACCGTCCACGAAGGACTCGAATGCGGCAACTTGAGCAAAGAATTCCTCAAGACGTACGAAAAACGCTGCTACGATTACTTTGGACGCATGCACGACTTTGAATACAAGTTCCGCAGGTTCCTCCTCGACGTGAACAGGGACGAACAGATAGAACTCTACAAAGTTCTCCAGAACTTTGCGAAACACGGCTGCAAAAAGCGAGCCTTCTTGCAAACGCCCATATCCTCCGCGAAAATGCTTTACAAGTTCTGGAAGTTCAAGTAATTGGTCGGCGAAACAAACCGCCCTTGTCAGCCCTAGTGCGAGTGAAAAGTTTTCTCGAATTTAAACATTCAAGAATCTGAGCAACAACAATCGACAAAACAACAACAGCAAAAGGACGCAACCATCCTAGTAGTCCTGCTTGCAAATTGATACCGAAAAGAGACTGACAAAGCCTTAGCATAACAAGGCCTATTATGGGGTGGAATATATAAACATTGAGAGACAGCTTATCACCGATATATTCCAAAGGCCTGCAATACGTCTTATTCGGGATTTTGATTGCAATTACAAAAACCGCCAAGGAATAAAACAAAGTCCCTAAACTGAACATTTTTACGGGAGCATCAGAAGCCACATTATAAGCGGCGAACGCACATCCAGCAAACAACGTCAGAAGCAGAACCGAATAAGGAATTGATTTGAAAAAATCCTCTTTCGAGCGAAGATAATAACCAAAAAGGAAAAAAGGCATAGCCTCCGTCAAAAAATTCATTTTAAACATCCACGGTACACGCATGGTTTCGCAATAAGTCGTTAAAACAACCTTGAATACGAACAAGAAAGGGATTGCAAACATTACGCAATGCTCTTTTTTATGCTTAACCAAGAAATACCAAACAAAATAAGTTTCAACCATAGCGATCAAATACCAGAGCGGTATTGCAAAGTCTATGGTACAAAACACAATATATTTAATGGGTGTAGTGTAGTTAAAATTGAGCGAGAGCCATTCTGCAACAACGCCCTGTTGAATTTTAAACAAAATATGGAGAACCAGAAAAACAGCATAGCTCCAGAGAAAAATCTTCAAAATTTTAAAAAAGCGTCTTTTTATCACAGATTCATCTTTGCCAAAAGCAAAATAACCTGCAATCATTAGAAAAAGCGGAACCGCAAAAGACGAAAAAGACCTATGAACAACTATACCGGTAATTCCTGGAAAATGAACATGGACAAAAACCACACTGATACAAGCAAGCCCTTTAAATAAATTAAGAACATCGCTTTTTTCTGCCATATTTACTCCTGAACTATGTCAAAAAATTAAAAAAATGCACAGACCTCATTATGGTTATTCAGCATCCTTGAGACAACGAACCGAAAACTCCGAATATTTGGTAGATGCATGAGGCCAGTCTTCTAAATAGGTACTTTCGTAATCGTATACTAAAGACACTCCATGCACATAATGCATAAAAGACCCTCCGGTGTACATTTCTAAGTTCAGCTGCATAATATATACGGAATGCTCATCATATTCGGTTGAGGTCAAGAAGAGTGCGGCATACCCTGCGTAAATATAATCAGGCGCACGGTAAATTTCAATATACTTTCCACCAGCAGGCACTGCGGAAAAACCGACCTTGTCGCAGCCCTGGTAACCATAATTCCAGCCACTAGTGGCCTTAAGCATATCAGCCAAACTGCATTGTTCTTCTTCATATTCACGTTTCACGAAAGATAACAATGTGTCGAATTCAGCCTTTGATGGCAAATGCCAGCCTTCGGGGCAAACTTCCCTTGCCACGTCCCATTTATAAAGGCGCCCAGCCACTTCGCAGTTTTCGGGAACATCTTCATAGCAATGTCCGATTCCATCAACCGCATAATTGAGATTTTCGGCCATCCAAACCTGGTCTCCAATCTTTACAGTCTTGTACGTTTTACCATCACGACCGTCAGTCAGGCTTCCATAATTAACATCCGAGTTAAAATGGAATTCCTTCGGCACACCAAAACTCCAGGTCCTTAGATCCACCCAACCAATCCTCGAACAGTAATAATTGTTAGTAACGGTATCTATTCCAGGAATAATCCGGCCAACATCTTCACTTTCGCATTTTTCATCGCGTTTAATAAAGTCGATTTCTTGCGCTTTCACCCATTTGCGCTCATCATATCCGTCTGCAATATCTACAAAATGCTTACAAACGTAATAAATATCATCCTTGGGACTCAAGCCAATTTCGCCTTCGCGCTTACTTGTACATCCGTTGAGTCCAAGGTCACGGTCTGTACCAAAAACATCAAGCCCCACCCATTCATTTAAAACTTCATCATACTTATAGTAATAATCTGTTGTATCAGCTTTCCGCACTTCTCCATCATACGGTTTGTATTCGGAACTGTTCGAAGAATTCTTATTGACAGACGAGGAACTCTTATCGCAGGAAGATGATTCCACCTTAGCATCGCTAGATGAAGTTTCCAACTTAGAACTACTGGACAAAGGTTCTGACATTACACTGCTGGAGGACGACTCCGACTTCGCACTGCTGAAAGACGATTCCGGCATTGCGTTGCTGGACGAAGATTCTAACTTTGCGCTGCTAGAGGACGACTTGACTTCATTGTCAACAGACATTTCCGTCAGTTCCGTGTTCACGCTGGAACTGCCTTCGTCCCCACAAGCAACGAGCATAATAACAAAGCACCAAAAGGCAAACCATTTTGTATAGGCCATAGCCAGCTCCTCCTCTTAAGGCAAGTGCATTTCTTTCAATATATATTATTTTAAAGAAAAACAATAAGCGGTGAGGTATGAGGAACAAAGAGCAAAGATTATCTATTTACAATACAGCCATGCAGGAGACTCGCATGGTTTATCCCAACATTTAAAAGCATCACATTGCTTTGTAATCATCACTAACTCATTATTGTAAAAAGCAAACGTGATTAAGTCTCGATTCATCCAAGAGTCTCTGCCTTCAAGAATTCCCCACGCATAGCTATCTCTTTTTTCCAAATGGCCGCCACCGATAAAGCCCAAATAGACTGTATCGTTTTTACTTTCCGCTCTGTAGCACCAATAATTCACCGTTGAAAAAATTTCATTTGTATCTAAATAACATCTAGCTTGTTTGTAGAAATTCACATACGCTTTTTCAATTTCGATAGGCAACTCGTCATATGCAGACACGCGAGAACAAATCCCCGCAATAAAACACGCAAGGCACAAGGCAATTACGCCAAGCACCTTCTTCATGCTAAACTTAAACGACAGAAATTTCTTTATCTTCGTACGAAAGAGCATATACGTATTATACAAAAAAATCCCGCAGCAAACGCCACGGGATTCTCGACATTCAACTAGATGAGGCCAGCCGCCATTGTCATGCCCCGCTCCGACGGGGCATCTCCTTATTAAAAAAATCCCGCAGATTACTCCGCGGGAAATAACAAATTCGCTCATACCTCAAAGCAAGTCGAGGACGAGCGACCACATCGCTCAAAGCGACGGAGTCGCGACCTCTTACAGCTCCACGACTTCAGTCCAGCCGAACGGGTCTTCCGCTTCGCCGAACTGGATAGCGGTATATTTCGTGAAGAGTTCCGTGCAGACCGGGCCCGGATTCACGCCGTCACCGTAGGTGAATTCCTTGCCGGCAACCGGATCCACGATCTTCTTGATCGGGGTAATCACGGCGGCGGTACCACATTCGGCAGCTTCGCTGAATTCAGCGAGTTCTTCGAACGGGACCTGGCGGCGTTCCACGGTGTAGCCGAGGTATTCAGCCAACTGCTGCAAGCTCTTATTCGTAATCGACGGCAGAATGGATTCGGACTTCGGGGTCACGTAGGTCTTGCCCTTGATGCCGAAGAAGTTTGCCGGACCGCATTCGTCGATGTACTTCTTTTCCTTCGCGTCCAGGTAGATGG
>JAGCPZ010000035.1 GCA_017965445.1 Fibrobacter sp. | reverse complement strand
CTGACAGATTCCTTGACTTCTTCATTAATAGCGCTAAAGGGGCTATTTTCGGCAATTGTAGTCGATTTAATTTGAACATTTTCAACTTCGCCGCTTGAAGCAATTTTCAAAATCAAGACAATTCTTCCTTCAAATTCACTTGCTAAATCTGATCGACGCCTTACATACTTATCGCAGATAAAGCGTAAACCATGAACTCGTTGGCGATAAACCTTTAAAAAAGTCTGAACATCAATATCACGACCTTCAACGACAACGTTTTTTGCAGACAAAGGCTTAATACGGCATCTAGGGACCACCTTGCCATCATCCCCTTTGCGAACAACATCCGGAAGGACTCCATAAAGAGCTACATTCTGCAAAAGACCGTCCAATCCCTTTGAAATCCGTTCCGAGAAAGTATCGATATTAGCTTTAGGGACATCAACCTTTTTTAATTTTAACGGATAAACTATAGCCCTTTCTTTGAGAGTATCAGACTGCTGTTCATTGACCTTCTCCGCTTTAGGTGTATCAAATTTAGAGGATTCCTCTTTGTCGGATTCGTTACAACCTGCCCACAATGCTGCGGCAGTCATCAACGCAAATTTGCCAAGATATTTGCTAAAGAACTTGGACATACTTTGATTCTTCAATTTTCTGTCGGCGACAAAGGTTGTTCTGATGTACTTGACGAAGAAGAAGGGAATAATTCGTATAGATTAACAGGGAATATAAAAGTTCCGCCCTTCTGCGATTTCGGGAACACCCAACGAGTTATTGATTTTCTGATTTCTTCACTAAACCGAACCGTCGATGATTTAATCTCGATATTTTCGACTTCACCACTTGGAGCAATCTTCACTTCAAAAACAATTGTTCCTTCAAATTCTTTAGTACGTTTAGCGCGATACTTTAGATTTGTATAAAGATTCTTATTGCAGATATGGCGAATGCCCGGCGAACGCTGGCGGAATACTTTTAATAAAGTCTGAACATCAATATCACCACCTTCGCCAACGACAACATCTTGCTCTATCAATTCTTTGACATAGCAACGAGCAACAGGTCTCGGCTGGTGAATTTCACGAGGACCATCGGGCATAATAATTTCACGCGGAGGCCGAACCCCATAAAGAGCAACCGCTCGACCCATATCTTCTTCGATAACACCGTATAGAGCCCTAATCATACCGATTTCAGATTTCACCTTGGCAATGCGAGCAGCCCTTTTAAGCAAAGAATCCTTGGGTTGTTCTATCACCGCGATGCTATCCGAATCAGACGATTCGGCACTAGCATTTTCATCTACCGAAGACTCTTCTTTTTCCAAAATCCGCCCCACAGGCTTTGGATCATCATAAACCTTTACGGTCGCCATCGGACGTTCTGCATTACGCATATTCTGCCCGACAGAAGTTTCCGCCTTTTTTTCGGAATCGTTACAACCCGCCCACAGCACCGCTGCGGTCATCAACGCAATTTTGCCAAGATATTTGCTAAAGTTCTTTGCCATATTCTGATTATATAAAATAGGTTATTCGTAGAATCGTAAAAATTTCCTAATTTTCTTTTTCATAGAACGTAAACGGAATCTTAAATGTTCCTTGGATTTGTTTTTTACCAAAACTCCAACGACTCACAGCATTCCTAATTTTTTCATCAAATTCATTGTCTCCCGTTGTTGATGAATCAATCTCGACATTTTCATAGAAACCTCCAAATCCAACCTCTATTTTCAGAACAACAGTTCCGCTGAATTTTGGATTTTTCTTTAAATAAGATTTATAAATATGGCGCAATCCGGGAGTCCGCTGACGGCACACCCTCCATATATCATTTATATCAAGTCCAAAAGCATCCACAACAACAATATCCGATCTATTAGTAGTCTTCACAGACCGATTTGACAAAGCCTGTCGCCACTCACTCCAATTAGAAAGTTTATTTTCCTTCATGGGAATATAGAAATTAAGATTCATCGAAAAAGCAGACGAAGCAAAGCCCTTAAAACGAAGATTTTTCACATAATCTACAATCTGATTTTCAAAAGCAGCATATTCCGCCTCTGGCGAATTGACTACGATATTTTTTACAACACCCTTTTTATCCAAAGAAACTTTAAGAAAGACTGAATACATATACAATCGGTTTTTCTCAAAAAATGACTTGTAAAAATCAAAAAGAACTTTTGCTTCGCCACGAATCTTTTTTTCAATAATCTTGAAATCCCGATTAGATTTTTTTCCACGTTTAGTCCATTTGGAGACTTCTACAAAAACACCTTCCTCTTCGAAACTAAAATCTTCTAGATATTCTTTTTCAGTTTTACAACATCCATAAAGTGGAGTCACACCAGATAATTTAGGGAGTTCAATTATAGGATGATATCCTGGTTTGAAAACTTGTACCGCATCAAGAATACCTAGACGACCTTTTTTAGGTTGCTCTTGAACCTTTTGAGATTTCACCTGAACATTTATCGGTTCATCAGCCTCTAGTTCAGAATCGCCGCACCCCGCCCACAGCACCGCTGCGGTCATCAACGCAATTTTACCAAGATATTTGCTGAAATTTTTCGCCATAGTTAAGAAGTGGTTGGTGTTTAGTAAACAGTGGTTAGGAACGCATCGTACGCAAGCGAATGATAACGGCAACGGTAGCCCCGATCAAACACATGAACATATCCGTCTGCGTATCCCAAATGTAGCCTTGTGTCCCCAAGAACGCTTCCGTATCCGTCGGGTTACTAAGCGATGCAAGCCATTCGATAATTTCATAAAGCGCAGAAATAGCCTCTGCCACGCACACCGACAAGAACCCAGTCCAGCCCGCCGTCTTGATTGGAGTCGTACGGCGCAGAAGTTCAATCATCACAAGCCCAGGCGTAACGCCCTGCATCAAATGCCCGATTTTGTCGTAGTTGTTGCGCGTCCAGCCGAACCAGTCCTGCATCCAGAATCCAAACGGAACATTCGCGTACGAATAATGCGCCCCCAGCAAAAGCACCGCCATATGGAACGCAATCACCACATAAAGGAACGTGGGCAACTGAAATTTCCGGTATGTAAAAACAAGAACAAACAGCCCGACAATCGCAGGCGCCGCCTCAAGAATCCAAGTGAGATAAGTATCCTCGACCCCGACAACAGACCAAAACATCATCAGGAGAACAAGGGCTAGTAAAAGCAAATGAGATTTAGCGATATTATCCATACTCAGAAAATACAAAAAAATCACTCCACACCGTAGTGCGTCTAAAAAACTATTTATGCAGCAGTAGTTTATTGTTCCCTTGAAGGCCGTCGTTGTCAAAACGGACGGTGGGATTCTTGCCGCTCTTATAAGCTCCTTCGCTCTCGAAAAGGGAAAGGGCGATTGCGACGCCCGGCTGGGTTGCATAATTCGCCTCGCCCAATTCGGCCGCCGGAACCGCGCCACTAAACGAGAATTCCTGCGAAGCACCGTCCTTGAAAGTCGCCTTGGGAATGCGAACAGTTTCACCAATCTGCGCAATAGCCGCTCCGGTGCTATCGACAAATTCCGCCACCAAATACACATCGAAGAAACAGGGCGCCACGCCGGTGTTCTTGACGGTAATGTTCAATGTATTCGTTGCAACATTGCCAGCAGCGGTGTCGGCAGACGTCCCCACGGCCGTAACCGTCTGCAGTTCCGCATACGTCACGGTAAAGTTGTACCCGATGACCTTGCTCATGGAATCGGCAAGCGCCTTGTTGTCCTTGTAGAAATAGTAACCGCAGTCGTTGTCCTGATCCAAAACGTAGTAGGTCAGGTGCGCCGTAGTAATCGCATCCACCCAGCGTTCCGCAGTCCACTTCTGGTTGCCACCGGGAATCAGGTCATCGTAGGCCAGCATTGTCTTGTAACCGGCGATGTTCTCGGCAATGGTCGGGAGGTTCGCATTGTAAGCCCGCAGCAAGGTATCCGGCCTGCCGGGAATGCCGATGAACCCGTCGTCGCGCTTGGTAATGCCGAGGTTGAGCGCATGCGTATAGACATCGCCAAAACCGTTGGAGGGCAGCACCAGTTGAGTCTTCTTGAACAAAGACGCATAATAGTCCAGCATATCAATCAGCACCGAGTCGGCGGGCATTTCGCTCCCTAATATGTGCGATGTGTGCCATTCGCCCCATTCGCCAAAGGGACGGATATCGATGTATTCGATACGCGGGTCGCCATCGTATTTTTCGGCCAGGGCCTTCGCAAATTCCTTCGCCGCCCAGATATAGATGGAATCGTCCCAGACGGGCGCGTACGCATGGTATTCCGTCCCGCGCAAGTCAATCTGGATTTTCTTCGCGCCCATCTCGTAGACAAAGGGTGGAGTCCAGTCATATTCTTCTTGCGGCGGAAAATCGCTCTTGATAAACGAAGGCGTGTAAGGCAGCACGCGCAGGGCATAGCCCATGTTGTGTTCGGCGAGAGCGTTCAAAAGCTTTTCCAGATCCGTCCAGTCGTAAACGCCCTTTTCCGGATTCAGTTTGTTCCACTGCTGGTAACCGGAACCGTACGATACCAAGTCCCACGCCCTGTTGTTCAGGGAACCGTAAGGGCCGTATTCGAACTCTGGGACAAAAGTCCATGCCCCACCGGTCGGCACCGTGAATCCCTTGTGCGGGTTGGAAAGCGGCCCACCGAAACGCTTGAGCGTGTAAGTGATTTTTGTGGTGTCGCCAGCAAAAACCGCGGAAGTGTCCTTTCCGTCATTGCGAGAACTCGAAGAGGAAGCCTGCCACGAGCTCGACGAAGTGGTCGCAATCCATGACGAACTACTTGAAAAAATGTCTGCCGACGAACTCGACGAAGTGGCGGCAATCCACGAAGAACTCGACTCTTCAACGGCGCTGCTTTCTGTATTCTCGGGTCCGGAACCGCTCGAGTCATCGCCACAAGCGACAAACATCGCAGCAAATGTGAAAGTGAAAAATGCGTGCAAAAGGCTTCTGAAAATCATATCAATCCTTTTTTGCGCTCAGCCATTTTTTCCCACAATCATCAATTTTCATAAGCATATAATCATCACATCCAAAATCGCCACAAATAGAAGAAATTAAATAGCCCTCATCTTTTAGAGTAATACTAATCCCGTTAATAAAAACAGGAAGTTTATCCAGCTTACAATCTTCATTCGGTTTTTCACGAGTTGTTTGCACACACACCAATTCACCTGACTCGCATTTTTCACCTGTCAAAGAAAATGAGAATTCATTTCCTTCTTCTGTACAAAAAACTTTTCCTCCGCTCATTTTAAACGATTGTCCAAAAGCACAAAACAGCAAGGAATCCAACCTTTCGTCAAGTCCCAGTTTTTCCAAATGACACGTAATCAAATTCTCAGGCGTTAGAGAATTCAACCAATCCTGGCACTTGGCCTTGCGATCCTCTTCAGACACCGCATTACGGTTTTTCGAAGCCTTTTCCGATGATGAACACGCAACAAGCAAGCCTACAAGCGCCGCTGCAGCCATCAGAACAAACTTCCCAAGAAATTTGCTAAAGGGTTCCGTCATATTTTAAGTATAAAAAAAAAATTTTCGTGAGCATCAGGGGTGTTGCAGAAACCCCTGCGGCTCAGCCACGACAATTCGCGCAAGCACGATTGTCACGGCATTCGCCTTTGGGGGTGTTAGGGGGCGGAGCCCCACCTTGGTGGCCATGCGCACTAAGCAACAAGTTGCTAAGTGCTGTCCGCCCTTAGGCGAGAGGGTGGAGAGCAACGAAGTGCGAACCAGGGGGACGCCTCCCCCTTTAGTTATCAACAAAATCGACCCTATTTTTGTAAAAACAAGACACCCCTTGCGTTTCTTAAAAACTTTTATTATATTAGAAAGCAGGATTTTCGATTAACGGATGACGTTCAATGGAAATTGAATACAGGAGCAAGGAATTAGAATTATGCGCGCTAGACGAAGCATTCGCCTTACGACGTATGGGTAAAAAACGGGCGGCGTGCTACAATTTGCGAATAAAGGCAATCAAATATGCCGAGAACTTTG
>JAGCPZ010000034.1 GCA_017965445.1 Fibrobacter sp. | reverse complement strand
TTGCCCTGTTTAAGACCTTTCTTGATGACCTTGTTTGACCCACAAAAAAAGCAAATTTTTCCCATAAAAGAAAAATTTGCTACAAAGCCTTATAAATCAAAGGTTTACGAGAAAATTAGGTACCCAAATGTCATATAGGCCTACTTTCGCGATTATGCGTTCGCCTTCTTGAAGTCGGCGACGTTCTGGGCAAACTCGGCGAGGTATTCCTTGGCGGCTGCGGCAACAGCTTCAGGAACGTAACCGAATTCCTTTTCGAGGACGCCAGCCGGAGCCGAAGCGCCGAAGCGTTCGAGACCGGAGACCTTGCCAAAGCCACCCACGACCTGGGCAAACAGGAGCGGAAGACCGCTGGACTTCGCAAACACCGGAGTCCACGGAGCAATAATGCTGTCGCGATAGGCCTTGTCCTGCTTGAGGAAGAGCGCCGGGCTGATCATGGAAACCACGCGAACGGCCTTGCCTTCGGCGCGGAGGAGTTCAGCAGCCTGGTGTTCAAGGAGAACGTCACTGCCGTTTGCAACCAAAGTAAGTTCCGGGTTCTTGCCGGCGGCAGTGTTGTCGCTGACGATGTAGGCGCCCTTGCGGCAAGCCTTGGCGGCTTCGTAGCGGTTTTCGCCGGGGAGCGTGTTCACCACCTGGCGTGTGAGAATGAGAGCCGTCGGGCTGTCGTTGTTTTCAAAAGCCATTTCCCAAGCGGCCAGCGTTTCGAATGCGTCAGCCGGGCGGAGGACGAGCATTTCAGCCTTGCCGTTTTCCTTCGTGAGGCTTTCGAGCAAGCGAATCTGCGTTTCGTGTTCGATGGGCTGGTGCGTCGGGCCGTCTTCGCCAACGCGGAAGCTGTCGTGCGTGAACACGTACTTGACCGGGAGACCCATGAGAGCGGCCATGCGGATAGCGGGCTTCATAAAGTCGCTGAACACGAAGAACGTGGCGCAAATCGGATAGAGTCCCTTCTGCAACGCGATACCGTTCATGATGGCGCCCATCGTGAGTTCCGCGACGCCCACCTGCACGAACGCGCCCTTGAAGTCGTTCGGGCGGAAGATGCCCGTCTTGTTGAGGAACGCCTGCGTGTTGTCAGAATTCGAAAGGTCGGCGGAACTGCAGATGATGTTGTGATAATTTTCGGCAAGGTAGCCGAGCACCGTACCGCTCGTAACGCGGGTAGCCACACCTTCCTTAATCGGGAGGTTCGAAAGGTTGAGTGTAATGCCCTTACCAGAGAGCCATTCATTGAGGGTCGCGGACTTTTCGGCATTCGCCTTGTCCCAAGCGGCCTTGGCCTTCTTCCATTCGGCGACTTCCTTGCGGAGTTCTTCGGCGCGGGCTTCGAATGCAGCCTTCACGTCGTCGAACACCTGGAACGGATCGTCCGGATTACCGCCGAGGTTCTTGACCGTCGCGGTAGTAGAAGCACCGGCAGCGTTGAGCGGCTGGCCGTGCGTAGAAACTTCGCCTTCATAGCTCTTGCCGTCTTCGGCAACGGCGCCCTTGGCCATCGTGGTGTGGCCGAACACGAGGGTCGGCTTTTCCTTCTCGGCCCAAGCTTCCTTGAAAGCCTTGCGGAGTTCGGCGATGTTGGAACCGTCGCACTCGATAACGCGGAAGCCCCAAGATTCGTACTGACCAATGAAGTCGTGGCTCATCACGTCTTCGGTCTTGCAGCTCAACTGCACCTGGTTTGCATCATAAAAGAAAATGAGATTCGAAAGCTTGAGGTGGCCGGCGATACGGCCCACGCCGTAGGCGATTTCTTCTTCGAGGCCGCCATCAGAGACGAGGCAGACAGTCTTATGTTCGAGGATGGAACCGAAACGTTCCACCATAAAGCGTTCGGCGATGGCGGCGCCAAGGGCAATGCCGTGACCGATACCGAGCGGGCCCGAGGAGTTCTCGATACCGAGAGCGACATCGAGTTCAGGATGCCCAGGCGTACGACTGCCGAGCTGGCGGAAATCCTTCACATCATCGAGCGTGAGGCGGTTCGTGAGGACCAGTTCAGAATAGAGAAGCGGACTCATGTGCCCCGGATCCATAAAGAAACGGTCGCGAGCCATCCATTCGGCGTCGTCCGGATCGAAGCGCAAAAATTCGGCAAACAAAAGCGTAATGGCATCGGCAGCGCCCATGGCTCCACCCGGATGCCCGGACTTGGCCTTCTGCACCATTGCGGCAGAAAGAATACGGACGTTGTCAGCTGCTTTTGTAACTAACCTGTCTTCCACTTTTTTAACCTCACTTTCGAATGAAAGGGCGAAGGGCCGCCCATGAAATAAGCGACCCAAATTTAGTTTTTTTATGAACCCCTCTCAAGGTTTTAAATATAAAACTAGCTTATTTCTTTCTTTTCACGCCCGTTTTGACCAACCGGGACTCGGAATGGCCGTCCTTGAACTTGAAATCGATACGCCAGATATAGACTCCGGTACCCACCTTACGGCCTTCATCGGAACGGTTATTCCAGTGCAGGAACCCAACCTTGGCATGATTTTCATCATTGCCACGGATTTCTTCCTTCATTTCACCCTTTTCGCCGAATTCCCTCGTGAACGACGCCACCACGTTCGAGTACCCGTCATAGATATTCACATAAGCCTTATAGGGCATGATACTGGCGACTCGAATCACAGAAAGCGTATCCGGGACACGGCTCCATTCATGCTTCTTTGGAGCAATCCATTCGGCCTTCGAATCCGTTCCGCTTACGGCAGGAGTAGCCACAACCTCGTACAAGTATAGGTTGCCGTTTCCGCCTTCTATTTTCACCCCACCACGGCCCATAGAGTTCTTTTGGGCATCAATATAAGATGACTTGGGGTTAGTCCGGATGCAATTATCCGTCATGATGTTGTGGTCGCCAAGAACAAACGACCAAACAAGACCTGCCGAATCCTTTTTGAGCATTTCCGTAATATTCAGCGAATTTTCATTTGTATCCTTGCAATCTGCCGAATAGGTGAACAATTTACGCCAGGCAGCCTTTTTCCCGCTTTCTTCCTTGCCACTATTCTTGACAGGTTCAGACATAGTAATTTCCAACGTATCCGGCGGCACATCATTCGAGCATTCCATATAGTCCTCGACCGAAATCATCCCAGGGCGTTTCACCGCCTTTACCGGAACAGCGCCGATTTTATCCTTGATTTTCACCTTTTGCGAGAAACCTCCCTTGGGCCTGGTCAACCTGAGATACGGTTCGTTCGCATCTGGGGCTGTCGCACCGTAATCAAACGGTTCCTTGATATTAGCCTCGAACCAGGAGCCTTTGCTCACCTCACGGAATTTTTTCTTGGCGATACTGCGCCATGTGCCACCCGCCTTGTTCCAATACAGGGTGTCGATTCCTTCGATTCCATCTTTGTTCTTAGCGATATAGTGAACACGGATAGAATCGGCCTTGCCGTCTTTATTGGTATCGTAAATTTCGGCATAGTCTGCGGCAATGTAATCCGAGAAGATGACTAGAGAATCCCGTTTCTTCCCCAGATTATCGCCCTTGACTTTAGCAGTGATAATGACGCGATTCTTAGTGGATTCCAAATTAAACAACGCATCGAGTCTAGAGCTTTCAAGTTCGCTCTTATCATAAGCAAAGTGGAACGTTCCTGTGTATTCAAACGTAGATGAGTAAACATCCGTTTCTATAGCTTTCACCCACAACGAATCCCCCTTATCTGTCAGTAACAACACCTTCAGAGTATCTTTGACATGAATAGACTCGCTGTACGAAGTCACTCGGATACGGAACTTGGTAGAATCACCCGTTTCAACAGAATCGAGGTCATTCTTGCCAGATTTATCCAGGAACTTGTAGCCGAATTCAACGGAATCCCTGATGATAGCTACCGTATCACGTGCATAAGTGCCGTAGAGCGGGTCCTTGTATTCTGCGACAAGAGTATCGCGGCCAGTACACGAAATTTTGCCATCGTCAATCTTGGCCTCATATTCATTCTTCGAAATGGGCTTGTGTGTTTCGTAAAAACCGGAGCTCTTTTCTACGAGTTTAATGTTGTTTTCGACATCGCCCGAAGCAAGGCACGAAAGCTTGACCTTTACCGTATCCGTCGATTTTGAGAAATCTTCCGTCACAAGAGTCAGATTCAGTTTTTCCGTTTCGCGCTCAATAGATATCACAGATTCGTCAGCATTCACAATCCTGATGGTATCCGGGACATCATCAACATAATGTTCTAGAACCACAGTATCACGCGCATAGGTGCCGTAAAGCGGGTCCACGTATTCTGCGACAAGAGTATCGCGGCCAACACACGAAATCTTACCATCATCCCTATCGGCAGGATTTTCGTTCTTCAAAATCGGTTTGAGCGTTTCGTAATAACCGGAGTGTTTTTCAACGAGGTTGATGTTCCTTTCGACATCGCCCGAAATAAGGCAGGAAAGCCTTGCCTGGACAGTATCGACTTTGCTCGTAAAATCTTCGGTCACAAGAGTCAGATTCAGCTTTTCCGTTTCGATAGAAATCTTTTCCTGCGTCGAATCCGCATTCACAATTCTGATTGTATCCGGGATATCATCAACAGCATGCTTCAGAGCTACGGTATCACGCGCATAAGTGCCGTAAAGCGGGTCCATGTATTCAGCGACAAGTGTATCGCGACCAATACACGAAATAACGCCATCGCCTTTAACAGCAGAACCATTTTCCTTTAAAATCGGGTTAGGCGTTTCAAAGTATCCGGGACGAGTTTCAACAAGATTAATGTTCCTTTCGACATCGCCCGAAACAAGGCAGGAAAGTTTCGCCTGGACCGTATCGACCGAATCCGTGAAGTCTTCGGTAACCAAGGTCAGATTCAACTTGTCTGTTTCGATTACAATCCTTTCTTCGGCAGAATTTGCATTCACAATCTTGATGATATCCGGAACATCCGCAACGATTTTCGGAGCACAAGCCGTAATCCGCGTATTCTGTTTCATAAGCCAGCGAGTCGAAGCCCCTACACCATCAACAGCACGGACATAAAATTCAACGATTTCGCGTTCAAACGCACTGGACGGAACAGACGCAGTCCAATACCCGTTAGCCTCGGTCATCGCAAGTTCTTCAAAGAGAACCGCCGTGGTATCCTTGTAGTAGAATATCGCATGATCAAGCTTATCGTCATCGGTAATCGTAAAGCGCAACAAGCCGTGGCCACCTACAGTATCGACACAAGCCAGCGAATCCATCTTGACCACGGGCACGTCGTTCTTGACTGGAATCGTATAAGGTTCTTTCGACGGGTTCGCTACCGCCGGAGTCTTCCCGGTCAAGCTATTAGAATCCGTGGCCACTACGTAGAAATCTATACCTGGGTATTGCACCAAGCTATCGGGAATCACATAGCTCCACAAGCTATCGTTTTTTTGAGTCATCGTATATGATTTAAACGAGCCGTTCGACAAGTTCACATTTCTGAAATAGAGCTTTACATCTGTAACTCCGGTTTTGGAATACACATAGACATCAATCGTCAAGCTCTCATTTTGCGGCTGTTCAACCCCTACCAAACTCCAAGTCGAGGGCGTCAATTCGACAACAGGCGGCGGGTTGCCTTCATCCCAGTATGCCGTATCGGAGGCAGTCTTGTCCAAGAACTTCGTTTTGATTTCTACCGTGTGCGTGTCGCCGTTCCAAACAGCATCCGGGCTCTGGTAGCAAAGAACATAACGCGACTGCACCACGCTACGGATATTCGTATATATTCCCGTCAGCTGCGAGGCGCTCGGCGCTTCCGTATAAGAACCACCTGTCGCATCCGCCAATTCCTTCAAAGTGGTATTCGTTGTCGTTTCGACGGCAATCGTATGGACATTCGTACCCAAGCTCTTTGAAAGCTCCGCCACCTGGGCGGTAGTCACGTTCTCGGACAAGTTCAAGCCATCCGAGAAAACAATCACAGCCGTCGGGTTAGTCTCGCCGACAACCTGTTCAACACCGACCTTCGCACCAGTATTGATATTCGTGGTACCGGTAGCACTAAGCCTATCCACAGCCGCTAAAAGAAGCGACTTGTCCGAAGTCATTGTTTGATGAACGGTTGTACTTGAACCACCATCAAAGCCGACAATCGCAGTCCTGTCATAAGGGCCCATTTCGTTGATAAACTGACGGATTGCTTTTTTCGCCTCCCCAATTCGGTCGTTGGTTAACATAGAGCTGCTTTCATCGACCACCAATGCAACAGATACGCCTGTGTAGCTTAGAACCGTCGTCGCTTGCGCAGACACAGAAACACTATCCTGGAACAGGACGAAATCCGATGAATCCAAGCCCACGATTGGCCTTCCGTTCTTTTGGTCAACAACAGATACCTGAGCACAGATGCCGGGATGGTTGCTCAAGTCGAGATTTGTAATTTTCAGTTCGGGAACCGTAGTCGAATCAAAAACATAGTTGGCCCTGATATGGCTATAGTCCGATTGCGGTTCAACCCTAATTTCAGGATTTGACGGTTTGTCAATCGTTGCTGTACCGGAAACTAGGCTCCACGAATCAAAAATGAACCCGCCATAAGGTATGGCATATACCGCCGTATCGACCCCCGGAGCGACATAGACATAATCCGATGGGACGGCACGTCCTCGAGTCGATTCGACAAACAAGGCTCTAGGAACGATTAGCTGTGTCGTGAAGTTCTTGTTGCGAGATTCAGTCTTTACAGAATCGGTGATAGAAATGTAATAGGTTTTACCAGGTTTTCCCTGAAGATGTATATAAGTAACACCACCATGGAGTTCATGATTACCTTCCTCAACGGAGAAACGAGAATCCGTCCCATAATACGAATATTTTCCCTGGACAGAATCCAGTTTCAGCAAATAATGATTAGTATCACTTGGAGTCCAGCTAAACAAGACCGTACTCTTTTCTTTTTCGGAAAAATGGTGCGTCTGGAAATTGTAGATATCTTCTTTACTGGTAAGCTCGTAGATTTCACCACGTTTAAACCGAGCCTTTACCGTCACGGATTCCGTTGCAGAAACAACCGTTTTTATGGCATTCGGATCATTAATAGTCCCTTTACCCGAATCAAACGTCCATTGGTCAAAACGGTACCCCGAATCAGCTTCGGCCGTAATAGGGTATGCCGCTCCGCTCCAGGCTGACGAATACCCCGAATCAGGCAAAGCCTTGCCATGACTATCCGCAGTCAACTTAATACTGATTTTAGACTGTGAATAGCTCACCCAGAAAGACTTCGTTGTGTCTATATAGCTACTAGACTTCACGATATAGAACACGGAATCCCCAGCAGAAAGAGTAAGCGGATCAAACCTAGACGTTACACTAACAGTCCTTGTCACATAAGAACTAAATGCGCTTGTCGAATAGCGTTCAATAATCATCGGCATATCGACACTGGTGAAAACAAACGTATAGGAATCACTCGTCGGGGCGACAAAGGAGAACCTTACGCCATAAGTGGGCGATATTGAATAATAATTGTCAACAGGCGTATATTTTGTGGCCACATCCGTAATTTTGTAAACGGTGCCTGCAATAAAATGAGCCTTGACGGTACAATCCCCATTAGGAATGACATAAGTGGAAGCCTTTGTCGAATCGATAATCTTGCAAGAACCCGAAACTACACTCCACTTGTTGAACTTGCTGCCAACAGTAGAAGTCGAAGCCCTTATAAGAACCGTATCTCCAGCGATGTAAGTGGAGTCATAGTTACGGGAAGACGAACCCACATATGCATACCCAACACCTGAAGTATCTGCCCGCAATTTTACCGTTTTTACAGCCCTCACCCAAACAGAATCACCTAAATAAGACTGCGTAAACTGAACGAATTGGAAATACCGTTTTTGGTCCGCATTGGCAGATACAAAAACCCGGCATCCCCCCATAGAGCAAGACGTGCGGCCATAAGAGAAGAACGACGAATCGGTCGTGTAGTTGTATATATACGCCGAGTTTTTCGTTTTCATCTGTACAACGTAGAAATCGGCTGTCGTTGTTTTCAAATAAGTACGGATGCCATAGATATTGCTCCTCGATTGCGTGCTATTATCCTTAAAGGTATAGCCCTTGAAATCTTCGGTCAATTCATAGAGCGGCAATGTCGATGTCACAGGCTTTATCAAAGCGCTTTCTTCAAGAATAAAGCTTGTCGAATAGAGAGAGGCATCAACAAACGAACCTTTTCCGGACACCACAGTCCAGTTTTTAAAATGAGCGCCGGAATCCAAGGTGGCCGTAACACTCAGGGTATCACCCACGGCAAGCGTATCAATCCTAGTCTGTCCATCTATTTTGACGGTTCCTGCCTGGAGCACCACCACAGAAACGGAGTCGTCCCAATAAGTACTCGAATAGGGAATTACGCTTGTATAGACCCTTTCTCCAGCTGAATTTGCAACGATATTAAAGAAAGATTTTGCCGAAGTGTTACCAACCGATCTACGGTTCGTCATAAACGTGGAATCAGCACCGTGATAACGGTACAATCCGTAAAGATTATACGGCTGGTAACGCAGCACATATACACCCGATGTCGGAGCTTCGTAACGGAACCTAATACCACTGCTGGGAGAAATTTCATAGAAATCGTTATTGGGCACATAAGTCTTCGGTTTATTGGTAATATCGATAAGCTTAGCCTCCCTACAACCCAATCTAATCTTCGTATCCGATACAATCGTATCTCGGATGCTGAACGCAGAGGAATCGCTAAACTTATGCGAGCCGCTCACAAAAGTCCAGCCATCGGGGCGGTATCCTTTTTGACCATAAGCTTCAACATAGGCAACCGCATTTTTTAGATAGACTTGCGAAGATACGCTTGTAGAACACTTCGGAGAGGAACTTTCAACAGACAACATAAATGTCGGAACTGTATCGTAACTCATGCTAAACGACATCAAGGAATCCCTTGTATAGCTGTTTGACACCAAATAAAAGACGGAATCCCCAGCCATAAGAGCGAGCGTATCCGAAAGAGAATCGCTTGTAGATCTGTAGAGATCGTAGCTAGAAAACGCTCCCGTCCGATAACGCCTAATGTAACTGTATTCCGTGCTATCCTTTTTGTATTTGATGACGTATCCGCCATCTTTAGGCGCCACAAAAAAGAATCGCGCGCCGTTATCCGGGGAGACCGAATAGTAATGCTCCAACAGATTGTATTTTTTCTCCGTTTTGGTAATCGGATAAACAATGGCTTCCTCAAACACGGCACGGACCTTGCAATCGCCTTGTATGACCACGGTCGTTTGCGCGGCTTTTTCATTCGTGATAGAACAACTTCCAGAGACCTTTTCCCAATTCTTAAAACGGGTATTTGCCCTCGTGTAAGCCCTTATCGGGACGGCATCATTGGCCGTATAAGTCGAATCGTAATTGCGGGAGTATGTACCGACATAGACATAGCCGGAACCAAGCGTATCGGCGTTGACTTTGTACGTCGGGACAATATTTCCTTCAGCCTGAATGTCAAAATAATAAGAGTAGTAGCTAGAAGAACTCACTGAAACCATAAAGTAATAGGTTTCACCGGCTGTACAAATGAACGGAAAATCTAGGGTATAATATCCATACGTATAGTCAACATAACTAGAAAAGGAATCGTTTGTTCCATAATAATAGAGGTATCTATAAAACGAACTCGTTGAATATGAAGAGGATATCGAGCAGCGGCCTGTTTTTGTAGGCGTATAACTGAAACGAACAACTCCTGGACGGTCAGAATCATAGTAGTTGTCGTTTGCGCTATAAGTTTGAGCGGTTTCTGTTATCGGAAATACAGTTGAATGTTCAACTGCAGCATTGGCTAGAAATGTAAAAAAAAGAACAAACAACGTTGTCCAACGTAGCATATTAACCTCTTCCAAGCAAATTTTACCCAAAAATACAAAAATAAAACATCTTTTTTCAATTCCTTAACAAATTTTTTCTAATTTATACAGTATCATTGCAGAGACAAAATAATGAAATCATTCATAAAGAAATATATACAAACTGTATTATTCACTCTTTGTATCGTCAGTACATCCAACGCATTGGAATTTCGACCACTAGTCCAATATGAATTTTCCACAGATGTCACCGTCAAAAAAGATGTCGAAGATGTCAAGGAAGAAAGGGAATGGAACTCCGACTTTGTGATTGTTGGTGGATTCGAAATGCTCTTTTTGGCAGAATTTGCGCCTATTCGCTATGCATTCGGTCTCGGTTTCAAGAGCGCCCAGAAAGAAGATAATCACGAAATCACGCCCGCGTTCTTGCCAGTTTGGGGTAGAATTTCCTTTGGAGCGTATCATAAAGAATGGCCTGTCACTCCATATGTAACAACAAGAGTGGGAACAATGGCTCCCCTGACAAATGACGGCAGTTGGTGGGAACGTCCATTCCATTATTTTGCAAATGTCGGCGTCGGAATTCTTTTGCCATACCATTTCGGTCTCGAAGTGAACTACAACTATTCCTCCGTGCGAAAATCGTTTAGCGACCGCGATACCATGTTCCGCGTTTCTGCAGGCCGCCTAGGGCTCCAGCTCTCGGTAGGTTTCGAACTGACGCACGAAAGAAAAAACAAGGTTGAATAGATAATTTCGCTTTATTTATATTTAACTCATGAAATCTTTTATTAATCAACTACTCAAGAATATGGCCCACCCCGGAACAATCGTGGGCCTTGTTGTTTCAATCGCCATTCCCTTCCTGATATACCTTGCGCCAAACATAAAGCACAGGGATACCATCCAACAACTGGACCTGAACCTCCCCCTCCCACTTTTTGGGGTCCAGCTCATTGCAGGAATCATACTTTTCTGCCTTTTGAGCAAGGACTTCAGGGAATGGATTAAGGGTATCCTCCCCGAAAAATCCGTGAGCATCATGGTGCTCGTGTTTGCGGTCGCGGTATCTATCTTCGCAGGGACGCAAATCGAAGCCCGCCACCGCGTGCAGAGCGACGAGAGCGTGTTCATGTCCGTCGCCCAGAACATGTATTACAATCACGAATCGGGGACCTGTAACCAGGGCGAATTCGAAAATGGCGGACTCACTTGCAAATCGACCTCCAACAGTTTCAAGACTAAAGGGCTATCGTTCCTCTACTATCTCGGCATGCCGCTGTTCGGCACGGACCTCCGCTGGATTTTCACAGCCGAGTTCGCGATGCTTCCACTCTCCTTCTTGCTCATGTTCCTTGCGATAGTCGCTTGGACCAGACAGCCGCTCCTGGCCTTTTTCGCGTCGCTCCTCATGGCTCTACAACCGACAGTCCTGTTCCAGTTCCGCGCCATGTCCGTCGAGCCGCTCTACATTTTCCTCTCCGCGCTTTCGCTCCTTGTATTCAAGTGGGCCTACGACAAAAACACCGTCAAGCACTGGGCGCTTCTCGCCCTCATTCTCGCTTTCTTTGCGCAGACCCGTCAAGAAACCATCTTCTGCCTTTTTGCATTCATCCTATTCGCGCTCCCGAAACTTTTCGACCAAAAAAGCAGCAAGGCTCCCGTTTTCTTCGTCACGCTTTCGTTATTCTCGGTTCCGGTGCTCCTCACCATCAGCTACTTCCAGGGATTCGGATTCCAGGGTGGCGAGTTCCAGGCGCACGGGCATTTCTTTGAAGACCTCGCCAAGAACTGGGAAGTGATGACCAAGCCACTCAAGAGCAACGGAGAACTCGAGAACCCGTTCCTCAGCTACTTTAACTACTTGTGCGCCCTCGGCGCTATTTACCTTGTATTCCGCGCCATCAACGATGCCAGGAAAAAAGATTTCTATTACCTCAAGATTCTCGCATTCCTGCTTTTGTACCATCTCCAGACATACGTGATTCTCGAAAACGTTTCTGGCGATTTCAGCATCGAAATCAACCAGCGCTACAGCCTCGTGATGCTCCCGTCGATGGCCTTTGTCGCAGCCCTCCCCATCACGCACATGATCCAGTATTTTGTGACCCCGACCGGGAGCACGGAACAGAACGGCAAAAACGCCATTATTGCCATGCTGATTGTCGCGCTCGCCTTTACAGGCTGGACGTTCCATTACAAAAAAGACTTTAACAATAACATCATGTACAACCGCAATCACTTGACCATCGAAGAACACGAAATTCTCGGATGGCTCAAGGAACAGCCGAAGGCGGACCGCTTCTTTATTTACGGTCGTCCATGGCACTTCGTCGGTTACGGCATATCGTCTATCCATTACGACAACGCACGCCAGATGAGCGATTCCCAGATGAAAGACCTCATCGAAAAGTACAAGGGCGAAGTCTATTACATCCGTGGACTAGACTGCTGGGACAGCCAAACGTACCATAAGAAGGCTGTGGAACACCGCATTGCATCGACCTGCGACGTGTTCGAGCGCGAGATGGACATGACCGGCATCAAGAACATCTTGATTACGAACAACTACTGGGTTCAAATCGCAAAGTTCAACGGCCGCAAGAACTACAATCCCGAAAAAATTATTACGACAAGCAACTTGGAAATCATTCCCGCTGATTCGGCAGAAACCAAGGTCAACGCATTGAGAATAAAATATGACCTCAAGCAAAAAGGCAAGGCCACAGCCAATTGGGTTTTCGCACTCAGCCTAAATGACGAGCCAATCACCATTACGCCATACCTTTCCAATTCGTACAGCAACGAAATCAACGTCGAAAAATTGCAACCGGGATTCAACCAAGTGCACTATGTCGTAAAAGACATGGCAACCAAGAGCAATGTTGCCGACATTTCAAAATTCTTCTTTCACGAAGTCAACGGTGTTATCGCTCTCACCGACTTTCCCATGGAGAGCCACCAGCAAGAATGGGGCAAGATGCACAAGAACGAAAGCATTGATGGCAACAAGTTCAACGTGAACGGTCAACGCTATGCAAATGGTTTTGGCATTCACGCATCTTCCACGACGGTTTTCAACATCGACAAGAAATTCTCGAAAATCAAGTTCTACGCCGGACTTGATGATGAATCACTGTGTAGCGAAGGCGTAGCCATCGAAATTCTCGGTGACGGAAAAACACTTACAAAGACCCCGTTCTTTAAGAATGGAGAACTCCAAAAGATTGAAACGGACATTACCGGAGTACAGAAACTGACCATCAAGACAACACCCAAGGAAAGTATTAACTGCGCCCACATCGATATACTTAACCCGGTATTAATGCCTTGATTAGACGAGAGAAACATGCTTTTATCTGTAATCATTCCTGTTTTTAACGAAGAAGAAATTGTCGCGGAAACATTCCGCGTCCTAGAAGAAGAGCTCAAGGACATCGAGCACGAACTCATTTTCGTAAACGACGGTTCCAAAGACCGCACTCGCGAAATCCTAGAAGAACTGCTCCCGACAACGCCGAACAACAAGGTCATCAACTTCAGCCGTAACTTCGGGCACCAGGCGGCATTCAGTGCCGGTCTCGACCACGCGCAAGGCGATGCCGTCGTGATTATTGACGGAGATTTGCAAGATCCGCCAAGTCTCATACCGGTGATGATGGAAAAATGGCGTGAAGGCTACCAAGTCGTCTATGCCCAGCGTAACAAGCGCAAAGGCGAAACTCTCTTCAAACGCTTTACGGCGTTCTGCTTCTACCGATTGATTGGCAGACTCACAAGTATCGACATTCCGCCTGACACCGGTGACTTTAGACTCATGGACCGTTGCGTTGTCGATCAGCTCAAGAACCTGCCGGAACGCAGCAGATTCTTGCGCGGGCTAGTGTGTTGGGTAGGCTTCAAAAAGATTGGCGTCAAGTACGACCGCGCCGAACGCACCGCAGGCACGTCGAAATATCCGCTCAAGAAAATGATGCGACTTGCATTCGACGGCATCACGGGATTCAGTTCCGCTCCGCTCAAAATCAGTTTTTACCTGGGACTTATAGCAACGATTGTCGGATTCGGCGTGTTTGTCTGGTCCATCCTCGAAAAGTTCCTCTCCCCTGCGACAACGGTTCCCGGCTGGGCTTCGCTCATGACCGCCATCGTGTTCTTTGCCGGCGTGCAGCTTTTGACTATCGGCATCCTCGGCGAATACATCGGCCGCATCTATGACGAAGTCAAGCAGCGCCCGCTGTACATCGAAGACAAGAAATCTTAAATCGACCTACGATAGTAGGCCCAATTTCAAATTCTGGCGGTGAAATCGCAAATTTTTGGCGCATTTCACCGCCATTTTTTATGTTGTACATACATTTTCAACTCAAAAAACGTTTAAAAACGCTTATACAGCCCCTGGGCGGCGGTGAAATACAGAGATTTTAAAGATTTTCACCGCCAAGTGCCCAATTCCGTACACATACAAAGTAAATTTCGGCGGTGAAAACAAATACTTTCTCCTATTTTCACCGCCACTTTGTCATTTTCACAGCCACTTTGGTTACAGAAATACGTCTTCGTCCACAAAAAAGATATATTTGGACCATGAAAAACAAACTTTTCGTTATGAGTGCCGCCAGCGGCGCAGGCAAGACCACCCTCAAGGACCTTGTCATCAAGGACTTCCCGGACATCAAGTATTCCATCTCCGCAACAACGCGCAAACCGCGTGAAGGCGAAATCGACGGAGTCCACTACTTCTTCAAGACCAAAGAAGAATTCGAGCAGATGATCAAGGACAACGCCCTGGTCGAATACAATTTGGTTCACGGCAACTACTACGGAACGCCCAAGAGCTTTGTCGAGAAAACTCTCGCCGAAGGGAACCGTGTGCTGTTTGACATCGACGTTTTCGGAAAAATAAACTTCGACAAGGTCTATCCTGACGCCACCGGTATTTTCATTATGCCTCCGAGCGACGAAGAACTGGAACGCCGTCTCCGCGGCCGCGGCACCGACAGCGAAGAAGTCATCCAGCTCCGCCTAGCAAACGCCAAGAAAGAAATCGAATTTGCGAAAACCAAAGGCAAGTACGAATATACCATCGTGAACGACGACTTACAAAAAGCAGCAGACGAACTCCGTGCGATACTAAGGCAGAAATAAAATTCGTCTGAGTCAATTTCAGCAATAAAAAAGGCAATCCGCACAAAAGCGAATTGTCCTTTTATTTTACAAATAAATTCTAGAAAGCGAAAGCAAGCGCAACACCGCCCTGCACAGTATAGGCACAAGTTCAATCTTGAACGCAGACTCGGCACTCAAGCTCTTGTTGTAAATTTCAATCGCCGAATCCGTGTAATTACCGAAAATATATCCCAGCAAAAGAGCTATTTTGAGCAATAGCCGAGCCCCAAAACATCATCAGGGAAAAATAAAGACTGAAATAGAGGTACGCATACAATCTCCTATGATATTGGAATGTTCTGAATATAAGTAAAAAATTAAAATAAGGTATATTTAAGCCATGATTGTCATACTATTTTTTTCACTATTAATACTTACCGGTTGCATTTTCGAGGCCCCTTGCGCTTTTTGCAATGTTGAGTTTCTTGGAACCATCGATAATATGGATTCTACCAAAAATTTGCAAATGAAATTGCAAGCACCAAATGCAGGCGAAACTATTTTTGAGTTTGAAAAAATAAGCGATTTGTCTTCAGCAAAAGAATCAAGCAATTACATACATCAAGAAAAGAATCATTTTATTGCCAATTTTTTCATTAGAACATCCTGTTCATATTCTTATGAGCCTTGCATTATCGAATGGCTTATTGATGGTAAAACCGTTAAAAAAATTCAATTACAAGAACGAACCAACAAAGGCATAATTTTCGACAAAGTCTATCTAGAAATGACCTCTTTGGATGATAACAAAAAATATGACTTAGGCACAGGCTCAAGGTGGCGTATTGATTTTGACCACTTGCCAAACAATCCCTAATGCAGAACGACCTATATTGACATGAACATTTTCTACCACCTTCCCGGACTTTTTGAATTTTACGACTTGTACAAGGCGTTTCTGCCGCTATTCCACGAGCACCGGGAATATTTTTACGATTGGTGCGAAATCGGTTCCATTTACGGCGCGCCCAGCGACTGCATCTGGGGTGGAGGCCGCGTCGGCTTCGGGGAAGCAGAGCCACGAGAAGTCGCGGAACTCATGAAAGAATATGGAATTTCGGCAAGGTTCACGTTCAGCAATTCATTAATCCGTAAAGAACACCTCGCCGATAAAAAGTGCAATAAGTTGTGCGAAATGTTTGAAAATGGCAACGCATCTATGGACGGAGCAACGTCCAACAGAGGCTGCTCGGGACAAGGCAAAAGCGAGATTCGCGATGAAAAAGAAATACGCGCAGTTCAAAACGGCATCATCATTCATTCCGACCTGTTGCTAAATTACATCAAAAACAAGTACCCCAATTATTACTTTGTCTCATCAACGACAAAAGTCATCACTGATTTTGAGCAGTTCAAAGCAGAGTTAAGCCGCGAAGAATTCCGCTATGTGGGCCTGAACAAGCAATTCGACAAATTGAACGCTCTTACGAATGCGCAAAAGCAAAAGGTCGAATTTCTGTGCAATGAATGCTGTTGGTTCGGATGCCCCGACCGTAAAAAATGCTATGAGAACGTAAGCCAGAAAAGCCTCGGCGAAAACAGCGAAGACCACATCTGCGTCTCGCCTACCGCCCAGAGGGGCTACCGCTTTTCCGACGCAATGAAGAATCCAGGCTTCATCGGAATCGAGGACATTCAAAACATCTACGCCCCAGCAGGATTCCGACACTTTAAAATCGAAGGCCGCAGCCTCGGCAGCGCTCTCATTTTGGAATTTCTACTTTATTACATGACAAAGCCCGAGCACCAGCTTAAAGTTCGCGAAGAAATTTATCTGGACAGCACGTTGGATTTATTCTAAACGGAAAAATTATGGAACCGACATACGCATTATTCATGACTATTGCAAAACTTGTACTTATTATCACTTTGGCAATAATTCCATTTTTATTAGGCGTTTTCGCGAACATTTCTACCAGGCATCACAGGGCATTTTTCATCATAGGAAGAATCGTATCGATTCTGCTAGCCATTTTCATTGCCGTCATTCTTTCGTTTTTCATTACATTTGCGACCGACGAGTTGTATTCCACACAGCAAACATATATTTTAGCTAGCTACGCTTGCGGACTTACCGTTGCGTTTCTTCCTTTATCTACGTTTTACTTTACTACATGGAAAAAAACAAAAAAGCAAAGAGCCCGTTATCTCATCATTTCTTTTGCTACATTTTTCTTAATCCTTTCAGGATTTGAATTTCTATACAATAGAGCTTTTGGATTCGTTTTTCAAACGGAACGAGAAGAACTATCCATAAACGAATTTTATACAAACCACCCTGAGGCCGACAAAAACAGTGACATCAATGTATTTGCATCAATACAAAACGGAGTAAGAGAGTTCACAGCGAATATATCTGTATATAAAGATTCTATTATCTTAAAAACAATCGAAAGCAAATATATTGGCGACAGCAATCCGGAAATAGATTCATGTTATCGCAATGATTTGCCTCCAGACTTGATTCAAGACATCATTGAAGAAATCACCTACTATCAACAAGAGATTGAATATAGCCCTTTTGCAGATGCGTGCCTTCATCCATCGGCATCTATTGAACTAGCTGACAATAGAAACACAACAACAATAAAATTGTACCTTCCGGACCTTGATGAATATCATCCCAACGCCCGACGTTTAGTAAAAAAAATCGCGAGTCTTGTAAATGATTCTAAAATTGACCCTACAAAAGGTTGTTCCAATTAATTTCAAACATTCAAAAAAATGAAGAAAAAATTCATGACCATTTTGATTATCATCATTGCCATCATTTTGCTTTTGGCAATTTGGTTCAACATTCCCTATTCACCTGTCAAGACACAGTTTCGGAACGATGTCGAGGCAAGGTTGCAAAATGCTGCGGCTCTCACAAACGTAAACACCGACAGTTCCGTAACACGCGTCAAAACTCTAGATTCCGCGGCCATCGCAAGCCTCCCGCCCCTCATTCAAAAATATCTAGAAACGTGCGGTTACATCGGCAGCGAAAGACGATCGCACTTAACCATGGAATACAAAGATGTCGATTTTGGCATGGGCGTAAACAAGCCGCGACTCAAAATCGACTATACGCATGTAGATTTTGCCGATTCGCCCAACAGGCTCGCGTTCATCGACAGCAAAATGTTCGGCATCCCGTTCCAAGGCTACGATTATTACATGAACGGCAAAGGCGGCATGAAGGGCGTCCTCGCGAAACTCATCACGCTATTCGACCAGACTGGCCCTGCAATGGACAAAGCTAGCCTCATCACCTATCTCGCCGAAGCACTCTTTTTGCCAGAAACACTCTTGAAAGATTTCATAACGTTCAAGCAAATTAACGAGCACGCCGTAGAAGCTACAATTACAAACAAAGGCGTAACCGCATCTGGAATTTTCCACTTCAATGACGCTTATGAAATGACCTCGTTTACAACAAAAGACCGTGGTCAAATCTCATCCGACGGAACCATCGAATACACCCCGTGGGAAGCGCAATGCGAAAATTACAAGGAATACTCGGACGGTATCAAGCGACCGACCGTTTTCCGCGCCGTGTGGAAAAACAAGAACGGCGACTTCGTCTATTTCGACGGGAAAATTAGCAAAGTAAACGGAGCCATCAGTCTTTAACATTTTATAGAGACTTTTTTTCAGCAATAATGTTTTACCCCCCTAAACTCCCACGGCAAGTTGCCAAAAGTATAAATTATGAGTAAGTTTAACAAGAGGCATATATTGGACGAAGGAAAAATATAATGGGAGCTTATATAAATCATACAAACTTGGTTCATGTAACGAACAAGACACGGACTGACGGTTGTTTCGAGTTGCTCGGGTATAAGGACATTGATGACCAAGTGATCCGTGCAATCGTTGACAACAAGAAAATTAAACGTATTCAGATTGCAAGCTTATTGCCAGACGAAGCTTACCAGAAAATAGACGAGATTCTTTCTTTACGACCAGACATCACTTTCAGGCTTTTTGGTTTTTATGATGAAGATAAAGTAGATATTTCGTTCCTTTTGAAAATGCCTCATCTGAAAAACCTTTGTATCGACTGTATAGATTTCAGAAATGATCAACAAAAGATTAATTTTGATGTGCTGGCCCGATTGCGATTAAAACAATTTTATATCGATTGTTTTGATTTGAGAAACTACGAATTCATCAAATATCTTTCAGACGATTTGGAAGATTTGCTCATTACAGCTGATACGATGGGACCGGGAATCGTATTTGACTGCGCATGGCTTCTGAAATATGTAAACCTGAAAAGTTTGTGGCTAGGCAAGAAAGCGAAAAAGAATATTGAATTGTTGAGTCAACATCCTAAGCTCAAGGAACTATCATTAAGAGGAATTAAAATTACCGACTTCTCGTTTCTTCAGAAGATGAATCTGGAAAAACTGGCGCTTCTTTGGAATTCAAATAATGACTTGCATGAATTGGCAAAACTCAAAAATCTTCGTGAGATTGAACTTTGGCGAATAAATAAACTAGACGACATTTCGTTCATTAAAGATATGACAAGCCTTGAGATAATAAGACTACAGAACCTTAAACACATTACCAGCCTTCCGGATTTAAGCAAGCTCACGAAGCTCAAAAAAATAATCTTCATTGATACCGGAATCGATTTAGAATCACTACCCGACAGCATTAAGCCTTATTGCTCTACCTCTTGGGCGGATTATTGTCGCTAACGCAATCGGTCAGCTTGTTTAACTTGCATACAAAGTAACGCCGTGTGAAAAAAAGATGAGTACTCCTTATTCAAATTCAACTTTGATTTCGACACCGGCGACCCACGGCTTTGAGCTATTCAGAATCGGGGCAAGTACTTTACGCACAGCCGAAAGGTTTTGCGTCTTGACATAGAGTTTGGCCCAATAAACATTCTGCACTTTTGGGACAAAAGCATCGACAGGTCCAAGGACTGTCAAAGTAGATTCCTTGCGTAAAATGCCTTCAAGGCGTTTCATCGTGTCGCGAAGGAGCGATTCATCTCGCGAACCACAACTGATTTCGACCAACTTGCAGAATGGCGGATAAAAAGCCATTTGACGGTTCGTAGATTCAAGGTTGGCAAAGCCTTCGAAATCATGATGAATAGCGTACTGCATCACAGGTTCTGCCGGATTGAGCGTCTGGATGAACACGCGACCGCCTCCCCCTGCACGCCCCGCACGGCCTGCCGTTTGGCTCAGCAATTGGAACAACTTTTCAGTTGAGCGAAAATCAGGAACGCCAAGCCCAGAATCCGCACCGACAATTCCCACAAGTTTAACGCCTGGAAAGTCATGCCCTTTCGCGACCATCTGCGTGCCAAGCAAAATATTGTATTCGCGATTTCTGAACGCGGTCAAGATTTTTTCAACAGAGCCCACGTTCTGCGTCGTATCGCGGTCCATGCGAATCACTTTTGCAGAGGCCACCCATTCCTGTATTTCTTCCTCAAGTTTTTCAATGGCGCCACCGACAAACTCATACGTATCAGCACCGCATGACGGGCACGGTGTATCAACAGGATACAGCGTTGCACAATAATGACACAGCAACGCATGATACTGTTTATGATACACCAGCGGAATATGGCAATGTTTGCAATAAAGCGTCTCGCCGCATTTAGAACAAACTCTTATCTTGGAGTACCCGCGGCGGTTCATGAGAATTATCGCCTGGTTTCCACTCGCGATACATTCCGAAAGAGCATCGCGCAAAGCCGGTGACATGAGTACGTCTTTCTGTTGGCGCACCTTCCCCATATCGACAACCGTCACCTCAGGAAGCGGAGATGATGTCGCACGTTTCTTGAGCGTCAAAAGCTTGAGGTTCCCGGCCTTCGCATTGCGGTATGTTTCAAGGCAAGGCGTTGCACTGCCAAGCACGACAAGCGCCCCGTACTTTTGCGCCAAGTGGAACGCCAGGTCGCGTGTATGGTAACGCGGAGCCGGGTCTTGTTGTTTAAACGAAGAGTCGTGTTCTTCATCTAGAATAACGACATCGAATTCGAACGGCGAAAGAATCGCACTGCGCGTTCCGAGCACAACCTTGGCGGAACCGTCCAGTACAGACAAATAACCTTCGCGTTTTTTCGGAGCCGACAAAGCCGAATGCAGCACGACCACAGGAATCTTCAGGTAATCTGCAAACCGAGCCGCCGTCTGAGGAGTAAGCCCGATTTCCGGCACAAGAATCAATACACGCTTGTTCCGCGACAACGCTTCCCGTACAAGTTCCTGATAAACGCGAGTCTTTCCGCTACCGGTTACACCATGCAAGAGCGTTGCCCGGAAACCATCCTTGCCCAAATCTTCCACAAGACTGGCAAGTGCCGTCCCCTGTTCGTCTGTCAAGGGGGGCAAGTCCGAACCGACCGCCATTTCGGGTCCATCCGGCAAAGCCTCGCCCCGAGGTTCAGCGTTTTTTTCAGCGAGCAGAGCATCGAGGTACTTGTCAAAATCGGCGGGCCAAAACACGTTCAAAGTGCGCATGGGCGTGCTTACATAATACTTAGCGACCCACTCCAACGATTCCATATAACGTTCGGAAAAAACGTAACCCGACTTGTGCGGACACGCATAGCGGACATCGAAATCCGGTTTTTCTCCATGAATTCGGCTCACTAAGGCCAAAGTCGGCTTGCGGCGGGCGAGCTGAACCCAGACGACGCTCCCACGGACAATTTTTGCACCTTCAGGCACTCCATAAGTGAAAACCGAAGGGGCCAAAGGGATATAAACTTCGCAAAAACGGGAAATAAGCGCCGAATCACAGCGTTCCTTGACCATCTCTGGAGCCGTCGTCTTTGGAATTCTTTTTGCCACGGGGCAAAGATAGTTATTGATACAACCTTAAATGGGCCTAAATTCGTGTAAAATTTCCTGACTACAAGTTTTTTTTAGTTAGATTATGCTATACGGAGCAGTGAAAGCCCCGCCTACCTTTGGAGAAATTATGAGCTTTTTTGACGCATTTAAACCGAAATGGCAAAATTCCAACCCTGCAAAGCGCATCGAAGCGATTAACGAGTTGGATGAACTCAGTAGTCAAGACATTGTCGAACGAGTAGCCCTTTCCGATGATAATGTCGAAGTGAGAATGGCTGCAATCAAGAAACTTGCAATTATTAAGACACTTCAGGATATTTCTACGAAAGACAGCGATGCCGGCGTTCGTCGTTTGGCAGAAACTAGAGCTTTCGAGGAAATCGTCAAAAAGCTGAAAAACTTTAGCGATTCGAACTTGACCGACGAGATTCGTGGATACATCAATACGATTAAAGATACTCGCTATACCGAAGATGTACTCAAGACAACGAACAACATAACGCTCAAAAAAGAACTTGTCAAGCAGTGCAGCAAGCAATCGCTCCTCGCGCAGATTGCTACACGCGACACAAGTGAAGAAATCGCACTGGATGCGGCAGACCGCGTCACATCTGAGTCATTGCAAACAGACCTCATCAAGAACTCCAAGCACAGCGCCGTCCGTAAGAAGATTTCGGATAAAGTTCGCGTCAAGAAAGAAGCCGAAGACAATGGTAAGAAAGCAGCCGAGCTTTTGCAAAGCAAGCGGGAAGCCCTCATCAAGCAGGCACACTTCCTTGCCGCTCAAAAAGACGCCATTGCCACGAAGCCCCA
Source organism: Fibrobacter sp. (assembly GCA_017965445.1). Classification (GTDB taxonomy): domain Bacteria; phylum Fibrobacterota; class Fibrobacteria; order Fibrobacterales; family Fibrobacteraceae; genus Fibrobacter. The sequence continues at coordinate 5,165 of JAGCPZ010000034.1, read as the reverse complement.
ATTCGATGACTTGATGAAAGAAGCAAGTGCGCTTGGCATGGGCGACAACACCGCCGAACTTGACGAGATTTATTCAAGCTTCAACAAGTTCTATGACGAAGCGACCGCCGAAAAGAAGGCCGCCGAGAATGCCGAAGCCGAAAAGCTGGCCAAGATTCAGCACTTGACCGAAACGCTCGCCGAACTCGAATCTATGCTCGAAGCCGGCACCACCGAAGCAAATGCAGAACGAGTGAACGCCATCGTCGAAGACTGGAACGCCAACAAGTCCATCATGGATGCCGCCTCGACGAAGCGCTTTAACAACGCCTATTTCAAGACGGAAGAAGCAAAGAAGATTGTTATTCCGACTGCCGAAACCGAGAACGCCAGCGAAGAAGAAATTGCAATCCGCAAGAGCCTTCTCGAACGTCTCAAGGCACTTTCCGAAACAGAAATTGACGAAAATACCGGCAAGCACCTGCACGCCATTGTCCGCGAATGGGAAAAGTTGCCGCTCCTCGAAGGAGATGACCCGATTCTCCAATCCTATAATGCGCTTCGCACCAAGTTGAACGAACTCATCAGCGCGTTCAACGAAAAATCCCAGAAGGTCATCGAAGAAAATTCGAAGAAACTCCGCGGCCTTATCGAGCGCATCCAGAACATCGACGAGAACCAGGAATTCCGCGAAATTCATAAGATTCTCCGCGACACCTACCAGGAATGGAAAGAAATCGTTGGCGAAAACAAATTCAAGTATCACGATCTCTGGCAAGAATATAAGATTGCCACCTCCCGTTTCCAAGAAATGCAGCAATGGGAAAACTGGCATAACGAAAAAGACCGCGACACGATTATCGAAGAAATGGACGCGCTCTCGAAGGAAGCTCCAAGCCAGGCTGTTCTCACGAAGTTCCGCGAACTCTGTGGCAAGTGGCGCGAAATCGGCCCCATCTCTGCCGCCAAGTTCCAGGATTACAAGGACCGTTTCCAGGCCCTCGTCGATAAGATTAAGGAAAACTGCGCTCCGTTTATCGAAGAACAAAACGCAGAACGCCTAAAGAACCTCGCCGAAAAGGAAGGTCTCTGCAAGAAAGTCGAAGACTTGGTTGCAAGCACCGAAATTTTCTGGAAGGACAAGTTCAAGACCATGCAAGAAATCCAGGAAAACTGGAAGAACATCGGCATGGTTCCGAAAGAGAATTTTGCAGACTTGAACAAGCGTTTCAAAGACGCCGTAAACGCCTTCTACGCTCAGCACAAAGAGAACGTGAAGCGTGAAGACGATAGCCGCGAAGCGAACTACGAAAAGAAGGTCGCACTCTGCATCGAAGCCGAAGCCATCAAGGATTCGACCGATTGGAACGCCACATCGACCAAGCTCAAACAGTTGCAGGACGCCTGGAAATCTACAGGTCCGGTGCCAAAGAGCAAGTCCGACGAAATTTGGACGCGCTTCCGTACCGCTTGCGATTCGTTCTTTGAAAAGAAGCGCAGCCACTTCGAAGAAATGGATGCCGCCAAGCAGAAGAACTTGGAACAGAAGCAGGCGCTTTGCGAAAAGCTCGAAGCATTTGATATCGAGAACATCACGCCGGAAACAATCGAGGCTTACAAAGCCGTCGAAACCGAATGGAAAGCCATCGGCATGGTTCCAAAGGACGCTGTCGAAAGCATCAACGACCGCTACAACGCCATCGTCAACAAGATTGTTGCCAAGATGGCCGAGAACGATCCGGAACTCCAGGCGAAAATTGCGGATATCAAGAAGAAGAAGCAAGACACCATCGAGAAGGTTCGCCAGTTTGCCGAAAGCGCAGGCTCCAACCAGCTCGCCGATGCCGTCCGCGATCTCCAGAAAGAATGGGTCACGCTCGGTTCTTGCGGTAATGACGATTCCGAACTCCAGAAGGCTTTCCGCGACGCTTGCGATGACTTTTTCACCCGTCGTCGCGACCAGCTGGACATTCAGGAACAGGCTCGCCAGAACAACCTCCAGAAGAAGATTCTCCTCTGCGAACAGGCCGAAGACCTGCTCACCGACTTGAACGATCAGACGGTCGTCGCCTCGATGAACAAGGTCAAGCATTTCCGCCGCTTGTGGAAAGAAGTCGGTGCAGTTCCTCGTGAGCACTCCGAAAAGATTTGGAAGCGCTTCAACACGGCTTGCGATCAGGTTTTCGCTTTTGGTCGCAAGGATGAGAAGAAGGATGAAGCCGCTCCGGTCGCAGCCACCGAAGCATAAGTCAAATAGCCCACGACTATATTGTTATGCCCGCCTCGAAGCGGGCATTTTCTTTTTTCTATCTTTGTGCCCGTAGGTAGCTCAAAATGAAATTTCCACCCTGGACAAGTGTAAGCGAAGCCGCGCATCTCCTCAAAGAGGGAGAAGTCGTCGCCATCCCGACAGAAACCGTCTATGGACTCGCCGGCAACGCATTCGAGCCCAAAGCGCTCGCAAAAATTTTTGCCGCCAAAGAACGCCCGACATTCGACCCATTGATTGTCCACATCGCCGATATAGCACAGCTTACCGACATCGCGAAAGACATTCCCGATAGCGCCTACAGACTCGCCGAAGCTTACTGGCCGGGCCCGATGACCATCATCCTTCCCAAAAAGGACTGCATCCCCGACCTTTGCACAAGCGCCCTCCCCTCCGTGGCCGTGCGCTTCCCGAGCCATCCGATTGCGCAAGCGATTATCAAGGAATCGGGACTCCCGCTAGCAGCCCCCAGCGCAAACCTCTTTAAGCACGTGAGCCCCACAACAGCTGAACACGTCGCCGCTCAGCTTGCCGACCGCATCGCAGGCATTGTCGATGGTGGCCCCTGTTCCGTTGGCGTCGAGAGTTCCATAATCTCGCTTGTCGGAGAACCAACTGTTTTGCGTCCAGGCGCCATCACACCCGAGATGTTCCGCGCCGTCCTTGGCGAAGTCAAAATCAAGGAATCCACATCCAAGCCGGGCCAGCCAATGCTTGCACCGGGCCAATGCGACACGCATTACCGCCCGCAAGTGCCGCTTTTCTACGGCGAGATTCCGACCGGCTACACGCTCCCTGAACACACAGTTCGCATCGCATTCGGAACGCAACATGGCCCCATTCCTGCAAAAGTAAACTTGTCTGAAACGGGGGACATGGTCGAGGCCACGTCAAAGCTCTACGCATTCATGCACGACCTCGACAATCCCGAATATGACTTGATTCTCGTTGATCCGATTCCGAATACAGGAGTGGGCATGGCGCTGAATGACCGTCTCAAACGCGCCAGCATCAAGAGTTTGTAGGCCGTAAAAAATCCGTCTCTAGATACCATTCCATTATTCTATTATATTTTTATCGTAAACGTTCATTCACGTATGGAGGAATTTTATGATTATTGTCAACACAGACTATATTAGCGGCAAAGAGATTGAAACCATCCAACTCGTCAAGGGGAACATCGTATTTTCAAAGAATGTCGTCCGTGATATTTTTGCAGGACTCAAGACTATTGTCGGTGGCGAAATCAAGGGCTATACCGAAATGATGAACGAAGCCCGGCAAAAGGCAACCGAACGCATGATGGGGGAAGCCGCAATGATCGGCGCCGACGCCATTGTAAACGTGCGCTTTACCACAAGCGATGTGATGCCAAACGCAGCAGAAGTTATTGTTTACGGCACGGCAGTCCGCTTCAAGAAATAATTAAAACCGCACGTCGGAATTTAGAACAAACAAAGTCGCAACAAGAGCAACCACAATCAAGAAGGCCATCACAAAAATTGCGGCTTTTTTCCGACTTCCTTCAAAGCGTATTTCAGGAAGCGAACTTACAAAACAAATCTGCCAAAGGTCAAACAGAATCCACACAAAATCAACGATTGCAATACTGAGTCCAATACGACCGGGCGCGACTATCGCAACTAAAGTCAAGTAAATCTTGATGCAACCGGAGACATCGTTCAAAAGCAAAAAATTATGAATACCCAAAAATCCACCAACGCAAGCGGTAATCGCCATCGTAGTCCGATTTCTTGTCTTGATATTTTCTTTTTCCATATTTCTATCCCAGATACACCGAGCGACAAAATTAAAAATATTCACATTTTTAGAAGCCTTTTTAGTTCTTACTTTTAAATCACGGTGACTGTAATCACAAAATCTTTCTAATTTTTGCTTATGGAAAACTCATTATTTTTCGGAAAATTTGCAGCAGTACTCCCCGCTGGCGGCCTTGGCAAACGCATGGGCGGAACCATTCCCAAACAGTTGATGCAGTTGGGTGGCAAGCCCGTTTATCAATATTCTCTTGAAACATTCCTCAAGATGGACGAGATTGCAGAAATCGTTATGGCGGTTCCTGCCGATTGGAAAGACTATTTCGAAAAAGAAATTGACTCATGGATTGCGACAAACGAAAGCGCCGAAAAATTTAGAACAAAGTTAAAAATTGTAGTTGGCGGAGCCGAGCGTTGGCAATCCGTAGAAAACGGCGTAAACGCACTCACAAGCAGCGCCGAATACGTCCTAGTACACGATGTGGCACGTCCGTTCATCAGCGAAACGATTATCCGCGAAGTCTGCGAAACGCTCATAAACAAAGGGAGTTGCCTTGTGGCAAAGCCCGCCATCGATACCATCAAGATAGCAAGCGACGGTCGCGTCGAAAGCACAATTGATCGCCGTAAGGTATGGCTTGCGCAGACTCCGCAAGCATCACGCATCGATTTGCTCAAGCAACTCTACTCGCGCATTGCCAAAGAGCCTCTCGACTTCACGCCGACGGACGAAGCAAGCATTCTCGAATTCTTTGGCGAGCCTGTTTACATCGTCGAAGGCGAATCCGCAAACGACAAACTCACCACGCCAGAGGACTTCGCAGTATTCGCAAGCCGCATTACACAAAAGTAACCAGCACATTGGGATGAAATTTCTCTCGTCTCTCGTCTCTAGTCTCTACTCTAAATTCTATATTTACGCTCGAAAATTTAAGCAGGCACGAGTTTTGCGCAGAAATAATTTTAGCTTCGCAAGTTCCGTGCCACAAAGGGTATAAAAAATGAAAGTTTCTTTGAATTGGCTTAGACGTCACGTTGACCTTCCGGAATCTGCGGAAGATGTCGCAAAGGCGCTCACCTCCATCGGTCTCGAAGTTGAAGGCATGGAAGAACCGGGCAAGGTCTATGACAAGTTGCTC
>JAGCPZ010000033.1 GCA_017965445.1 Fibrobacter sp. | reverse complement strand
GCCTTCGCCCTGCAAGCTTTCGAAACGTTGTTCGTCAGCCTTTGTTCCAAGCGTACAAATGACGAGACCCTGGGTTTCGCCACGCTGGAAGATTGCAGAACCGTGAGCACGCGGGAGCACGCCCATTTCGATTTCGATCGGACGGACTTCGGTCGTCTTACGGCCGTCGAGACGCACGTCTTCGTTCAAAATCATTTCGCGCATTGCAGTGCGTTCAAGGTCGCTGAAGATACCCTTCGCATCGGCAACGAGAGCTGCATCCTGAGCATCGTCCTTACCGACAATAGCAAGAATGCGTTCGTCTTCGAGCATACGGGCACAGAGGTCCGCCATAGCCGGATAGAAGTCCGTCTTGACCATGTTGGAGTGGACGTCCTTGTTCAGTTCGTCCCAGACAACTTCCTTAACCGTAGCGACGAGCTTGTCGTGTTCTTCACCGACAAACTTCGGCTTGAGTTCCATCTTCGGCTTGGAGCAGCGTTCAACGAGCTGCTGCTGGGCCTTGCACATTTCCTTAATCACTTCGTGACCGGCGAGGATAGCGCCAATCATCGTGTCTTCGGACACTTCGTAAGCACCACCTTCGACCATGCACACGGAGTCTTCCGTACCGGCGACCACGAGGTCTAGATCGGCCACGGCAACCTGATCGTAAGTCGGCATCACAACGTTCTGGCCATCGACCACAGCCACGCGAACGGCAGCCACCTGCTGTTCAAACGGGAGTTCAGAAAGACCGATGGAAAGAGATGCGGCGCTCACGCCAAGAACGTCCGGAGCGAACTTCTTGTCGGAAGACAAAACCTGAACGATGACCTGGACTTCACGAGTGAAGTTTTCCGGGAACATCGGACGAATCGGACGGTCGATGATACGAGCAGAAAGAATTTCTTCATCGCTCGGACGACCCGGTTCGCGCTTGCTATAACCACCAGGCAGGCGTCCAGCAGCATAGGACTTTTCGCGATATTCAACTGTCAGAGGGAAGAAGTCACCATCCTTTTCTTCACCGTAGCAAACGGTAGAAAGGACAAACGCGTCCCCCATCTTGGCGACAGCAGAACCACGTGCCTGCTTTGCGATACGGCCAGTTTCAAACGTAATCACGCGACCATCGGGAAGGTTTACGGACACTTCCTTCGGGTCGAGCATCTTGCCGTACTTAGCTTGATAAGCTTCTGTTGACATAAAAAATCTCCAATACGAGAATTAGCCGCGGAGACCGAGTTCCTTGATCAATGCACGCTGGGCGATAATGTCCTTTTCGCCGTAGTACTTGAGAAGGTTCTTGCGCTTTGCAACCATCGCAGACAGACCGCGGAGAGAATGGAAGTCCTTCTTGTTGGTCTTGATGTGTTCGGTGAGGTTCTTGATCTTTTCCGTGAGGATTGCGATCTGGACGCGGACGTTTCCAGTGTCCTTTTCGTTAGCACCAAACTGAGCGGTGAGTTCTGCAGCTTTTTCTTTAGTGATAGTAGCCATTGTAGCCATTCCTTTTTTGTTTTTGTTTCATTACATGTTTTTGTCCGAGTTTACTGCTCTAGCACCAGTGGAATTGGCGAATCTGGTCACAGGACCCAGGCAAAAATGCAATTTGCGGGTAAATATAGTTATTAGTTATTAGAACTTAGAGCTTAGAGCTTAGAAAATGCAGAGAAAAGAGAGGTTATTTCACTGGATTCTTCCCCTTTCAGGGTCAGAATGACGTCAACACAATCGTCATCCTGAACGATAGTGAAGACAACTCAGAAGGCGAGTGTTGCGACCATGCTTGCATGGGCATAACCGAGCCAAAGAATTGGGGCTTAGCCCCACCCAGTCAATTTTCCAAGCCCTTGTCTTACTGCCCTATAAGAACCGCGACAGCACTTCTTTGAGCTTATTGACGTTCACTGGCTTTGCCACGTGCTCGTTCATGCCCGCATCCAGAGCCGCCTGCCGGTCGTCAGCAAAAGCGTTCGCCGTCATAGCGATAATCGGAATCTTCGCCGCAATCTCGTTGCCAAGCATACGAATCCGACGGGTCGCCTCGTAACCGTCCATAATCGGCATCTGGACGTCCATCAAAATCAGGTCGCACATGCCAGGCTGCACATTTTCCATGTACTCCACGGCCTTTTCGCCGTCACAAGCCGTCACCACCTGGATTCCGCAATCTTCCAGAATTTCCTTGCCGATTTCGCGGTTAAGTTCGTTATCATCGACGAGCAGCACCTTCTTGCCGTTAAAGCCCACGCTATTATCCGAAACAGAGGATTTCGCCTGCATCGGAGCAAAACAACACATCAACGAATTTTTCGCATCCGACGGGAACACAGGCTTGCTCAAAAAGTTGTGGACACCAACCTTCAAGGCCTTGTCTTCAATATCCGACCATTCATAAGCCGACATGACAATCACCAAAACATCTTCGCCAAGCATTTTGCGGAGCTTCTTCGTCGTCTTCATGCCGTCCATATCCGGCATGCGCCAATCCACCAAGAAGGCATCATACGCAAAGCCGTTCGATTGCGCCGCCTTGACCCGTTCCAAAGCATCCGTACCGGAATTGCAGCAATCCGCCTCGATTCCAAGGCCACGGAAAATATACGAGATACTCTTGCAGCAATCCACGTCATCGTCGATAATAAGGATTCTCTTGCCCTCAAATTCCTTGACGCGAACTTGTTCTTCGCTTTGGTTCACAAGCTTAAACTTGAAGTTCAAAGCCACATCGGTTCCTTGATCCAATTTGCTCTTGATATCGATTGTTCCATCCATCATATCGACGATGTTCTTTGTAATCGACATGCCAAGGCCAGTCCCCTGGATTCCCGAAACCGTCGAGGAATTCACTCGCGTAAACGCATCGTAGATTTTCGGCAAGAAGTCTTCACTCATGCCTATTCCCGAGTCCTTGATTCTGAATTCAAAAGCGCCATAGCCCGGTTCCGACAATTCCTTCTGCTCCAGCGAGAACCAAATGGAACCTCCCGCCGGCGTATATTTAATCGCGTTCGAGACAACGTTCAAAAGTACCTGATTCAAGCGGAGTCTGTCACAGACAACATCTTCGTTGGTGATGCCAATGCTGTTGGCATAGAACTGTAACCTCTTCGCATTAATATCCGCCTGCACAATATCCTTGAGCGTGTGGATAATCTCGGGAAGATGTTCCGGCTTTTCATTCAAGCTCAGCTTGCCCGATTCGATGCGGCTCATGTCAAGCACGTCATTGATTAGCGAGAGCAAATGGTTCGACGAAAGTTCAATCTTACCCAGGAAATTCCTGACCTGCTCCTTGTTGCCAATATGCATCGTCGCCAATTCCGTATAACCGATAATTGCGTTCATCGGCGTACGAATATCGTGACTCATGTTGTTAAGGAACATCGTCTTCGCCTTGGATGCGGACTTCGCCATTTCAAGAGCCCGTTCAAGAGCGACCTGCTGTTCCATTTCCTTGCGATAAACGGCATCGTTGTTGAAGACACCCACGAGCATGCGATGGGACTTGGACCAGTCCCCCATCTTCGTCACCTTCATGCGGTACCACAAAATCTGGTCGGATATCACGCAACGGTAATCAATATAGAACGAATTTTCACGCTGCAAACGGGCAAGAATCGTTTCGCGGTCAAGAGTATTCAGCACATGGTTCCGGTCATCATTGTAAACAAACTTACAGATTTCACCGTCCTTACTCTTAAAGAAATCAATTCCGCTGCCATCGTGCTCGTCCACAACTTCCTTAAACTTACCGCCCTTTTCCGAAACGCTGAAAAGCCCCGTATCGATATTGACGTCGTAAACCGTTTCGAACTGGTCCGAAAGACTCACGATACGTTCAATATTTTCTTGATGTTCCATTTCGGCCTTGTACTGGGCATCAACTTCCACAAAGCCCACAGCGACCAGTTTTGGCGGAGCATTAACCGCTTCGGCCTTTGCAAACACCAAGCGGGTATATTTGTATTCGCTTCCGTAGAGGTGCCTGAACACAACCGTAAAACGCTTCTGGTGAGCAAGCTGCTTCGCGACAAACGATCTCGACGCAATCCCCAAAAGCAAATCCCGGTCATCAGGATGCACCTGTTCCATGACAAACGCCTTGAACACATTCTCCAGCTTTTCGCTCGAAGCAATCAGGCCAGTTATAGAATCCTTGAGTTCCTTGCTGACGGTAATCACGCCACTTGAGCCATCATCAAAATTGAAGAAGAACAGCGACGAATAGGCTTCCGAAAGAATGTCGATAATCTCCAGATTCCGTTTCAGGTTCGCCTGGATATCCATCTGTTTCTTGATTTCTTCATCGACGCTATGCAGGCCGAAGACAACTCCCTTGATGTTACCGAGTTCATCCTTATCGGCAATCATCTTCATCTGGTAATAAACTTCATTCCCTTCCAGCTTGATTCTAAAATTCACATGCTGAATCGGCTCATCCTTGAGGCTCGAAATAAGCTTATCACGATTTGTTTGTTCATAGAAACTGAGCTTGTCAAAATCACACACAAGGTGCTTCAACAACAAATCCATTCTCTTGGAGAACTGCTTTTCAGAAGACCATCCGGGAAGAGATTTCAAGAGTACAGAACTAGCGCGATAAGTGACAACAACATCTTGCGACGAATCTTCACCAAAAGTCACATAGTTCACAAAGTCAAAATCCGATGCAAGAGACTCAATCACCCTATTGTTACGATCCATTTCTTGACGTTGCGCAATAGCCCTCATCACTTCGGAATCGATATTTTCAACAGCTACGATGACATGGTTCTCGTCATCATTGGATTTGATGGCTTTCATCCTATAAAATTGCAGAACGCCGTCAATAACAAGTCTAAAATCTATAGCGGCACTTGTATCTTTTTCGAGGCGCCTGAGGAAGGCTTCCTTTTCCATAAAGTGCAATACGATTTCGAGGTCATCCGCATAAAGGTTCCGGCGCAAGCTCGCAACCGTCTCCGAGAAGAAATCCCGACCGCTTATATTTTCGTGCAATTTATCCATGAGCGTATCAGCATGGAACATGTCGAACGAATCGTCCAAGACGTTCACGTAAAAGATGCACTCATAGGTGTCACTCAGGGCATCCGCAATTTCGGAATATTCGCTGCGCTCCTCTTCAACCATCCTGCGGGCAATCCAGACAATGCGAATAAGGTACAAAAGGATAACAAACAGTTCAAGTGCAGAGACCCCGATATAGAACATGCGAATTGATTCGACACGGGAAAAGGCGATATTTTCGTTTACGGACAAAATTAGCGACCAATATCCACCGAACAACGGCAATACCACCAAAAGCTTATCTTCATCTGAAGATTTTTCCTCAAATGCCAAATGGGTCGGCTCGCCCTTCATCACGTTTGCCACCCACTCTTCTAGCGAATACCCGACATTCGGAGCCAGAGACTTGACAAACTCATTGAAATTTTTCCATTTTCCCGATTTTTCGACAACAAAAGAACCGTCCCTACGGTCAAAAATCATCACCGAAGCCTTTCCCTTAAACGCATTCGTTGCCATATAGCCATACAGCGAATTAAGATCGGACACCGCCGAAAGCATGGCAATGACCTCTCCTTTATGACGGACAGGCACAAATTGTTCAAAAACAACCCTTTCTTTCTGAACAACATCGTAATCCACCTTTGACATGTACGGCTTAGGCGACAATATTTTCTTATAGTGCTGCACATTCAAGGAATCAAAAAGAACCCCGTTGTCCGCGATGATATGCCCGTCAGGCAAGTACAGGCGTGTGGCGGAGGCAAGCGGCCCTATACGCGAACCGCGAATCATTCGCACCATACTTTCGGACAGAAGGTCTTCTTCCATTCCTACCACGGTGGAAATATTGGTCAATGCGCTTAAAAGAGACCTCCCCAAAAAGAACATTTTCGCTTCGGAAGCGTAAGCGATTTCATCAAGAGAATCCCAACTATCGTCTATAGCCTGTTTGTTGATGTACAAAAAAGAAACATTTGTTACAATAAACAGGAACGCAACAAGAAGCAGAGAAACAACTAGATTTCTTTTAAAAAAGTTCTTATCCATGGTGTCTTGGAAACATTTACCGATATATTATACATTTTACAACTGTAAAATTAAGGTTAAAAACGAAAAAAAAAGCTATTTAACCCAGCTATTCAGCACAATCGTGCGTTTTTTCACAAAAAAATGTTTCCGAGCAAAACAAATCTTTATACATTGACAATATGAAAATATTAACGAAAACGTTCCTCCTTTTGGCTTTCCTAGCCACATTTACATTTGCCGGCACCACAGCCGTTAACGATTCCGTAAAAGAAGCAATAGTCCCGCAACTCAAGAAAAAGCAAGCTGTCTGGATTAAGCTAGAAGGGGATGTCGATCCCGCGATGTACGAATTCTGCGCCCGAGCCATCGGTGAAGCCATCAAACAGGCCCCGGACTACATCGTCTTTGAAATCAACACGTTCGGCGGTCGCCTCGATGCAGCGTTCGACCTCGTCGATACCATCATGGCCGTCAAAGGGCCCGAAACAATCGCCCTCGTGAAAAAGAAAGCCATCAGCGCAGGTTCACTCATTGCGCTAGCCTGCAAAAAGCTCTACATGCTCGAAGCGACCACTATCGGCGACTGCGCCCCGATTGTGCAAGGCGGCGACGGCACCCCGCAAATCGTCGGTGAAAAAATCCAATCGCCCCTCCGCGCCAAATTCCGCAACCTGGCACAACAGAACGGCTATCCCGAACTGCTGGCATCCTCGTTTGTCACGCCGGAACTCGAAGTACTGGAACTCACCGCCACGCTCGACAAAGATAAGCCAACGCAGCGCGATACAACTCTCTTCATCGAAGGTAAGAAATTCGCAGTCCTGGACAGCGCCGAAAAGAAATTCTGGGGATCGCCAAAGATTCTCGTGAAAGAGGGTGAACTCTTGACCATGACCGACAAGGAAGCCGAAGAACTCGGCTTTTCCAAGGGTACATTCAAGAACCGCGAGGATTTCGAAACCAAGCTCGCCATAGAACGCAAAAGCGAAATCGAGACGAATACCGGAGAAAAAATCGCAAGCGCCATCGCCGCCATTTCGGGACTTCTCCTGATTCTCGGGTTCGGCGCCCTCTACATCGAATTCAAGACTCCCGGCTTCGGCATGTTCGGTATCATCGGCCTCATCCTTATCGGCATCGTCTTCTTCGGGCAGTTCGCCCCGCAGCTCGACGGCTACTTCCCAGCCATTTTGCTCGTCGCTGGCGTGATTTTGTTCCTCGTCGAGATATTCATCATGCCGGGAACGTTCCTTTTTGGCATCGGCGGTATCGCCTGCATAATCATCGCCCTCATCATGAGTTTTGATGCCGCGAACATCCCGGAGTACGTCCCCGAAGCAGTCGAGAGTTCGTTTGACGCCACCCCCTGGCTATTCGGGCTATTATTCGTCCTAAGCAGCGCCGCCATAGCGCTCATCATCCCGATTGCAGCTAGCAAGTACTTGATTCCGTTACTGCCTGAAGGCTGGACGCCCATGCTCAAGACCGACATGGAAACAGCGGTCTCGCCGACCGAGGACATACAAGTTGTCTCCGTCGGAGACATCGGCACCACCAAGACATTCCTCCGCCCCGTAGGTCAAGCAAGCTTTACCATGCCCGACGGAAGCACAAAACTCTTTGACGTACAAACTCACGGAGAAATCATCGAAGCTGGGCAAAAAGTCAAAGTCGAATCCGTACAGGAAGGACATATATGGGTGGGGTTAGACGAGCGATGAGCCGTGAGCCATGAGCGATGAGCTATGAGCTATGAGCTGTGAGCCGTGATAAATCAGAATTTTAAACAAAAAAACAAAAACTGGAGAAAAACAAATGGATACTCTTCTTACCATAGGCATTATCATTGCCGCCATTGTCATCATCATCATCCTTGCCTTTGTCGGCAAGTTCATCGGTCTTTGGCTTCAAGCCTTGTTCTCCAAGGCGAACGTGAGCATTTTCCAGCTCATCGGTATGCGCCTGCGTAAGGTACCGCCGCAGATTATCGTCGAAGCACGTATTCTGAGCTGCAAGGCGGGCCTCCCGGTCGATACGAACTTGCTCGAAGCCCACTACCTCAGTCGTGGTAACGTGCTCCGCGTCATCCAGGCGCTCATTGCAGCCAACAAGGCAAACATCAAGCTCGACTTCAAGGAAGCCGCAGCCATCGACCTTGCCGGCCGTAACGTGCTCGAAGCCGTGCAGATGTCCGTGAACCCGAAGGTTATCGAAACCCCGAAAGTTTCCGCCGTGGCTCTTGACGGTATCCAGCTCCATGCCGTGACCCGCATTACCGTGCGCGCCAGCATCCAGAAACTCGTCGGTGGCGCCGGCGAAGACACAGTCGTCGCCCGTGTTGGCGAAGGCATCGTCAGTTCCATCGGTTCTGCAAAGAGCCACAAAGACGTTCTCGAAAATCCGAACATGATTTCCAAGAAGGTGCTCGCCTCCGGCCTTGATGCAGGTACAGCATTTGAAATTCTCTCCATCGATATTGCCGACGTCGATGTGGGCCAGAACATCGGCGCCATCCTCGAAACGGACCGTGCCGAAGCCGACAAGAAGATTGCCCAGGCCAAGGCAGAAGAACGCCGCGCCATGGCATTTGCAGCCGAACAAGAAATGAAGGCCAAGGTGATGGAAATGAAGGCCAAGCTCGTGGAAGCCGAAGCCCAGATTCCGATGGCCATGGCATCTGCCCTCCGCGATGGAAAGCTCGGCGTGATGGATTACTACAACCTCAAGAACATCGAAGCCGACACCCAGATGCGTCGCGAAATCGGCTCTGCCCCGGAAGCGAATAAGTAGGATTAAGGTTACAGGTTTCAGGTTACAGGTTATAGGAATCTTTATGAGAAATTTCAAATCATTAGAGATTTGGAAAAAAAGCCACCAATTCACTTTGGACGTCTATAAATTAACAAAAGACTGTTTTCCAAAAGATGAATTGTATGGACTAACATCTCAAATAAGAAGATCTTCAGCCTCAATTCCTACAAACATTGCAGAAGGATGTGGGAGAAAATCCAATACAGAACTTTCAAGATTTCTTCAAATCTCTCTTGGTTCAGCAACCGAGGCGGAATACCAATTACTTCTAGCTAAAGATCTTGGATATATAAACGAGGAACTTTATATCGCAAATGAAAAAAATATTCAAGAAATAAAAAAGATGTTAACCGGATTCCTCAAAAACCTCCCTCCTGATACCTGACCCCTGATACCTGACCCCTAAGGAGCATTCCTCATGGAAACACTAATCTTCATAGCCATCGCGGTAATCATTTCGATTATCCAGAATCGAGCGGAGAAGGCGAAGAAAAAATCTTCGCCACCATCGCCGTGGCCATCTCGCAAGGCAGCCCCTTCGCAAGACTTTGAAGAAGACGAAGATGATGAACAAACTGAAGAAGACTCTCCTCCTCAGGATTCGACATTTTCGCCCTCTCGCAAATTGCAGGAATACATCCGGCAGTTCGAAGAAGCTCAGCGAGAAGCCGCCCAGGGAACGATGGAATCCCCAATGCCACCCCCTGTAAAGTTCAACCAAGATGACCCGTATCTACCACACTCTTTGCGCGAACTAGCCGAAGAAGTCATCCTGTCCGACGTCATCGACGCCGAATACCTTATGGATGAATTCGAGATGACCGAGGGCGAAGCCATTTCGACACTCCATGAGCTCGAGAAGCTCCGTGTCATCGGACGCGACATGGGTAACGGTGAGCACGACGTGCTCGTTCATGACTCCTTGGAACTAAACAATCTGTTCTCGCACGAACAGAAAGAAACGTTTAGCAAGCCTGAACCGAGCGTCACGCCCGCCCCTGCACG
>JAGCPZ010000032.1 GCA_017965445.1 Fibrobacter sp. | reverse complement strand
GATACCGTTACGGCAATGCAGCCAGTTTCTATATAATACACTTTGTTCTATATAGTCCAATTTTCAGCCGATTTTTTCAAATTTATGCTTGCAAACGCACAAAAAAACGAGATAATCCAAGTATTTTTATATAGGTCACCTCTAAAAAAACAATTTCAAAAATTTGCGCTGCGTCACATCGTGCGGGAGTAAAAATGAAGCCGTCTTACAGAATTGCATTTTCGGGACTTATGGGTTTAACGTTTTCGTTGCTGGCTTGTTCAAACAGCACAAGCGTTTCAAGCGCCATAGAAGAGCCTAAAGCCCCCGACACGGCCTCCATCAAAGACAGCATTCTTCATAGGAATGTGATTTTATATCGAGCCCTGAATTTTAAGGGCGATACAACGGTATGGAAGGAGGGCGATTGCAGTATTTCAAATACGAGCTTTAGTTGTTACCATGAAACATGTATCAATGGTTGTACATATGTAATAAGGCATTGCGTTGACGCTGATAACAAACGCGTAAAATGCGCTGGTTACAAGGATACCATTTACGACACGACCTACAAGGACATAAACTTTGGTGAAAACGCGATTGTCAATTACATGCCCGTTGCTAAAATTCCTGAGCTCGATAAGGAGGCTGTAAAGAAAGCATTATCCATCCTTCCTGGCAACATGTGTGCCCAGATTTTCCAATTTTCATCAAAATATACGATTGAATCCATAGGACTTCCAAAAGATTTTTTATGGAAAGACAAAGACTTTAACTACAATCATGGATATGCAGCCTTCTTATATGGCGATTCCTGGAATGCAGAATGTAGCGTAGAACCTCAACGTGTTATGGTCAATCCTGACCCAAATTACCCAAGAAGTATTGTAAATCGATTGCCAGAAGATGTTTCAACGCAAACATTCCAATTATTCAACGGTTCGGTGCAATCTTACAGCGACACGACTATTTCTTGGAAACTTGTATATAGTGACCTATACGGACGCAGCGATACTTTGGATGTAACGACAAAGTTCGAAGCCGTAAGTGCCGATGAAAGCGACTCGTTCACAACCGGCATATCCGGGAAGCGCTTTGGCAATTGCTACGATGCAACAGATCCTAAACGTTGTAAATAAATCGGCTTACAAGAATAAAAAAAATCCCGCCACCATCGCAGGTAGCAGTGATTTTAAAGTTACTATTTTTTCAAAGGGCCAGGTGTTGTTTACTTTTCTAGCGGAGTTTTCTCCACAAGTTTTTTGGCGATTCCCTCAACCACGCTTTCCCAATTGCCTTTCGTCATTGCAAAGGTAAATGAACTTTTATCATAAGCACTACCATGAGCAAGTACTGCAAGTTCATTGGGATTTTCGAGAGACACTATAGTATAATGAACTTTAAGGTTTATGCTCTTATTGCCGATACAGCCATCACGGTTATGGCACATGCTTTCGTGGCGCCAAAAACGCAAGGGATGGACCAATATGGTAAGCCCCGGGATTTCCTCCCATTTTTCTTTTACGGGCAAAGGAACATCGACAGAACCATCTTCAAGGGGCAATGGAGACATGACAAACATGGCATCATCCACGATCTTAACGGAATGAGGTATTTTCGAATATTCCGAAAGAGCTGTATCTAAATATGCAGCCGCCCACTGCTTAAAGACATCAGCATCGCCAAAGTCATCCGTGACATCATCGGAATTGGCAACGTACGGTTCAGAAATAATTACCGTAAACCGCTCGGGAGCTGTTTTCCACTGAGGGGCGACAGCCATCCGCGGGCTACTGCAGCTTGTAAATATAAACGAAAACGCCGCCAACAAGTAAATTCCAAATTTCATATAAACTCCTTAGTACCAAGATTCCGGCTTCGGTTTCCAGAAACGGACTCCGACACCCAAGCTAAATGTCCACTGCATCCCTTCCCACGAAGAAGCACCAGTGCTTCCGTCGTTATAAGGATCGCGGCAACGAGTACCATAGTTATCAGGCTCCAAGTATTCATTTCGGCAATGGTTATCGATGTAATTCATCCTTGCCTGAGCAAAGGCTACGACATCCCAAGAATCCGAAATCGGGAAATAATAGTTTCCCTGAACGGCAAGAGCCCAAGAACTGTAATCTAAATCGGCACGAGATATCCCCTCGTTCTTTGGATAAGAATCAATGTAAGACAAGCCGAACAACAAGTCTATCGTAAACCACTTTTTGGGGCCAATCGCGACACCGCCCATCAATGAATAGGATTTTTGGGAAATGGAACCGCCCTTATTGTTGTCTCCCGGCGCAAAATTATACTGGTACTGGAAAAACGCCCTACGATAACTGGCCCTGAGCGCAATACCGAACATTTTCGAGACATCATAATTATCATCAAAGCCACTAGTTCCAATCACAGGTATTCCAAACATGGCGATTCCGGTCAAGGCACCCCAGACATCGCGTTCTGCAATTTTTTGGGCTATTTCCTGTTCGCGCAATTTCTGCTTGACAAGATTGTTTTCCTCTTTCGCCCGATCTTTTTCTTCGGCGGTTTTATCAACAAAGCCTGGCATCTGGGTTTCAACAAATTCACGATAATCCGATTCTGGATATTTTTTCAAGAATGCATTTTTTTCTTCGCCAAGCCAAGTGGTATCGCATTTGAACGCAGGCTTGATTTCGCAACGGAAACGCCAATCGTATTTTGCCTTGAGGTACTTGAAATAAAGCCTCAACATGTCCTTGTCTTCGCGAGAGCCGTTCGCCTCGGCAATTTTCTTTTCCATAAATTCAAGCGACACGTTGCGAAGCGACAACTCTTCGTCAAAAGTATTGAACTGATCAAGAATTTGAAGTCCGGATTCTTTTTCATTAATTTGCTTGTAATGAAGCATGTACTCCGTCAATTCGTTAAACGCCATGGGTTCGTTCATCTTTGACGCCCAATAATACAGATAGGAATTTCGTTCATCTATAGAAAAGAGCGACAGATTGGAGTGATTTGTCTTGACGCATGTCGCGAGAGGCTTTAATATATCCATGTACTCTCTAAAGCACTGAGCCTCTTCTTCAATGCCGGATTCACCCTTTGCCACCGTGAAAAACAGAATGCTTACCGAATATTCACCTTTTTTGTCGGCACATTCGCCGAATTTTTTTGCGAGAGTCCGCTTTTGCAGCGAGAGTTCCGCCAAGTCAGCCGTGCAGCTTTCTTGTTCTACAGAAGAAGCTTTATCCGCATTTAACGGATTATCACTTTCTTGTGCCGAAGGTGTATAGTAGAACTGTGCAAACGAAGTTACACACAAGACAAGAATTGAGACAAGTAATTTATTTAACATGTTCATAATATAATTTATCTCCACCAAAAAGAAATAAGGAAACAAAAAAATCCCCGCCACCATCGCTGGTAGCAGGGATTTTAAGTTCCTTAAGGAGACTTATTATGCGTTGCGCTCTACGAGCGCAGGCATATCGGCTCGGAAATGGGAACAAACGAGTTTGTTCCCGCTTCACTCGCCTTATTATGCCTTGTTGAGGCGGTCCTGGATCATGTCGATGATTTCGGAGAGTTCCTTCGGGAGGTGCTTGCCGAACTTCGGATAGTGGTTTTCCTTAACGTCAGCGAGTTCCTTCTTCCAGCCTTCCACGTCAACCTTCGTGATTTCCGGGAGAGTTTCCTTATAGTAGTCAGCGAGGCCTTCAGTATTGATGGCGCCGTCCTTCGGCATGAAGCCGATCGGAGTTTCCTTGGCATTGTCAACACCGTCGCAACGGTCGAAGATCCAAGCGAGCACGCGGCTGTTGTCGCCGTAACCCGGCCACATGAAGCCACCCGGGAGCTTTTCGTTGTTGGCATCCTTGCGGAACCAGTTCACGTAGAAGATCTTCGGAAGCTTGTCTTCAGTGGACTTCTTGCCGATTTCGATCCAGTGCTTGAAGTAGTCACCCATGTTGTAGCCGCAGAACGGGAGGATTGCGAACGGGTCGCGACGGATCTTACCGACTTCAGCAGCGTT
>JAGCPZ010000031.1 GCA_017965445.1 Fibrobacter sp. | reverse complement strand
GCTTTCTATCGAAGATCTCGAACTCGCCGGCAAGCGCGTGTTCATCCGTGTTGACTTCAACGTTCCGCAGGACAAGGTGACTGGCGAAATCACCAACACCAAGCGTATCGAAGCCGCTCTCCCGACCATCCAGTACGCTCTTGACAAGGGTGCAGCCGTCGTGCTCGCTTCCCACCTCGGCCGTCCGAATGGCGAAAAGAACATGAAGTACACGCTCGCCCCGGTTGCCAAGAAGCTCGAAGAACTCATCAAGAAGCCGGTGAAGTTCCTCTCCGACTGCGTTGGGGTCCCGAAGTCGAAGCCGCCTGCGCCGCTATCAAGCCGGGTGAAATCATCCTCCTCGAAAACCTCCGCTTCCACATCGAAGAAGAAGGCAAGCGCAAGATCAAGAACGCCGATGGCACCGAAACTAAGGAAAAGGCCGACAAGGAAGCCGTCAAGGCATTCCGCGCAAGCCTCACCAAGCTCGCTGACGTTTATGTGAACGACGCTTTCGGTACCGCTCACCGCGATCACTCTTCCATGACTGGTGTTGAACTCCCGCAGCGTGCCGCTGGCTTCCTTATGAACAAGGAACTCAAGGCATTCGACCAGGTCCTCAACAATCCTCCGCGTCCGTTCCTCGCCATCCTCGGCGGTGCAAAGGTCGCTGACAAGATCCAGCTCATCAACAACCTCCTCGACAAGGCCGACAAGATCATCATCGGCGGTGGCATGGCTTTCACCTTCAAGAAGGTTCTCAACAACATCGAAATCGGTTCTTCTCTGTTTGACGAAGAAGGCGCCAAGCTCGTTCCGGATCTGATGGCCAAGGCCAAGGCTGCCGGCAAGGAAATCATCCTCCCGGTTGACTACATCGCTGCCGACAAGTTCGCTGCCGACGCTGCCACGAAGGCTGTCTCTGACGCCGAAGGCATTCCGGCTGGCTGGATGGGCCTCGATGTGGGCGCTGAATCCACCAAGCTCTTCGTTGACGCTATCAAGTCCGCCAAGACCATCGTTTGGAACGGTCCTGCAGGCGTGTTCGAATTCGAAGCCTTCGAAAAGGCCACCAAGGCTATGGCTGACGCTATCGTCGAAGCTACCGCTGCTGGCGCAATCACCGTGATCGGTGGTGGCGATACCGCTACGGCTGCCAAGAAGTACGGCGCTGACAAGAAGGTGACCCACACTTCTACGGGTGGTGGCGCTTCCTTGGAACTCTTGGAAGGTAAGGTTCTTCCGGGCGTCGCCGTCCTCACGGACAAGTAATTCAAAAACAAATTTTGAATTTTATAGGAGTCCTCATTGCGAGGGCTCTTTTTTTGCGCTTGTGCGAATTCCTGGGTTTGTAAAGGCTCTGCATTGTTTGCGGGGTCTTTTTTGCATGTCGTTTATTATATTTCTTAATATGAATAGATTTTCTTTTTGTGCATTTTTATGTGCGGCATGTTTTCTTATCGCCTGCGGTGACGGATCATCGAATGATAAATCCTCTTCCCGTGTAAAGTCTAACTCTCGCTCGTCGGACGAAACTGTTGCTCAACCATCCTCTGTCAAACCTAGATCTTCTAGTGTTGCTCAAATTACCGTTGACCCGTCAACGGTGACTAAGGGCTCTATAAAGGACTCTCGCGATGGTCAGTCCTACAAAACAGTCACCATCGGTTCCCAAACGTGGATGGCTAAAAACCTGAACTACAAAACAGTGAACAGCAGTTGCTTCAGAGATAAAGCATCTAACTGCAACAAATTTGGCCGCCTTTACACGTGGGATGCCGCAACTGCGGCTTGCCCTAGCGGATGGCACTTGCCGACAAAGGTTGAGTATGAGACGTTGTTCGCTGCTGTCGGTGGCGAATCTACAGCGGGAATAAAACTCAAGTCAACAAGCGGATGGCGTAATGGCGACAACGGTACTGGTGAATACTCGTTTTCTGCGTTGCCTGCTGTTTACAAGAGCTTCAACGAGGGCTTCTTTGCGTTCTTCTGGAGTTCTACAGAGTACAGTGACGATGAAGCGTACTACATGAAGTTATTCTACGACTACGACGGTGTGTTCCTGTACAACGACGACAAGAGCGTCTTGAAGTCGGTTCGTTGCGTTAAAGACTAGCGATTCCCTGGCAAGCCATAAGCTATGCTTATTTGCTTTGTTCGTCTTGCTTGGGTTCGGCGGTTTCGTCGTGTTCCTCGATGTTAGAGACTTTGGTGAACCAGTAGTCTTCGCTGTTGATGGAACTCATGTTGCCGATGAGGGCGTCTAAATCGAGGTTCTTTATGTCGTTGTTTTCGTTAGGCATGGTAAGAATATATATTTTTTGCAAGATGGCGATGCCGTCCCCATACGCGGATCATGACCACATAAGAGCTGCTCCTACGAACCTAACTCTACTAAGGTGCTAAAGCACCAAGTATCGTATAAAAGCTCTAAGTGGTCAAAGAGAACAAGTCCGGCATGACAGTGTAAAAAGGAGATGCCGGAACAAGTCCGGCATGACAATGTAAAAAGACGATGCTGACGTGGCTGGCATGACAATGTAAAAAGACGATGCTGACGTGGCTGGCATGACAGTGTGAAAAGGAGATGCCGACTTGGTCGGCATGACGGTAGGAAAGGTGGTTTTTATGTCGATTGCTGAAATTTCAAAGAAGTTCCATGCGGATAAGCGAGGCAACTGTGCGATGTCTGTGGCTTACGGCTACGCTCGTGCGACGGGCAAGTCCGAGGACGAGGCGGTGAAGGCTGCCGAGATGTTCCGTACTTTTGGTGGTGGCAAGGCTCCGGACGGTTTGTGCGGGGCGCTCTATGCTGCTAAGATGATGCAGCCGGACCATGCTGAATCAATTGAGGAATTCTTTAAGCGCGGGGCGCAGGGCTGCACCAAATGTCAGGAAATTCGCCCGAATAAGGTTATCCCGTGCAACCGCTGCGTGGAACTCGCTGGCGAAGCGCTGGATTTTTTAGAGAAGTAATTGGGTTTCGTGTAAGGTGACCCCGCAACGGGGTGACAATGAAAAGGGCTCTGTACAGGGGGACAACGTGATGCTGTCATGCCGGCCTCAGTGCCGGCATCGGTTGTTCTATGTAAACAGCTGACCCCGCAACGGTCAACTACTTCACGTTCAACAAATCGTTTTCCCAGGCTTCTTTTTGCTTGCGGAGCTTTTCCAGGGATTTATCATCGGCTGCGCTCTCGTCGCGGGTTTGCATGAGCTGCTTGTAGCTTTCGGCGAGTTCGCTTGCGTGTGGGTAGTCGGGAGCGAGCTTTTCGAGCGCCTCTAAAATGGCTTCGTCAGAATATAGGCGGGCAATCCCTTCCAGCGAACGCTCGACATACTTCTGGATTTCATTTTCGCGTTTAAATTCATCGGCTTCAGCAAATTCGAGGGGTAAAATCTTGTCTATCCAGTCCGCTTCGGCGGTGTAAAGCTCGTTGTCTTCGGCGATGGCGTCTTTGTGCTTGTGCAGCTCCATTTGCGTTTTTAGGAATGGACGGTAGCTTTCCGGGTCGATTTTTATCGAATTGCGTTCGGCAAAATCAGCCAAATTCCGTAAATTTCCCTCAGAAGGGCTGTTCAATAGGCATTCTTTAAGTACAGCCAGTTGGTCTTTGGGCGGTAGGCGCTTGAACGATTCCGAACGGGTGGTGTTGGCGCGGATTCTCAGGCGCAAAATGCGCAAGAGCAATAACATCATGGCTGCAAAAAAAACAATGGACCAATTCATGGGCGGAAAAAATAGAAATTCCGCCGAGAAATGATTAGAATCACGGATTGATTATGGATAAAAGAGGGGCAAAATCAGCGGATTTCTCAAAAAAAACTGTTTTTACATATATTTTGCAATACTAAAAGACACTATTTGAAACTAATTGGTTTATATTTAGGTGGAATTGTTGTTACCTATTTTTAGGTGGAGATTGGAATATATGAAAATGAATAAGTGGGTCCTGTTGGGCTTGATGGCGGGTAGCGCTACTTTGGCTCAGGCTCAAAACAAGGATGTCCGTACACTTGATATTATTATACGAGACTTTCAGCCGAATCATTCGGATTTCGAGAACTTTTCCGAAGAAGCGGTGGTATATAAGGATGCCATTTATAACTATATCTTCCCGGCGAATCCGGCTTCCCCTGCAAATGGGCTTGGATCGAAGAACTTTGGCTACGATGACATTTGGTATAGCTTGGAAAACCCGTCTTTGGGTAATTTTGTGCATAGTTCCTGCGGTAACCGTGCTTCTGATTTTGTGAACAAGGCTAGGGGTATTCCTGACTATTTATCTACTGTGCTGGGTGCTCCGCGAATGGGTTCGGGTGTCCCTATCGGTAAGGACGGCTACCCGATGTATCCGAACCCCTATTTGCCGGTTTATCTGCAGACGACTTCGGCTTATGCTGCGCAATACGAGGCCGCCAATGCGACCATGTGGAGTAACGGCAATTTACGGAATCTTTATAACATGGGTGATGCCCAGAAAATCAACAAGTTGGTGAGTGATTATCCTGACTTGGTCGATGAATATACCAGGGTTTATTATGCCAACGATGGCCAAAAGGATGCTGGCGTCTTGATGTATGGCGAATGCGAACAATCTACGGAAGCCGGCATTACCCAGCGTGGTTACGCCAATGCTTCCGATGAAGTTAAGGGCTTCAAATGCAGGGGCGGCAAGATGCTTTGGGTCAACCCGGTCTTCTATACGCCGGGCATGGTCCAGCCGTACCTCTTGTTCCCGGCTCCAGTTGAAGGCAAGATTGACATGTATAAGGCCGTCATCAATAGGCAATTGGATGTTAATGGCGCTCCCATGAACTTGTGCGACAATACGCATTTTGAAGAGTGGTTCAACGATGTTCCGGGTGTAAATTTGCGCATCAATACGACGATGGACATTCCGCCTGATGGTGCCGGCTCGAAATACTACGTCTATGACCACAACTTCAATAACGGTGGTTATTCTCCGCTGGATTCCATCGACCCTGTTTCAAGAGCTTGGATGGGCGAGGCCGCATGTAATCCGCAAATGCAGGAACCTTTCAACAAGGAATGCAAACAGTTCGGTCCGCAGTCGCTCTCGATTTTCTGTCCGCCGTATAACTATAAGTGGGCCGCTTCACAGGCAGATTACAAGAAGTTGAGCACGGACTCCCTTTGCTATGACTGGCTCTCTTATGGCGGCCCGCGTGCGGTCAATGTCGGTGGTTCCAACAATAGTGCCGCTCTCCTTGCCGCTACGAACTATGGCGCAGCCCATAGGGCTAATGGTTCGGTCAATGGTAAGAATTATGACTTGACAATCGGTATGAAGCATCTCCGTAACTACGCCTTTACGATGATGGGTTATGCGAGCTTCAAGTACAAGCAGTCCAACCAGACTCCGCAACACGAAGTGTTCGAATTCTCCGGTGACGATGACATGTGGATTTTCGTGGATGGCGTGCTTGTCGTAGATTTGGGCGGTGTGCATAACGCTGCTCCGGGCAAGGTCGATGTCGAAATTTTGGCCAAGAACAACCATGGTTGCCATCCGGGCGAACCGCTTTCGCTTTATTCCAACTGCAACGGCAACGACCCGAATACCGGTTGGGCCGATGGCTCCTGGCATCATTTGCACTTCTTCTACGCGGACCGCCAGTCTGATGGTTCCAACATTTACATCCGCACCTCTCTTGCCGAACTTGCTCCGTCTCGCTATGGTCAGCCGCAGGTGAACGATGTCGTGGTGAAGGTCGATGGTGATGGTGTCGCTCATAACAGCATGTACTTGACGGTCCCGCTGGCGGATTCCAGCCTTGCTGCTATCAACAATCCGAACGTCCCGTCGATTCTTGTGCAGCGCGATGTGCCTGTGAAGACTCCGGATGGTCGCGATTCCCTTGTCACTATGGTTTATGGATATTATGTGACTTCGATGACAGGGCCTATCGACAAGGGCGCCTTGGGACAGATGTATCAGTTTGAAGGTGTCGTGAAGGATGGTGCCGGCAATGTTATCGATGGTGGACTTTTGGGTGGTGACCGCGTTGCCTTTAACGTGCCGTGGAGCCAGCCTTTGCAGGACGGCGGTAACGAAGGAAACTACCCCGATTATGTCTGGAACCAGATGATGGCCTGGTCCACATTGGTCAATTTCCATGTCGCGTCTTCTACGGGCAAGCGTGTGGAAGGTTTTGACGAAAAGGAAAAGTGGGGTAAGATTTCTTATACTGCTGTTGCTGTCGTGAAGGTTATTCCTGATGATGCGGCTATTGACCGTCCTGACTTTACGGAAGAATCTAAAAAGTTGACAGACATGGCCGGTAGCGGAACGCTCCCGCCGGACATGACGGCTGACCTCGTGTTGACTCCGATTCCTGCTGTAAGCGGTACCGACCCGATAAAGTGGGCTACGGATAACGCTGAACAGAATATGGCGTCCGGCGGTCATGGGGCTTCTGTCGTTTCGAATGGCGTTGTTTATGGTGCCGCTCAAGAAACCAATTCGACACTATGCTATAGCGATGGTTCTACCAACGTTTCTAGCCAGTCGAGCAATGAATCTTGCACAAGATGGGCGTTCCCGACAACGCAGCCGTTCCATGTAAAGATTCGCGTGTTCGACCATCTTGGCCATTATGTGAACGAGTACAGCAAGAAGGTGACGGGTGATGATTTCACCAAGGCTTTGGCTGGTATGCGTGCTGGTACGGCGGGCAATGCTGCATCTTCTGTCTCTTGCCAGAGTAGCACTGGTGAAAGTTTGCCGATGTATGGAACGACTGGCGCTATGCTTGCGACAATCAAGATGTATCCGGTAACGGATAAGGGACGCTTGCTTGCGACGGGGCCGTATGTGTATCAGATGACGGTCGTGAAGGAAGCGTATGAATACTGCTACATGAGTAACGGTAATGCCCCGACGACGATGACTATGCCGTTCCAGCGTACGACGGAAACGATTAGACGCGGTTACCGTAGAACGCAGAGAAAGTAATACTTTTCAGGAGAGATTGATTCACTCCGCGGCGGATGCGCTGCGGAGTTTTTTTGTGCCAACGGCACTGCTAATTGCGTTTTGTTGACTGTGTTTTGCTAACTGTGCTTTGCCAACTGCGCGCTGACTGTGTTTTGCCGGCTGCACTCTGCTGACTGCGTTTTGCTAACGGTACTGCCGACTGCGTTTTGCTGACTGCGTTTTGTTAACGGCACTGCCAACTGCGCCGGCTAGTAACTTAATAATGCGAAGGGTTCCGCATCGGTGATGCGGACGCGTAGCGTTTTCCCGGCAGGGTAGGAACCCTGGAGTGCGACAGGGCGGTAGGCTTCGTTGCGGGCAATCGTTGTGCCGCTGCGGTGGCCGGGCTTTTCGGTAATGACCGTGCATTCGTCGCCAATCCACTCGCGGTTGTTTTCGAGGGCGATTTGCTGGAACGTCTCGGCGAGAATCGCGGAGCGTTCGTGCTTGACCGTGTCGGGGACTGCTAAGTTTTCGGAACTGAGACGTGTGCCGCTTGTCGCGGATTCGAGATGCGCGGCGACGGTGCCGGGCCGTGCGACGAACCGGGTGATGTTACACACAGTCGGGCGAGTTTCTTTCAAAAGCTCAAGCGTGTCGTTGAAGTCTTCTGCCGTCTCGCCGGGGTAGCCGACGATGAGGTCTGTGCTGAGCGTGAACTTGCTGAAGCGTTCCGTGAAAGCATGGGCGAGGGCTGCGTAGTCGCGTGCTGTGTGGCGACGGTTCATCGCTTTGAGAATTCGCTCGCTCCCGCTCTGGACGGGAATGTGGATAAACTTGTAAACTCGTTTGTCTGTGAAACAGTCCAGCAAAGCTTCTTGATAACCGAGAACGTGGCGCGGGTTGCCCATGCCGAGACGGATGCGGTAATTCCCGTTCACGTGTGTTAAAATGCGCTGTGTGAGTTCAGCCAGGTTTGTGCCGATATCAAAGCCGTAACAGGCGCAGTCCTGGCCTGTGAGCTGGATTTCGAGGCAACCGTCATCGACGAGCGCTTGGACTTGATCGACGATATCGTTTGGCGCAAAGCTATGGAGGCGTCCTTTGACGAGGTGCGTGCTACAGAAGGCGCAGGCGTCGAGGCAGCCTTCTTCGATGTTCACGATGCCGACGAATGGCGATTCGCGAAGAACGTTCTTGTGGCGAGTGATGGACCCTTCGCGTACGCTGTTCCCGTTGCTTCTATTGCGAGTGCTGTCCTGTTCTGCGTTACCCAAATACTCAATAAATAGCGGGTCGTTTTCGAGATCCGAAAGCGTTGTGAATTGCACTTGGGGAACGACTCGAATTGCTTCTTCGCGAAAGTCCTTGGGGGCGCAGCCCGTGATGTAGATGGGAACGTTAGGGTATGTGCTGGCTGCCTTGCGTAAGAGTTTCATGGCGCCTGCATTGCCTTTGACTGTGCAGACGTTTAAATAAAAAGCTTCAAGTTGTGCGGGCGTCGCGACGTTTTTCTCCGGAAATTCAAACGAGACTTCGGATTTTTTCGAGAGAATGCGTGCGATTTTTTCGCCGTCGCCGAAGTTGGCGGCACAGCCTTGGCTTATGACCACTATCATCTTGTGAATTTTTCCAGCGTGATGCCTGGATAATAGTGCGTTAGAATTTGTATGTAACTTTGGCCGGCCTGTGCACGAGCGCGTGCTCCCATTTGGCAGAGTCCAACACCGTGCCCGAATCCTTTGCCTTTGAGAATCCACTTGTCGCCGCTTTTTGTAATGTGGAAAAAGCAGGAGGGGAGAATAGTTGAGCCGCGTTTGAACAACCAACGAATCTTATCGGCTTTGCATGTGAAGGAGCCGTTGTTGGTGACGATTTCGAGCGTGTGGATGCGTCCGCTTGTAAGCGTGTCTAGAATGTGCATCGACTTGATGCTAGAAAAACTTGGGACGTTCGCTTTGGCTTCCTTAGCGTTTATCTGGAATAAATCGCGGAGTTCGTCTTCGTCAAATTCGCGAACCCATTCGGTGTAGCTCGATTCCTTGCACCATGGAGTTCCGTCGGGGCGTAAATCAGGTTTGCTCTTGAGATAAGGGTGGTCCGGGCGTCCCCATGTGGCAACGCCTTCGGTTTGCCCTCCGCAGGTCGAGTGGTAATATGCCGTGATGAATTGACCGTCGTATGTCATCACGACACCTTCCGTTTCGCGGACGGCTTTGTCTGTAATGTCGGTCGCACTTTGCAAACCTTTGTAAACCTGATCGCGGGTGTCTGCGTAAATGTCAAAGCCGTGCGAATGGCGGCTTCCGAAGTGCTTGTAAGCGTAAGTACGAGCCGCGACAGCTTGAGCCTTGAGCGCTTCGAATTTCGATTCGTCAAGCCTGCCGATTTCGTAAGGGAGAACTCCTCGCAGATAACCTTCCATGTCGATGGAGTTAATCGCAGTGAGTTTGTTTCCGTTGGCTGTGATGGTGAATTCGCCTTCGTAGCAGGCTCTGTTGAGTGATGCTTTGTCTGTAGCGATGGCGATGCATCCGTCAACGGCCTTGAATACGCGGTGGTCTGCGGTTTGCTGGCGTTTGCCTTTTGCCTTGATTCTGATTTTTCCTCGCGATGCGGTGATGTGCATTTCTTCGCCTTTTTGGCGAACGTAAATGTTCGGAACACCGACAAACACGCCCACTTGAATTGGACGGTCGAGATCGCGGGAAATCTTTTGAGGAAGGATGTCCTGCTCGGATACGTTGTTTGCTTCTATGGGGTCGTTATCGGCTGCATGCGTTGAATCAGCTAAAGACAAAGTCGCCAAAATAAGTGGCGACATTGCTAGCGCTAATGCAGAAAATAGCCGACGAAGATCCATGAACCTTATTTCTTTTTGAGTTTGGCTTGAGTTTCTTTTGCCATCTTGCGGAGCTTGGACTGGTTCATTGTTCGGTCCGATGTCGAAATCTTATCGACAAAGAGGTCGCCGTTCAGGTGGTCGCATTCGTGCTGGATGCAACGGGCGAACAGACCTTCGCAGTTATGAATTTCCTGGGCTTCGCCGTTGATGTCGAAGTAACGCACTACGACCTTGTCCGGACGGACGACATTGCAGAAAATATCCGGAAGCGAGAGACAGCCTTCTTCGTAATCGGTAGGCTTAGCATCTGGTTCTGCTTCCCATTCCGGGTTGAACATGATGTGCGGGCGCGGTTCCTCTTCGTCTGGAATGGCGGTGTCGATGACCACGAGCCGGATGTTCTTGCCAATCTGCGGAGCGGCAAGTCCACAACCGGGAGCGTCGTACATGGTTTCGAGCATGTCTCTAGCCAGTTGACGGAGCTCCGGCGTTATTTCGGTGATGGGTTCGCATTTTTTGCGAAGCACCGGGTCACCGTAAATTCTGAGAGGGAGAATGGCCATGATTACTTCTTTTCTTCGACTTTAGCGGAGGTGTCGTTGTTGAGGACGCGGAGAATGGCGGCCTTTTCAAATTCGATGGTAGAGGTGCCAGTGCGGAGCGTGATGATGTTTTCTTCCATGGAAGCGATAGTGCCGATGATACCTGCGGCGGTCATGACCTTGTCGCCCTTCTTGAGCTGCTTGCGCATTTCGTCCATCTGCTTCATTTCTTTCTGCTTCGGGCGGATGAAGAAAAGCCACATCACCACAAAGAGGAGAATGAGGGGGAGGAAGCTGGCAAGAGCACCCGGCTGTTCGGGCTGTGCTGCGTCCTGGGCAAAAGCGGCGATGGAGGAAAGGGTCACGAGAAGTGCAGAGAGTTTCATAATAAACCTTTTTGGGGTGAATGTTTTGTTCAATGGAAAAATAGAAATTTTTGATGCGCTGGATTCTTCGGCTACGCCTCAGAATGACGTTTAAAGCATAGAACGCTTGTGGCCACTCGGCTTACGCTTTTGTCTTACCGTCTACTTCCTACTATCAACCAGCTTCTTGTCCAGCAGCGGGTAGATGCGGTTGAGTTCGAGGAGGCTTAACAATCTGTCGAAATCGGCTGAGAATTTTTCGATGAATTCTAGCCCTGGCAAATTGTTGTTTTTTGTAGATGTTTGGGGTGCTGCTTGCAGCAATCGCTTTTGAAGAAGCGATTCTAGGTTTCGCATCGTGAGCGTCATTCCGTACATGGAATGTTTTGTCTGCGCGGCAAGATCTGTTGTCTTGACGGCTATGAGCCCGTTCGGTTGCAGTTCCCCTTTTTCGCTTGCCGTTTTGACGAATGCTGAGAGCACAGCTTGCTCTGTAAGCGATAGAATGTAGTGCGAAGTATTCTTGTAGATAGCTCTAAGCCGGAGCATATCGTAAAGAAGTTCGATGAGTTTTTCGTTTTCGATTGTGAGCGATTCGGCTTGCAGGCGGATTAGCTTGAAATCTTGTAAAATGAGCAATAGTTTGTATGTTTCGATTGAAGACAGATTCGAAAAATTCTTAAGCTGATCCTTGATTGTTTTTAAGCTGATTAATTTATCTTCGGATTTTGCAAGAATGAATAAAAGTGACGGGAATGATGTGATAAATTCTTTCTTGCGCTTGTTTTCTTTTGCAATGCGGTTGCGCTGCGTCAAAAAGGAAATGATGGATTTCATCCAAATAGGCTGTTTTTCCATCGTTTCCTGGAATAAGCTTTGCGTGATGACTTCGATTTCGCAGTCTTCTTCTGCGCGAACCGTATATTCCAGGGGTTCGCCTTCGACAAGACTCATTTCGCCGAAAGTGGAACCCGGTCCCAAAGTCTTTACTTGGATATAGTTTTGTTCATCCTTGTATGTGGCGACAAGGGTCCCTTTTTTGACGATATAGAAGGAGTGGGGTGTGTCTCCTTGCATACAAAGGATTTTTCCGGCTTCGATTTCCATTAGACTGTCCCCTTGATGTTCTGTTCGTACTTTAAAGCCGTTTCGTAGTAGTTTATTTTTTTCAAATCAAGAGAAAGAAGGTGATTCCCTTTTTCGATAAACCACTCGAATTGCTGTATTTGGAGCCAGTCGGCGACGTTTACTGGAATATTGCGCTCGTTGAAAAATGCAATCCAGTCCGTTGCGTCCTTAGAGGTGCCGTTTTCTAAGGTCGAAAGCAATACAAGGATTCTTTTTTGCTGAAGCGTGAGGCAAAACGGCCCCCAAGGCTTGTTCAAATCCTTTGCTTTCTGATAATCAGAGAATATTCCGAGAAGGTATGGGTTTGGAATGGAAAGGCAGGTCTTGTCACCGTGGAAAACAAGCAGCTTGCGACGAATAAGTGCCTTTAGGGCTTCTGATGCTGCTGGTATGGGGGTCTTGGTTAGCCATGAAAATTCTTGCAGCATTGCGTTTGTCTGCAAAAAGTCGTCGCTTTTGTAGAACTTGCAGAAAGAGGCGAGGCTTGCAAGTACGTTGTCTGTCTTTGCCGAGCGGATGGATTCGTTGATTTTTCGCGTTCTTGCGGAAATCGCCTTTATAACGGCCAAAAGCCATACGGGGAGGCTCTTTAGCTCGGATTCCAGGCATTCATTGTCGATAATCGTGATGGATGAATCAACTGTAGCTTGGAAAATATAGCGGACGCTCTCGCGTTCGAGAAGGGCGCCTACGCCCACGAGATTTCCGGGAAGAATCCGAAAAACGATCTTGTTGTTTGCCTTGGGGTCAAGAGCAACAAGTTCACCCTCGTTTAAAAGGATGATTTTCTTTTCTTCGTCCTGCGGAGAAGATACAACAAAACCCGCCTTCACGCGGAGTTGCGTGGGCGGGATAATTTTTTTTCGGGAATCCCGCGTAATCATCGGGAATTACCGCCTTGAAGTCCGGCTAATTAAGCCTGACGTTCTTCGATACGTGCAGCCTTACCGCGGAGGTCGCGCATGTAGTAAATGCGAGCCTGGTGGACCTTGCCGCTGCGTTCGACAACGATAGAGTCGATACGCGGAGAGTTGACCGGGAAGATACGTTCGACAGCCACGGAACCAGACATCTTGCGGACCGTGATGGACTTGCCGATGCCGGAGTTCTTCTGCTGAATAACGACGCCCTTGAACGGCTGGATACGTTCCTTGGTACCTTCGATAACCTTGACGTTAACGGTAACGGTATCGCCAGCGCGGAATGCCGGAAGGTCGGTCTTCAAATTTTCATTCTGGATTGCTTCAATGTTCAGGGACATAATGTGTACCTCGTTATTATTTGTCGCCAAATGTAGTATTTTTTTCAAAGTTTTTAAAGATGTCGGGGCGTCTTTCTTTCGTTCTTTTTAACGATTCTTGGCGTCTCCACTCTGAAATGTTCTTGTGATGACCGGAAAGCAGCACTTCGGGCACCTTTTTTCCTTCGAATTCCTCGGGTCGGGTATATACCGGCCAGCCCAAAACGCCTTGTGCGAAGGAGTCGGTCTCGCCGGATTCCTTGTGTCCGAGAGCCCCGTCCAGGAGACGCACTACGGCGTCCGTGACGAGCATCGCCGGAAGTTCGCCGCCGCTCACAACAAAATCTCCGATGGAAATTTCCATATCGACTTCGCTTTGGCGGATACGGTCATCGATTCCCTTGTAATGTCCGCAGACTAAAACAAGGTGGTTTTCTTGCGAGAGTTCCTTTGCAATCTTGTGGGTGAAGGGGACACCATCTGCCGTGAGGTAGATGACTTTGCCGCCGTCTTCCTTGACGCCCGTGCTGCGAATCGCCTTGGCGAGCGGTTCGGGCCGGAGAACCATGCCCGGTTCGCCACCGTACGGGACATCATCGACTTGGCCGTAATCGTTGATGGCGAAGTCGCGCAGATAGACTGTATTGAACTCAAACAAGCCTTTTGCCTGTGCGCGGCCCATGATAGAACTTTTCATGGGGGCGAACATTTCGGGGAAGATGGTAATGCAGTCGATCTTCATCGTTCCTCCGGGCAAAGGGATTTTAAATATTCGCTGTCGCAAACAATGAACTTTCCTTCGTCGTTGATTTCCTTGACGCAATCGTCAATCCAAGGGGCGAGGATGGACTTGCTGCTGAATTCGGATTGCGCTGCAAGGTCGAACTTGATGAGGAACGCATCGACCGTCATCAGTTCTTGCACTTCGAGGACTTCGCCGATATCGCGGCCGTCTTCGGTGTGGACGCGAAAACCTTCTAAATCGTCAAGGTAGTATTCGCCTTCGGGAAGCGGGAGTCGTTCGGATTCGGGAATCATGACGTCGCCGTTGACGAGTGGAGTTAGCGCTTCCGGAGTGTCGAACCCCTTGAATTTCAGAAGCCAGAGGTTGTTCGCCTGCTTGGCATCTTCGAGGGTGAGTTCCAAAATCTCGCCGTTCTTCTTTTGAACACGCACGTCCTTGAGGCTGTTGCAGCGCGTCAAGTCGTGGGTCAGGGGCATCGCTTTGATGTACCCTTTGACGCCATGCGCACGCATGAGCTGGCAGACGGTGATGTATTCTTGAGAATCAGGCATATTTAGACGATAAATGCGTAAGGCGAATATCGTGGCAAAAACTTGTTTTTGACATGATTGAGCCTAGCATTTAGCACGAAGTGCAAAGACGAGAGAAAGTTATTGTTAAAGAAAAAAGTCCCGTGCATGCGGCACGAGACTCTTTGTTAAAGGCGTGATTAAGCCTGAGCTTCTTCAGCGGCCGGAGCTTCAGCAGCAGCCTTGGCAGCCTTTTCGGCTTCGAGGCGAGCCTGAGCCTTCGGGCTCAACTTGCGCTGCTTGGACTTGATGTCGCGAGCCTTCGGAGCCTTGCCTTCGATAGAGCGGTTGGCCTTGAGTTCGTGGAACAAGTCAGAAATGCCAGTCTTCTTGAGGAGAGACTTGACGGTGTCGGACGGCTGGGCGCCGACGGAGAGCCACTTGAGAACCTTTTCCTGTTCGAAGCGGATTTCCGGCTGCTTGAGGTTCGGGTTGAAGAAACCGACCTGTTCGATAAAGCTATCATCGCGTGCCTTGCGGTTGTCGATAACGACGACGCGGTAGATCGGGTTGTGACGCTTGCCGAAGCGGGCGAGACGGATAACAGTTGCCATTTTATACCTCTTTATGGGGTTTTCCCGAATTTTCGGGGTTTTTGTTCTTTTGATGCCAAATATAGCAAACTTACTTTTGTGTGTAAAGGACGGCAATGTAAAAAAATCCGTCATTTACTTATAAAGTAATTTGTTGATTCTCGTGCGAATTTCAAAAAATGGCGAAATTAGACTAAAAACGAAGATTTTTTAATGATTTTCAACTTTCATCCAAATTGAAAAAGACCCCGACAGAACCGGTGCCTCTTTCAATTTTTTTACCTTACGTAACGGGAATTCTCGCTTCGCAGGGCATTAGCCGCAGTAGAAGTACGTCTTCACGAGCTTTTGCATGGCGGTCTTGGACTTCGTGACCTGGGCGCGGAGCGTCTTGTCCTTGAAGGCCTTGAGCTGGTCGATGATGCCGTCGATCATGGCGGGGCTGAACACGCCGAATTCCTCATAGACCTTGCGTTGCTTGGCAAGACAGTCGGCGCTTGCCCAACAGCTGTCCGGCAGCGTGTCGAGCTTGCTCAACAGCTTCGCGTTTTCCTTCTTGTGGATGTTCACGTTCACGTAGGTCTGTTCGGCCACCTTCAGGCCGTCCTTGAGGGAGAGACCGTAGCGGCAGGCCACACAGAGGCCGGCCATGAGCAGATAGACGTTGGCACTGGCGTCCGGGGAACGCATTTCCACGGTCTGCTTCTGGTGTGTGTCGTAGCTTGAGCCTTTTTCGTTCGGGTTCGCAATCTTGCAGAGGTCGGTCTTTGAAGCCCAGCCGAGCGGTACGCGCACGAGCACGGAGCGGTTGCGGTCACCCCAGCATACGTTGGTCGGTGCTTCCTGATGGGGCACGAGGCGCAGGTAAGATGTCGGGTTCTGGTTGCCGAAGGCGGTGATGGAGGGGGCGAGCTTCATCATGCCGGCGATGGCGCGGCGGGCGGTTTCGCTGATGACGCCGTCCTTGAGCATCTG
The DNA here is from genome assembly GCA_017965445.1 of Fibrobacter sp. GTDB lineage: Bacteria > Fibrobacterota > Fibrobacteria > Fibrobacterales > Fibrobacteraceae > Fibrobacter. The sequence continues at coordinate 5,333 of JAGCPZ010000031.1, read as the reverse complement.
GTTGTTACCGTCCTTCATGATGCGCATGTGGATGTGCAGGCCCGAGCCCGCCTTGCCCACGGTAATCTTCGGGGCGAACGTCACGTCGAGGCCGAGCTGTGCGCCGAGGTTACGGATCATCCATTTTGCTATAGTGAGCTGGTTGGCAGCATCTTCAGCCGGGCAGGGGAGGAACTCGATTTCGTTCTGCTCGTAAAGCTTGCCGTCTTGTGTGAAGTTTCCGACTTCGCTGTGGCCGTACTTGATTTGGCCGCCCGCCTGTGCGATGTAGAGCATGCATTTTTGGCGGAATTCGTTGAACTTCGCGAACGGGGCGGATTCGTGGTACCCCCTCTGGTCAACTGCCGGGAAAGCGCCCGGGTCGTCGGCGATTACATAGTATTCGAGTTCGCCCATGGCCTGGAATTCCATGCCGGTCTCTTTCTTGAAGGCTTCGCATGCCTTGTGGAGCGTGTATTCCGGGGAAGATTCCAGCGGCTGTCCGTCCTTGTTGAAGAAACTGCAGAGCAGGCAGAGGGTGGGGAGGCTTGCGAACGGATCCATGAAGGCCGTCGAGAAGCGCGGCACAACGTAAAGATCGGAGGAGGAAGCTTCGATATAGCTGAACAACGAGGAACCATCGACGCGTTCGCCACAGCTGAGAATTTCGTCCAAATAGTCGGCGTCATTCACGACGAAGTTGAGGGTTTTGAGGCGGCCGTCGCCGCCGGCGTACATGAAGTTCACATGGCGGATGCTGTTGTCGCGGATGAACTTTTTAATGTCTTCCTTGGTGAATTTTTCGCGGGGCTTCTTGAGAGCGGTGACGAGTGCGTTTGCAGACAGGTCGATTGTAGCCATTTTATTCCTTTTTTTGATTTGTTTTACAATTATTGAAAAATGTTGCTACTGCAATCTATCTTTTTTATTACAGAAAAGACAATGTTTTTATTAAAATACATTGACAAAATGTAAATTTTTCACTTTTTGTTATTTTTTTGCGCCTGATGGGCCGATTTCCTGTAATTATTCGGCTTGGACGTTCGTTATGGGCTCGATTTGAGGGCGAATTCTGCATGCTTCGATGGTTTTCGTGGCAAATTGATTCCAGTAAGAGTCGATGTAATTGTAAGTGTAATGGATAGTAAAGTATTGTCTCGAATTGGCGGAGCCGTTGTCCTGAGACGGGCTTGGCTGTACCACTATATTGCAAGCGATTGTGTTTTCTGTATCTTCCGTGATGTCTCCGAATTCGGCTTTGCAAGATTCCTTGAATTGCGTTTTGGATTGCGCGAACATTTCGGTGTTGAACCACGGGTTGGTCCATTTTTTCCTGATGGTGTTGTTGTGCAAGTAAACGGAATAAAAAATGGTGTCCTGGTATGTTTCGCATGCGATCACTTCGGAATTGCCATTATAGAAATCGAATGCGGTTCCGTTTTCTAACTGGATTCGATTGGGCAAGCACCACAAGGGGTTGTCGGGGTAGTCCGGATTTTCTGCACACCAATAATCTACGGTAATGTCGTTGCTTATCGGGTTGCCGTTCAACCAGCTTTCGAGTGTTTCTTCGGTTTCGGCAGGAATCGAAAATATTGGTGGAGTGTATGCGGATGGATCTGATGTGGAGTCCAGTTGTGGCTCGAGGCTAATCTGCTTGCCCAGTTCGCTGGAAACCTGGGCGGCCGATGCTTCCGGTGCTGTCGATGGACTTGACGAGCATGCGGCGAGCGCGAATGCTACTGCGGCTCCGATGATTGTTCCTGTGATTGATTTGATGATGGTTATGTTGTTCATGGTCTCCTCCATTTTTTGATAGGTTACACTTTGTTACTCTCTACAAATTTTTATAATCTGCGTTCCGTATTTTTTCCAGTTCGGGTCGGTGTATTGTATGGCGTTATTCTCGACTAGGTTTTCTTTAGTCGGTGCTATTTTGCAGCTGTAGCTTTGTTGCCCTTCTGTGACTCCTTCTGTTTCTGTAATGAAATTTCCGTGTTCATGAATGCAGTCGGCCTCGAAATCCATTGCAATTGATGCTGCCGAGGTATCGGGAATTGTGAAATTTTTTTGTATAAGCGAACTCGAAACTTGGACCATGTATGCGAACCATGTTTTATCAGTTTCGCAACTGAGCGAAGCGAAATGATCAATTTCTAATTGTCGTAATATTCCGTGTTCGGTTTTTACTCCTGCGAGCAAACTTGTATGTTGTGCTGATGTGTCAGGATTGATGATTATATCGTAAAGGGGGCTGGAGGATGGGGGGCGAATGCTCGCTTTGGAATCGGCGGTCAATGTTTTTTCGCCTTGGAACCAGATAGCGGATGCACTGTCGATGGCTGCGTCGATTTTTGCGGTAATAGCGTTTGGCTGCTCATCGGTTCCTGCGGTGTTGTCGTTTCCGCAGGCGGCGAGGGTGGTGACCGTGACTAGCGTGAATGCGGCTGAAAAAAGACTTGCAAATGCTGCAACCACGAGGGACTTTATTTTGTTCATAGACTTCATGGTCGTATCTCCTATACTTTGTCTGTCAGTGGGAAAAGTTGCAAGTTGAGACGGTAAACTTGGTCGATTTTTTTGCATTCGTTGGCGAGAGCGATGACGCGTTTGCGGCAGTTGTTGACTTCTTCGGAAATGCGGACGAAAGTCGGTGCGTCGATACCCATTGTGACTCCTGAAATGTTGCGGTCTTTCACGTCGATTTTGTCGATGGCTTCTTTGGCGAGGTCCGTCATTTCGCGGTTCATGGCGCGGAGCGCGAGCGGAATCGCCTCGGACGAACCGGTGATGGCCTTGTCCGTTTGCTGGTACGTATTTTCGGCGGTTTCTTCGAGGAATTTCGCTTTGGTGAGCATGGCGAGCGAATCGCGGACTTGCTGTGCCGTGAATGCGTGCTTGATCTTTTTTGCGATTTCGAGCGGGAGGGCGCCTGGCATCAGCGGGGCGAGTTCACGGACGATGGAATTCACTGCGGATTCGTAATAGGCGAACGTGTCGGCGTCGATTACGCGGGCGTGCTGTTCCTTGGCGATGCGGGTGAGGTCCGCGAAGGCGGCCTTTTTCTTTTCGTCGTTTGCCGCGTTCCCGAATTCGACCATCTTCTCGAAGTATGTGAGTTCAAAGCCAGTGAGTTTCATCGCGGCGGCCACGCGCGGGAGCCCGACGCGGCTCAGGGACGTTTTACCTTCGCAGACGAGCTTGAGGTACGACGGCGAAGCGAACCCGGCGTCCTTCGAAAATTCGCGCCAGGTAAAGCCGGACTTCTTGCGTTCTTCGTAAAAGTCCTGCATGTAGCGGCGGTAATCTTGGTATTCGGTTATCGGTTTCATGAGGCTAGGTGACAGGTATTAGGTGTTAGGTTTTAGGTATAAAGTTTGGCGGCGTTACCGCGATTATTGTTTTCTCGTTATCGGCTTCGACCGGGAATCTCCAACCTTTGTATGAATAAATATAAAGTTTTTTTTGTGAAAGTCAATAGTTTGTGATACAAAAAACGTGATTTTTAACTAAAAATTGAAGAAAATTGATTACTTTTAAAATTTATTTTCGTAAATGAAACAAACTCTTTTACGAATGATACACGGGTGCGGCCTGCAGCTCGCCCCCTTGTTTTTGAAAATGGAACGTTTTATATTATAAAACCATGGCAAGACCTATTCGTGAAACTCCGATTCTTTTTGGCGAAGATGCCCGTCGCTTTCTCGCTGCGATGGAGGAACGCCGCCCGGAACCTCCAGAAGTTCGTGCCCGCCGTTTGCGGAACTACGAATATATGAAAAAGGCTTACGAGCTGGGTATGGCTGAAAAGCGTGCCCGTGAAGAAGCCAATGGAGGTATTGATCCGTGTTTCAACAAGGTATGAAAAAACGTCGAGATTTGGTGGCGTAGTTAGATGAGAGGAACTTTGCAAACGGTTGTTTGCAAAATGAGCGCCTGACAAGCGGTCCCCTTGTTTTTGAAAGTGGAACATTTTATATTATAGAAACCACCTTAGTAGTGCGTTGCCGGGTTTCACCTGTCTAGTGATGCTCCATAGTTATTATATCGTTACTTATATGAAAAAATAAAGGACATAGCTATGGCTAGACCCATTCGTGAAACTCCGATTCTCTTTGGCGAAGATGCCCGTCGCTTTCTCGCTGCGATGGAGGAACGCCGCCCGGAACCTCCAGAAGTTCGTGCCCGCCGTTTGCGGAACTACGAACTGATGAAAAAGGCTTATGAACGTGGTATGGCTAAGAAGCGTGCCCGAGAAGAAGCCAATGGAGGTGATGATCCATGTTTCAAAACAGTATAAAAAAATCCCGTCTGGATTTTATTCGTTTACAGTCAGATAATACCATTAAACAATTTGATTGTGGTGATCAAGATTTAAACGATTTCATTCTCAGGCGTGCTCCGGAATTTCAAAAGTATTTGCTGTCGGTTAGCTATGCTTGTGTTGATGTTGACGATGCAAGTAAGGTTTATGCTTACTGCAGTCTTGCCAATGACAAGGTTGCCGTGGGCGATTTCAAGGACAAGACCGAATTCAACCGTTTCCGAAAAAAGCAGGGCTTCCCGAACGAAAAACGTCTGAAAAGCTACCCTGCGGTTAAACTGTGCCGGCTAGGCGTTGACGAATCCGCCAAAGGATGTCAAATCGGTACGACCGTTTTGGATTACATCAAGTCGATGTTTGTCTTTGAAAATAAAACGGGTTGCCGATTCTTGACGGTTGATGCGTATTTAAAGGCGGTTCCCTTTTACGAAAAGAATGGGTTCCGTTTTATGAACGCCGAAGACGACGATCCGCATACGCGCCTGATGTACTTTGATTTGATTGACTTGGTGGCGTAAGAAAAAGCGTGGCGCCTAGCGCTTCTTTTTCTTCTTGTTCTTGTCTTTGGGCGGGGTGTAGTTGGAACCTACAGTGCCGCCGTTGTTCTGCTTCTTTGCGAAATCGCCGACCTTCTTGAACATTTCCTTCATGCCTTCGTACTGCTTGAGCACCGCGTTCACGCGGGCAGCGTCCGTGCCGGAACCTTTTGCGATACGGGCCTTGCGGCTGCCATCGATAATCTGCGGCTTCTTGCGTTCCTTCGGCGTCATGGAGCTGAGCACCGCTTCCACATAGACGAGTTGCTTTTCGTCAATCTGGTCCAGCGGGAGTTTGTTTAAGCCTGGGATGAGGCTCAAGATGTCCTTGATGCGGCCGAGTTTCTTGATGGTGCGGAGCTGCTTCAAGAAGTCGTTCAGGTCGAAGGTGTTGTTGAGAATCTTTTTCTTCAGGTCCTTGGCGTCTTTTTCGTCGATGACCTGTTGCGCTTTTTCCACGAGGCTGACCACGTCGCCCATGCCGAGGATTCGGC
>JAGCPZ010000030.1 GCA_017965445.1 Fibrobacter sp. | reverse complement strand
TACCCCTTCTTATAGAGCTCTAGGGCTTCGAGCCATTCTTCTTTAGTGTGTTTCTTAATCATGAAAACCCCGAAAGTTGTGTCCAACTTTCGGGGTTCACATCACACTGAGGCCGGGGTGACGCTTTAACAAGAATTTACTGGATCCTTCACGGCTTCGCCGTTCAGGATGACGAGTGCGCGAAGCGTCAGGAGACGATGCCAATTACCCTTCGCGGCCAAGCATGAAGGCCTTCTTGTTGCCTTCGTGGAACTTTTCGGCAAAGAGCTTGTTCAAAGCGACGAGCCACTGTTCGACGGTGAAGTCGAAGTATTTGGAAAGCTTGCCGAGCATGGCCACGTTCAAAGCCTTCACGTTTTCGAGCTTGGAAACATCTATGTCAGCCGGAGTGAGGAGCACGCCGCCCTGCTTCATGTAAGCTTCGTTCACGACAACCTGCGTTTCGTCAAAGACGACGAGGTAGTCGGCTTCGCCGCACGGGATCATCGGGGATTGCACTTCTTCATCTTTTGCAAAGCGCACGTCAGAAGCGATGGAACCACCGCGCTGGCTCATGCCATGGACTTCGGCTTTTTTCACATCGTAACCTTGTTCGAAAACGAGTTCGGCCATCACGTCACTAGCCTTGATAACGCCTGTGCCACCGAGGCCTGCAAATTTAACGTTCATTACGCTCATAATTATTCAACCTCTCTATTAAAAGTTATTGTTCTTCTTGGCAGCGGCTTCTGCTTCGGCCAAAGCCTTTTCGGCCTTTTCCTTGTTCGCCTTGTCCCAGGCAAGGATGCTCTTGAGGGCGAGAATGCAGGGGCTCTTAGCAACGATAAGCGTGAGTTCGTCCTTTTCGAGGGATTCCTTCACGAGACGCTTGAATTCTTCCGGTTCCTTAACCTGGTTCACTTCATAGACGTTGTCGAAACCGGCGACCTTCGCGACTTCCTTGTAGTCAATCTTGTAGGCGGGGCTATGGTCGAGGTGACGGCCCGTACCCGGGTGCTCCTGCTGACCGGTCATAGCGGTGATGCTGTTGTCCAAAATGATGACAACGTGGCCAGTTTCCGGGCGGTTGTAGCCTGCTTCCACAAGACCGGTGATGCCACTGTGAACAAACGTAGAGTCGCCAATCACGGAGACGACCTTCTTGGCCTGTTCGCGCGGGAGCACGTTGCGGAGGCCGATACCCATACCGATAGCGGCACCCATGTCAATCATGTAGTCCATGGCGCTGATGGGCGGCAGAGCGGCCAGCGTGTAGCAGCCGATGTCACCGGAGACGATGCAGTCGAGTTCCTTGAGCACTGCGAAGGAGCTGCGGTGCGGGCAGCCCGGGCAGAGCATAGGCGGCTTACCCTTGACCGGAACCGGGTCCGGATTCTTGTCGCCAGCGATAATGCGGCGGACGCGGTTCACGTCGAGTTCACCAAAGCGGAAAATCGGATCGAACTTGCTTTCGCACTGGATGCCTGCGGCCTTGATGTTTTCAGCAAGCCACGGGTCGTTTTCTTCGATGACCATGAGGCGCTTGCCTTCGAACTTCTTCGCGAAATCCTTGATGAGCTGCATCGGCAGCGGGTATGTCATACCGAGCTTGAGGATGCTTGCTTCCGGGGCGGCTTCACGAACGTGGTGGTAGCTGATGCCGCTCACGATGATACCGAAATCTGCGCTGCGCATTTCGACTTTGTTCGGACCTTCGGCAACGTTCCAGGCTTCCATTTCATCCATCTTGGCGCGGAGGCGACGACCAGCCGGCTTGGAGAATCCCGGCACCATCACATGCTGGGCGATATTGCGTTCAAAGTTCGGCACCATTGCCGGGAGTTCTTCCTTCGGAACGACGATAGACTTGGAATGATCTACACGGGTGGTCATGCGGAGAATGACAGGAATCTTGAACTTTTCGCTCGTCTGCATGGCGATGCGGAAGAAGTCGTAGGCTTCCTGAGAGTTGGACGGTTCGAACATCGGGCAAACGGAAGCCTTCGCGTGGTTACGCGTATCCTGTTCGTTCTGGGAGCTGCCCTGACCCGGGTCATCGGCAACAATCCAAACCATGCCGCCATCGACACCGGTGTAAGTTGCAGTGTAGAGAACGTCGCTAGCAACGTTCAAGCCAACCATCTTCATTGTCACAACGCTACGAGCATGACCAAAAGCAGCACCGAGAGCGACTTCGGCAGCGACCTTTTCGTTCGGAGCCCACTGGGCATAGCCGCCCAGTTCAGAGTAATCTTCCAAGATTTCGGTGGAAGGAGTTCCCGGATAGCCTGCGGCAAGCTGAACATTGCAATGACGCATGGAAAGGGAAATGGCTTCGTTGCCCGAAATCAGCATCTTTTTCGCGTTTGGATCAAAAGCTGGCATGATATTCCTTTTTTGTTTTAATCGTTTTTTAAACGAACGCAAATATAGAAAATTCGATTTTGCACATCCTTTGTAATTCGAGAAGGAACCCCATCCCGGAACGGAGTGCGGGATAACACGATATAAAAAGTCGGCGGGAGGGCCGACTTTTCGTTAAATTCGTTAAATGCGTTAAATGCGTTAAATGCGTTATTGAATTGTGCTAAGTTCTGCCTTCGCGCATTCTGCGTTTGCATTCGTACATGGACACGTCCGCGCTGTGGAGCATTTCATCCATGTCCTTGTAGTCTTCAAAAGAGCTTGCAGTGCCGTAAGCAAACGCGACAGTCTGATCGACAATCGTTAGCGCCTTGACGGCCTCCTGCATTCTTTCCGCACAGACAAATGCGCCCTTCAAATCGGTATCCGGGCAAATGACCAGGAACTCGTCGCCACCCATGCGGAACAGCATATCCGATTCGCGGAGCAGCTTGTTGCAGGCGGTCACGACGGAACGCAACAGCAAGTCGCCAGCCAGATGCCCATGCTGGTCATTAATCTTCTTCAATCCATTCAGGTCAAAATAGACTATCGAGAAATTCGTCCCGTAGCGTTTGCTACGTGCAAACAATTCACGGAGAGAGCAGATGGCATGCCTGCGGTTGTACGCCCCCGTCAAATCGTCCGTCAACGAAATGTCGCGCAAGTTACGAAGCGATCTCGACAAGCGCAAATGCACGCCGATTCTCGCAAGCAAAATATCCGGCGCAGCGGTTTTACAGACAAAGTCAGAAGCTCCCGACTGGAAGCCCTGCGTCACGCTGGCCTCGTTTTCTTGATTCGTAAGGAATATAATTGGCAAATCATCTAGCGGGAAATGCTTGCGAATGTTCAAGCAGACGTCATACCCGTTCATTTCCGGCATGTTGACGTCAAGCAAAACAAGTTCCACCGGGTTATTATGCAGATACTCCATTGCCTCGGCACCGGATCTGCAACCGACAACTTCATAACCCACTTCCGTCAAGACGTCCGAATCTCGTTTCAATTCGACTTCATCATCATCGACGATAAGAATTTTTTCCTCTACCATTTTGTCTCCTTACCATCCTAACACTCTCATTCCCAGACTACAAAATAAAATTACTTCAGGAACACCATCGGCGGAGCGGACTCAACTAACCCCATTTGAGCGGCTAATTTGAAAAAAAGTGCTAAAGATTGTTTACGCTCGTCAGTAAAACGGTAGTCCAGAACGTTAAAATAATCTTCTATAAGAGGGCGAGGCAAACTTACGGGATATTTTGCAAGCCATACATCCAGCGCCTTCGACGGATTTTCGTGGAACTGGCAGATACCCGATTCAAGTCGCGTCATGTAATCATCCAGCACGGGTCTCAAACGCGGTTGCAGCGCATCTTTCGAAATCAGCCAGGCACCAAAAACAAAGGGAAGCCCCTGCCATTCCTGCCAAAGCGTTCCCAAATCGTAACTGTACGCAAAACGGTGACGCTCGTTTTCTTCAAGCGCCAAGTCGCCAATCAAAAGGCACGCGTCATCGGAATCTTCAGCCGCAAGCCCTTGCACATATTCCGGGCGGAAACCGTAGCGTTTTTCGAGCAAAATCCGCAATAACGTAACAGAAGTTTTGCTCTGCGAAGTCATGCGAATACGCTTACCCGAAAGTTCCTCGATCGGATAACGCGAAAACAGCTTGACCGACCGGACTTCGAAGGAACACGACGTACAAAGGACGGGCGACAGCACAAACGCATCAGGTTTTTGAGCGAAGGTAATCGAAGACGCAGGCGAAAGATGGATGGTTCCATCCTTCAAACCGGCACAATGAGCACTCGGTGGACCATCAACAAATTCCACCTCTGAAAATTCTTTCTCGCGCCCTACGGAATTAAAGAAAAACGGCGCACAGACTAAAAAAGGGATTCGACCAACACGAAGAGTCATGTAAAAAAGTTAAATTTTTGCGCGTGGTAAAATGTATGCCACATCAAAAAAAGAAACCAATTAAAATAAAAGTTAATGGCTAAAGAATAATGGCTGTATTTCACGTGAAGAAGACCTCGCTCGGCGACGACCAGACCAGTCTGGTTTTCAAGGGCAAGATTGTAGAAGGGCCCATCAGCAAGGGTATGACCATTGAAATTCCTGTCACGCAGGAAGCCGTCGTCAAGATGAAAATTTACGACGTTGTCCAATTCGACAAGCAAAAGGACGAAGACAAGAAGGTAGGCCTGGTTGTAGATTTTTATAACCTTCCCGACGATATGGAAGTCATCATGGACTTGAATATCGCCGATGAAGATTTGAACATCGTAAACGAATAATTCATTCGAACCGGCTGTTCCAGCAGCCAAAGTATGGGATGACACGCATGAAGAAAGAAAGATTGCGCGGAGTGAATTTGGGCGGATGGTTCAGTCAGGTGGACTGTATCGAAGAAAAGGACCCGGTCGGTTTTCCGGGAGTTGTCGAACATATAAAAACGTTCCTTGAAACAAGTGATTTCAAGCGCATCCACGAGGCGGGGTTCAACCACGTCCGCTTGCCGGTTGATTATTTTAATTTGTTCAAAGGAGATAATCTCAAGCCGGATGAAGAGACGTTCGCCTTGCTGGACAAGGCTCTCAAGGACATCCAAGACGCCGACCTGGACGTGATTCTCGATTTGCACAAGTGCCCGGGTCACGACTTCCACTTGGCCAGCAATCACGAACAAGCTTTCTTTGCCGACGCAAATGCCCGCAAGGACACCCGCAAGATTTGGGCGTTCATGGCGGAACGCTACAGTTCCATGCCTCGCGTGATGATGGAACTTTTGAATGAACCCGCCGCAACCGATTCCAAGGTTTGGGACAAAGTCAAGGACGAAATCTTCTGGGAAATCCGCAAGCACGCGCCCAAGAATACCATCGTCGTAGGCGCCAACAAATGGAACAGCGCAAAGGAATTCGAGTTCCTCACGCCGCTCGACGACGACAACGCCATCTACAGTTTCCATACATACACGCCCGTAACGTTTACGCACCAAGGCGCCGCCTGGATTGACGACCCGTTTTTCAAAATTGAGCGCCCGTGGCCAGGCGATTACGCAGCCCCCGAAGGAGATTGCGCCACGCGACTCCATGTGGAATTCGGCAAGTGGGACAAGGCCCGTTTGCAGGCAAGCATCCAGAATGCGCTCGATTTCCGCGCCAAGTACGACTTGCCCGTAAGTTGCAACGAGTTCGGTGTTTACGTACAAGTTCCACGCAAGTATCAGCTCGCCTGGATGCGCGACTTCCTCGACATTCTCCGCGATGCCGACGTGGGTTACAGCTACTGGAACTACAAGAATCTGGACTTCGGTCTCGTTTCGAAAGGCGAATCGCTCCACAACAATTTACCACAGTACAACAACCCCGAACGCCTCGATAGCGAACTCATGCAAATGATCGCGAAGGGGTAGCGGCGGAGCCGCAGTAAGCAGCCAGCAGAACTCAGAATTTAGACAAGAACGCCTCGGATTAAATCCGGGGCATTTTTTACTATTGAGCAACTAACAAATAGCACATTTGCCACAGTCCCTTGCTAACAGTTGTTGACGAAATGAACGATCAAAATTCCGACCCCTTGCATTTTATTTTTGGCTTATATATTTTTTAGTACGGATCCATTGAGGATGCCATCCGGTCCAGCCGGGCGTTAATATATCAGTTACTTTTATTCTAACAACTAACAAATAGGATACTCATGGCAAGACCCATCAGAGAAACTCCGATTTTGTTCGGCGAGGATGCTCGCCGGTTTATCGCCCGTATGCAGGAGAGGCACCCCGAAACTCCGGAAGCTCGTGCCCAACGTTTACGGGACTACGAATTTTTCCTAAAAGCATTTGAACGAGGCATGCGAGAAAAGCGTGCCCGCGAAGCCGCTAACGGAGGTAAAGATCCATGGTTCGACAATATATAGATAACGAGTCTATTCGATTTATTCGACTGCAACCATTCAACAAAGTCAAAAGTTTTGACTGCGGAGATGCTGATTTAAACGATTTCATTTTAAATCGCGCAACTCTTTTTGACAAATACATGTTAGCGGTCAGCTACACCTGTGTTGACATCAACGACACCAGCAGGCCTTTAGCCTATTTTAGCTTGGCAAACGACAAAATCGCAACCAGCGACTTTCCTAGCATGACGGAATTCAACAGATTCCGCCGTAAACAAGGATTCCCGAACGAGAAAAGGCTAAAAAGCTACCCCGCCGTGAAGCTCTGCCGCCTAGCCGTTGACATCTGCGCCAAAAATCAAAAACTCGGTACACAAGTTCTAAACATCATCAAGTCCATGTTCGTCATCAACAACAAGACAGGCTGTCGCTTTATAACGGTTGACGCCTACTTGGCAGCAGTTCCGTTCTACGAAAAGAACGGATTCCGCATGATGAATCTGGAAGACAACGATCCGCATACACGATTGATGTACTTCGACTTGATGGATCTGGTGGCGTAAGGCAATAAACGGAAAAAGACCTACTCGACTCCGAATTCATGGAAATGATTGCGAAGGGGTGAGTTAGAATTTAGAACTTAGAACTTAGAGGTTCGTCCTGAAAGGAAAGTCGCGACCGATAGGATTCTTTCAGTTCATAATTTTACAATGCCCGCCATGTGCGGGCATTTTTTACGCGGCCACTTGACACAGCAACAGACATTCAAAACTCAAAAGGAGCCTTCAAATCGGAGGCTTCACAATCAACACCCGACAAACTATCCGCAGCACCATGAACTAAAATCATATTGTAACGCTCTATACTTTCCATAGGTTTCGCCAAAATCAGCGAAAGAGCAATTGATACGATACAGCAAATTAATCTTTTCATTAATTCCCTCTATTAATGATCAAATACCAATTTTACAGTTTTATAATCAACTTTATAATAATTCCCTAAATAGCAAACAAACGCATTTTTAAATTCAACCGCATGGTAAGAATTCAAGCTAGCTCCTTCAATTTGATTATTCCATAAAGTATCACCTACTCCTTTGTCATTTCTAATCATAGCTCCCGCTAAGAATCGTTCATAATAAGACATTACAGAATCCTTTTTGACAGCACCCACACAGTACTTAACCCCTTCATGATCCCATAAATCAGAGCACTCTTCTGCAAATTCCTCTAACTTTTCATACCCCGTTATTTTCTTTTTTGCCACATCCACGATAGCGTAGCCGCAATCTTCAGTACTCCCCACAAGTCGCCATTTTCCATTGCCCCAAGGACGAATTGAGCCGACTTTTTCTCTTGTACTGCAGCCACCCCACTCAAAATAACCCAAGTCTTCGGAGTCCTTACCCAATGTCCACTTGTAGAAACGGTTTTTATTTTTATCGAATTCAATCACCGTTGAATCATCCACCAAGTCATAAACATTTACAACATACTGATCCCTCAGTTTGTCGCTTTTCCATACATTCTCTTCTGTATAAAAATTATCTACAACAATTCTTGTCCCCTTTTCCCGAGTAGAACAATCATCACCCAAGGGTTTAGCAAGACAAGTCTCTATTTTCTTCTCTTCTATATAAACGACAAGAGAATCGCCGGAATAACCAATTAACTGTGTTCTAGAGACATCCTCTTCACTCTCATCCCAGACACTTGAACACCCCCACATGCATACGCAAGCGAGTGCTACCGCCAAAACAGCGAGCAATTTTTTCAATCCAAACTTGTTCATTTTATTTTCCATAAGAGATTTTCCTATGTTTAAAATTTTCCAATGTAAATTTACATATAAAAGTGTTATATGCGATAACTAGATTTGACTGGATCCTTCACCCTACGGGTTCAGGATGACGAAAAAAAGGAGATGCCGCAAATGCGGCATAATTATTGAAAAAAACAAGTATTATTTAAAACAAATTACATCTCAATAAGAATACCTGCTTGCAGGTACAAATAGCCGTCGCCGGAGCGGTTCAAGAACTGGTAGCCACCCGAAAAGATGATGGATGAGCGGTCGCCATTCTTGATGTCAAGTCCGGCACCTGCACGCCAGAACATCTGATTGTCCTTGCCAAGCATATAGCCGAAATCACCTGTAGCAATCGGCAGTACAGTCCTTCCAATCGGAAGGCGAACCCAGAGGCTTCCAGACAAAGGAACGTATCCGACGTTGTCGAGTTCTTCGTAGCCTACGCCTACGCCTGCAAAAACCATCTGGTCAATCGGATACCACAGATGCCCATAAAAGCTCATGTTGAAGTACCCCATATGGCTCACGCGATTGCAGAAACCGCCTTGAGCGTCCATGGTAAATGCGTTCGCCGGAACAGCGACGAAAGCTAAAGCCAACAATATTGCGAAAATAAAATGTTTCATAAGATATAATATATAAATTCTTTCGTGCTACGAGAATCTGATCCCGGCACAAGGCCGGGATGACAATGCGGTGGCGAGGATGACAAGAATGCGATACAAGACTTCACTGGATCCTTCGTTATCACTCAGGATGACCTCACTCAAAGCGAAGCGACCTCAAAGTGGTAACGCCGCGACCTCACCCTTCACAACCTCTTTCACTCGTCGCTGCGGGCTTCACGTGCCCAGCCGCCACTACGTTCACGCTTGAATGCGAGGAAAAAGCCCTTGAGCATCGCCAAGTTCATGAGCAAGAAGTAATAGGCGCTCGGCAAAATTTTCGTCACCGCGACAAGCAACGCAAGCGTCATGCAGCCAAAGGTCACCTGGTAAAAAAGTCCCTTCGTCAAAAGCAAGGCGTTCGCTACATACAAAAGAATTATGAGGTGCGGAGAGAACCAGCGGATAATCTTGTGCGAGAAGAACAGGTATGCCAACAGCGGGCGGAACGGGTTCAACAGCGGCAAGTAAGACAGCAGGTAATTGAAGTTGGCACGGCCGATGCGCACTTTACGCCTGTATTCGCCGCTGGATTCCTTCGAGGTCTGTTCCGTACCGATGGCGCTTGCCACGAACGTGCAATAGTACCCTTTCTGCAAAATTTTCGTTGTTACGAAGAAGTCGTCCATGACGCTCTTCTTTACCGGAAGTTCCGTATAAAGTTCCCTGCGGATGGCATAGAGTGCGCCATTACCGCCAATCAAACGGTCCAGCACGCCTTCGAACTTCTTGATTTCACTTTCCAAGTCCCAATAAGAACTTTCACCTTTACCAAGGACGCTTCCGCTCTTGTCCGAAAGAATCAAGTGTCCGCAAGCGCAGCCGATTTTTTCATCCTTAAACGGGTCCACAAGTTTACGGACAACATTCGGAAAAAACATCGTATTCGCATCGCAGAACAGCAGAATGTCGTTCTTCGCGATTTTCTGCAGGCGGTTCAGCATTGCCGCCTTGCCCGCGTTCTTCGGAGCCTTCACCAAGGTTATTCCCTGATCCGCATAACGGGCGATAATCTCGGCAGTCTTGTCCGCGGAACCGTCATCGCCAATGAGGACTTCCAGCTTTTCCTTGGGGTAGTCGATTTCGAGGATGTTCTGGATTTTACGTTCAATCACGGCTTCTTCGTTATATGCGGATATCAAGATGGAAACCGTCGGGAGTTTGGCCTCGCCCATTTTCGACTTCTTTTTACGCTTGAAAATTTCGCTCACGAACGGGAGGGTCATCGGAAAAAGCAGATAGCAATGCGCAATCAAGAACAGCAGAACCCAGAACGCAATCTGAGCATAGAAGAGAACGTCTTCACTCATTTGGAAATCCACTCCTTCTCTTTTTCAAGAATCTGGTAAAGCAAATACTTCATTTCTTCGGCAGTATAGGAATCCTTGATGGTCAAAATCGAGAGTCCCTTCGGTGCAATCAGGACAAACGCAGGCAGCACGCTCAGTTCCCACACGTCGAAATAGCAACGCTGGACTGTCTTGCGTTTACCATCACAGACAATCGTGTCCTGGGAATCCACATCGAGCTTTACCGGGAAGAACCGCGTATTCAAAAGCGAGGCGACTGTCGGATCCGAATAAGTGTTCGCGTCCATGATGCGGCAAGGGATACACCAGTCCGCATACAAATCGACAAATATCAGTTTCTGCGAACCCTTCGCCTTTGCAAGAGCCTCGGTATAATCCATCCAATGTACAAGCTTGGGCTTTTCCGGAGGTGCCGCAAAAACTGACAGGGCAAGGCCCAGGACAAGCGCAATCCACAAACTCAGCTTCATCATTTCTTGTCCTTTTTTGCTGGTTTCGGTTTCTCGATACCAAGCAGCGAATCGATTCTATCCGAGACGGCGACCTGGAACGATATCCAACGTTTTTCGTCGTCGAGGACCTTATCGCAGGCCTTGATAAAATCTTCGCGGGTGTAGCCGTATTTTTTCAGGATATCGCGGCGGGCAGTGCGGGATTCCGAAGACTCGCCACCATACGTTTGTTCCGCGACGCGCATTTCGACATACGCAGCCACAAGGCGTTCATCCGGCTTCGGCGCGGAATCCGAACAAGCGCAAAGCGCCATGACAGCCACACCAAAAAACACGAATCGTCTCAAGAAACTACTCCCTGTTTTCTAGAGCGTTCTCGAAAAGACCATCGACGTAGTCGCGCTTGTTGAATTCCACAAGCTGGTCGATGCGTTCGCCCATGCCGACCCAACGGATGGGAATCTGCAACGAACTTGCAATCGAAAGCACGGAGCCACCGCGCGCAGTTCCGTCGAGCTTTGTCACCACAAGACCTGTGAGCGGGAAACTCTGGTTGAAAATCTTCGTCTGGTTGATGGTGTTCTGTCCGGTATTGCCGTCAATCACGAGCCACATGTCGTGCGGCATTGCCGGGTCCACCTTCTTGATGACGCGGACAATTTTCTTGAGTTCTTCCATCAAGTAGTCTTTGTTGTGGAGGCGCCCTGCGGTATCAATCAGCACCACGTCGCAGCCACGAGCCACCGCAGCAGAGCAGGCGTCAAACGCGACCGCTGCCGGGTCCGAGCCTTCCTGGTGCTTGACAAATTCAGCGCCCGAGCGTTCGGCCCAAGTTTCAAGCTGGTCAATCGCCGCCGCACGGAACGTATCGCAAGCGGCAATCATCACCTTCTTGCCTTCGTCCTTGAGGCGGGCGGCAAGCTTTCCGATTGTCGTCGTCTTGCCGGCACCGTTCACGCCTATCACGAGCACCACATGCGGCTTGCCCTTGAGTTCGAACGGCGGCGGATCCTTAAGCAAACGTTCCGCTTCGTTACGCATGATGTCGAGCACCTGTTCCGTCGTAAGCGACTTGCCCAGTGCATTTTCGCGAAGCGCATCCGTCAAAAGGAACGCCGCTTCAACGCCGACATCCGCCTTGATGAGATGCTCTTCAAGTTCCTCAAGCGTCTCGTCCGTAATTTTACCGGCACCGACAATGCCTTTCAACTCCCCGAGCAATGCATCGCGGGTCTTGGCAAGTCCGTTCTTTATTGCAGAAAATAAACCCATTAAATTATACTCTCGACTTTATCCACGAGACCGTAATTCTTGGCCTCTTCGGCAGACATGAAGTTATCGCGTTCGGTGTCGTGGTCAATTTGTTCAATCGTGTGTCCGGACGTTTCGGCGAGAATCTTGCCCGTGATGCCACGGATGCGAAGCATTTCTTCGGCCTGAATCTGGATATCGCTTGCAGGCGCCACGATTTCGCCGTGAATGAGCGGCTGGTGAATCATGATGCGGGCGTTGGGCCATGCGGCACGCTTGCCCTTCGCACCGGCAGTGAGGAGTACGGCACCCATGGAGGCCGCCTGTCCGCAGCAAACCGTCACGACATCGCTCTGGATGGCGTTCATGCAGTCGTAAATGGCAAGGCCGCTAGAAATAACGCCACCCGGGCTATTGATGAAGAAAATAATGTCCTCGTGATTCAGGGAATCCAAGTACAAAAGTTGCTTGACAATGCGTTCGGCACTTTCGTCATCAACACCGCCCCACAAGAAAATTCTACGCTTGGAGGCGAGATATTCTTCCGCCTTCTTGAGCATGTCGGGAACTTGTTTTTCTTTATTCTCGTTGCAATCAGCCATATATAATCCTTTTGTTCGGTTACAATTTAGAAAATTAGTTACTAGTTACTAGTTCATAGTTACTAGAAACAGATGCAATTGGAAGGATTTATTTAGTTACTAGATTGTAGTTACTAGTCAATAGTTACTAGGGTTTGCAATAAGAACATCTCTAGTAACTTTGAACTCAGAACTTGAAACTGTTGCGAAGTAACCCCAGTAACTAGTAACTCAAAACTATTAACTATATTTGGGCCATGCCATCTGATTCACCAAAATACTTGGTCGGGCTTGTTGACCCCGAGACGCTTACCGCAGCCGAACGCGAAGAGCTGCACCCAGCGCGCATCGACTACAACAGCTGCGACATCCTCGAAATCCGTTACGATTTTTTTGACGAATCCGAATGGCAGGGACTATCCGCCCGCATCCGCAAGATTGCCCCGAAAGCGATACAATTGGGCACTATCCGGCTCAAGCGCGACGGCGGCACCTTCACCGACGCCCGAGCCATCGAACGACCCGCCCTATGGAAAAAAATCCTCGACACAAACGAAATCCCGCAGTGGATTGACCTCGAGCGCGACTGCCTGCACGACTTTAGCGAACTCCGCGAACTCACCACCCCGAAGGGTGTAAAAATCCTCGTTTCCGAGCACAACTTCTCCCGCGTCCCGAGCGACCTCGAACTCAAGAACTACCTTACCGACGCCAAACGGGTCAAGGCAGACGGAATAAAAATCGCCGCCATGAGCAACTCCGACGACGACTGCACGAGGCTCTACAAGTTTGCGAAAAAGGCAAAGGGGTTCAAGCTCATCGCTGCATTCGGCATGGGCGAAACTGGCAAAATCAGCCGAATTTGGTCCTTGAAAGAAGGCGCCAACCTCACCTATGGTTCCATCGGGAAAGCCGCCGCCCCCGGTCAAATCGATATTGGACTCATGAGAAAAGCAATGGACAGGCTCGCAACCGCCACTTCTCAAATAGAAATATCTTCTTTTTTGAACATATTTTAGATATAAACCACTCCAAATGGCAAATTTTTTCTAAAATATTTGTTTGATTGAACATAAAAAGGAACATTATAAACCATGCGTCTATCTGACAGATTTGTAGATAATTGCATCTTGATCAATTCTTCCAGCGAAACTAAGGAAGCTATCCTCAACGAGCTGGTCGATACTCTTTGCAGCGCCTACAAACTAGAACACCGCGACGAAATTTTCGAAGCCATCTGGACTCGCGAACAGAGCCGTTCCACGGGTATCGGTTGCGGTCTGGCCGTCCCGCACGCAAAGATTGACTATGTTGACCACATGTGCATGGTCGCCGCCACTATCGAAAAAGGTCTTGACTTCCAGTCCTTCGATGGCGAACCGGTATATCTGCTTATCCTCATCGTGAGCCCGGGCAACACCGTGGGTCCGCACCTCAAGGCCCTCTCTTCCGTGAGCCGCCTTCTCGCCGACGGGAACGTGCGCAAGGACCTCATCGCCTCGAAGACTCCGGCCGAGTTCCTCAGCATCCTCCGCGCCGCCGAGGACAAGTACTTGTAGTGCGCCTTTGGCGCTTTGAGCTATGGGGTATGGGCACGCCTTGCTATCGCAAGGCTTTGGGCTAAAATAAGGCACCTACGGTGCGTTTTATAAACCTCAAAGCGAGTGTAACGAGCGAGCCGAAAACCTCAAAGGGCGTAAGCCCGACCTCATTACCTCAAAACCACTTGACAACTTTCAATAGCTTTTCTATAATTGCTCTCGCTTCGGACGGTTAGCTCAGTTGGTTTAGAGCGCTGCTTTCACACGGCAGAGGTCACTGGTTCAAATCCAGTACCGTCCATTCGAAAGGCTTCCTCACGGGAGCCTTTTGTGTATATGTACAAATTTTCTATCTTAAAAAAACGAGCGCAACCAAAACATTAGGCTGGGGCATCTAAAAGGTATGAATTACAAAAAAGCAGTCGTTCTCGGTATTTTTGCGTCAGCATCACTTGTTTTCGCTGATGGTCCCTGGACCTTAAGCGCATGCCTCAAGCAGGCAAAAGAGAAGAGCCTCAAGCTCGAATCCGCCAAAATCCGCGAACAGAAGGCCGACGTAAGCATCGAACAGGCGAAGGTTGCTAACTACCCTACCGTTTCGGCCAGCATCGGCAACTCCCTTTACGATTCCCCGTTCCGCGACGGTCCGCAGGACCATTACCGCCTGAGCGCAGGCATTAACGCCTCTTACACGCTCTGGGACGGTGGAACCACCAAACTTTCTATCAGCGCTAACGAACTGAACCGGGAAGCGACTCGCCTCTCGACCAAGGAAACCGAACGCTCCATCCAGGAAAGCGTCCTGAACGCCTACATGAACCTGCTTGCCGCCATCGAGAAACTGCATACGGCGGACGCCTCCGTCGAACTGGCCAAGGCGGAATTCGAACACTACAACACGCTGTTCGAAGCAGGCTCCATCACCAAGAAGGACTTGACGCAGTCGCAGGCGAACGTCTTGCAGAAAGAGGCTGCACAGCTCTCGGCTCAGTTGAGCGTCAACACCTCGAAGACGACACTCAGGCAGCTTTTGGAACTCCCGGAAAGCGCAGAATTCGAAGTTTCCGCACCGGAATCCGACATCAAGACGCCGGACGAACTCAGCGCCGTACCGTCGTTAAGCGAACTGCAATCGACCGCGACGAGCAACCACCCCGGCCTAAAGTCCGACAGCCTTTCTATCCAGGCCGCAAAGAAGAACACCGAAATAGCAGGTAAGGGCAATTCCGTCAAGGTATCGCTCGGCGCGAGCGCAAGTACAGGGCTCCAGGCATGGCAATCCAAAAAGTACGGCAGCCAAATCAAGAACGGATATTCTCACAGCATTTCGATGAACATCAACATCCCGATTATTGACGGCGGCGCCACCGAGAACAAGGTGTTGCAAGCCCAGCTTAGTGAAACCGAAAGCATGGTCGCGCTCAAGGAACAGGCAAAATCGCTCGAAAACACCATCGAAAAACTTTATCTGAACGCCCTTAGCGCCGACATGCAGTGGAAGGCGGCCATTCTCCAGGTCGAGGCCGAAAACGAAGCATTGCTCGTCGCCGAAGAACAACATAACGTAGGGTCGCTCACTTACACCGATTTGCTTTCGCAGAAGAATCGCCTCGAAAGCGCCCAGTCAACGCTCACGAACGCAAAATACACAAGCCTTCTGGCCCGCCATTTGCTCGACTTGTACCAAGGGAAGCTGGACTAACCAGGTTTCAGGTCACAGGCGTCAGGTTTCAGGGACCTTAGTCCGGGGTGACAAATGCATTACGTCATTCCGAGTGTAACGAGGAATCCAGTAAAGTCTTGACAACGCACTCAGTCGTTTACACAAGCTTTTCAGCTTCGCCTTCGGCGTATTTTCCGTACAAAATAGCGACAATATCTTTCTTGGACACTTTCTGGCCCGTCTCTTCAAGGCTTTTGCGGAGCCTGTCTAGCATCGCCTTGTCGATTTCTTTCCAGTACTGGTTCGTTTCGGTCACGCGCCAAAGCTTATCCTCACCGCCGCTGACGGTCACGAGTTTCGCCTTGAAGAACGTTCCCAATGCGCGGTTGATGATGCTGCTTGTCGTACCGGCGATATTCTTCGATACAATTTCCTGGACCAGGTCCTGCTTGTTCATCGGAACAAACGAAGTAATGTCACAAGCCTCGGCATAGATTTTCTTGAGCATGTTGCGCGGGAACATGTCCCAGCCTTTGCGCTTGAGCGCCTTGGCCAAAATCATCTGCGCATCTTCTTCGACGGTCACTTTCTGCTCTGCAAGCGATACCGTGTAAGAACCGCCGCCGACATCCGTCATCTGCACGAAATCTGCGGACTTCACGAAATCCTTGAACGTCTTGAATCCGAGACGTTTTTCGTTGAACGCGTTGTCGATGCCAAGCATCTTGGGCTTTACCGCCGCAAGTGCAATCGGGCCATCCTCTTTTTGCAGCACACTCCTGAGCATTTCCATGGAATCAATCTTTTCGGACACGAGCCGGTTCGCGCGTTCCTTAGCTGCCGAAGAATCGTCATCGGCAGAATCCTCGTCTGCAGTCGCGTCGTCAGTATAGATGTACCGAGAACACGAATTCTTGACGCATTCGCTCAGCGGGGACTTGGGCCCCACGCCAATGACTTCCTTGCCCTGCTCACGCAACTTGCGGAACAACGGCGAAAAATCGGAATCGCCCGTAGCAAGCACAATCCACTGCACCTGGGAATCCAGCGCCACCTCCATCGTATCGACCGTCATCTTTATGTCCGTCGAATTCTTGCCGCTGACCGGATGGAACGTGTGCACCAGTTCAAAACCGTTCTCGTTGAGCGTCGATTGCAGCGAAACGAGTTCGCGCGACGACCATTTGCCGTAGGCCTTGCGTACGACAATCTGTCCCAAGGGTAGGAGTTCGTCCATGAGCGACTGCACGCCGTCATGCTTTATCCAGTTAGTCAAGTTTTCCGCGTCGATAAAAATTGCGATGTGGTTCATGGTGGTATATATAGTAAAGTAGGAAGTAGGCGGTAGGAAGTAGGAAGTTACTAGTTCTGAGTTACCAGTTACTAGTTAATAGTAAATGGTCTTTGGGCAGTTGGCGATTCAAGGCTGCCAGGGCGTTGCGGGATGTGCCCGCTAGAAGGGGTGGTGAGCAACGAAGTGCGAGCCAGGGGACAACAGTACAAGGCGAGAGTCGCAGCAAACGAAGTTTGATATGACCAAGCCGCACTGTTGGGACGATAGTCCAACGCTTGCCCCTCGTAAACGTTACAAATTTATTACAAACTTAATTAACAGCCCAGGGGCATGGACAAATTGTCCATAACAAAAACTTTACGCAAAGACTTCCCCATTGCTATGAAAATAGATTGTAATTGGGTTATGGGGGTCCAAAGAAACTGTTTGGATCTTAAAAAGGAGTGTTCAATGAAAGCGAAACATCTTTCATTTCTTTCGGCTGCGTGCATCGCGGCTCTATGTTCCACATCATTCGCCTACACGATCGAAGGTACCGTCAAGGACGATCAAGGCAAAGCTCTTAAAGACGTCTCGGTAAGCCTACTCAAGGAAGGCAAAACAGCAACGACCGATAAAGACGGCAAATTCACCATCCACGAAGACGAAGTTGTCACACCGCCAGACTCCCAAGATGTGGCTATCCGTCCGGCTTACAAGAATTCCATCGGATATATCAGCATCAACAACGGGATTCTTTCGTATTCCCAGAGCAGCAAATCGCCTGTCCAGGTGAAGATTTTCAACTCTCTCGGAAGCCAAGTTTTCAAGAGTTCGCTCACGGGTTCGGGCTCGCTCGACTTGAGCACGAAAGTCAAGGCTCGCGGCACCTACTTCGCACAGGTGGCCGTCGGTAGCGCAAAGCAGACGCTCAAGTTCACGACCGACGGAAGCTACAGCAGCTCGCTCGGCGCACAGGGTGCAACCGCCCTCATGAAGGACGCCCAGCAAGGCGAAGCCATCCGCTTCATCGCCACAGACTTCGACACGCTTACAATTCCTCTCGGCACACTCGACACGACTCTTGACGTGAAGCTCACGAAGAGCGTACCGGCCGAACAGACATTCAAATTCGGCTATGCCCTCAAGAACGAACCGCGCAAGAGTAAAGGTTGCGGCTCTAATTCTACCTTGAGGTCTAGCGGCAACGTCGAAAACGGTCAAAAGTTCAACATCAATGTCGGCGGCAAGAACCGTCTGTTCTTCATCACCTTGCCGAAGAACTACGACAACAACAAGCCGCACAAGCTCCTCATCGCAAACCACTGCATGGGCAGCCACGCCGAAGACTTCGTGCACCATACTCCGGACTACGACCATCCGACTCCGTACTACGGCCAGCAGCAACTGGACAAGAATGGCGACTACATCTTCGTAGCACCTCAAGGTAACGACAACGGCACCTGGAACGGCAAGGAAGACCACCAGTTCGTAGATGAGATGATTACGGCGATGTACGACAACTACTGCATCGACACCACCCGCGTGTTCGCTACAGGATTCAGTTTCGGCGCCATGTTCACGAACTCCCTTGCCCAGGACTTGCAAGAAAGACTCCGCGCCGTGGCCGTCTATGCAACCGCCGATTACAACATCTGGCTCCCGTCTGCAGGATCGGGTCGTTACGACGCCAAGAACTTGCCTATCGCCTGGATGGGCGTACACGGCAAGAGAGACGGTGTGTGCAACTACGACCGCGCAAAGACCAGCGCCCTCCCGAGAATCCTCAAGCGTAACGGCAAGGCCGACGCCAATGGCAACTTCACCGATGCCAGCAGCGAAAAGCCGCAAGAATTCAATGGCACAGCGGGCCACCTCTGCTACGATTTCAAGAATGTTGACGAACGCTTCCCGGTCAAGTGGTGCAGTTGGAACGGAGAACACCAGTGGACAGCACATGACGGTTCCAACACGGGCACCGGACAGGGCTGGCAGAACACCTGGGTTCCTGAAGAAGTTCACAAATTCTTCGAACAGTTCTAACCGAAATTCATAATCAGCTCTCTACCAAAAAACGGCTCCTTCACGGGGGTCGTTTTTTTCACTCTATCATAACCGTTAAAATATGTTTATAGACAATTCATCCATAGATATGGAGTCCTAACGTGTAATTTTTTCACAATACGCTTTAGATTAGTTTATGGTGAAATAGGGAAAAAGGAGTTATCATGTCTATCAAAGCACCCAAACTTTTGACAACGGCGTGCCTTTTGGCATTCTGCGGGGTCGCCTCAGCATACACCATAACAGGGACCGTCTCTGACAACGACGGTAAAGCCCTCAAAGGCGCCTCGGTAAGCCTCCTTAAGGAAGGCAAAACCGCAACGACCGATGACCAGGGCAAGTTCACCATCCACGAAGACGAAAAAGACACCACCGATGCCATCCACCCGGCTTTCAGGAACTCCGTTGGATATATCGGTATCAACAACGGCATTCTCTCTTATTCACAGAGCAGCAACTCGCCCGTACAGGTGAAGATTTTCAACTCCCTCGGTAGCCAGGTTTTCAAAAGCACGCTCACGGGCTCCGGTACGCTCGATTTGAGCAAGAAGGTTCAGGCCCGAGGCACCTACTTCGCACAGGTGGCCGTCGGTAGCGCAAAGCAGACGCTCAAGTTCACGACTGACGGGAGCTACAGCAGCTCGCTCGGCGCACAGGGTGCAACCGCCCTCATGAAGGACGCCCAGGCGGGCGAAGCCATCCGCTTTATCGCCGAAGGTTTCGATACGCTCACAGTGCCGCTGGGCACCCTCGACACCACGCTCAACGTGAAGCTCACGAAAACGGTTCCTCCCGCACCGACATTCAAATTCGGTTACGCATTGAAGAACGATCCGACCCCGAGTAAAGGCTGCGGCACCAATTCCACGTTGAGAAAAGTCAAGAGCGTCGAAAACGGCGACCAGTTCGAGATTAGAGTCGGAAACGACACCCGCAAATACTTTATCACCCTGCCCAAGAACTACGACAACAAGAAGCCGCACAAGGTGCTCTTTGCACTGCACTGCTACGGCAGCAATGGCGAGGACTTCGTGCACCACGCTCCGGACTACGACCATCCGACTCCGTACTACGGCCAGCAAGTGCTCGACAAGAACGGCGACTACATTTTCGTCTCGCTCGACGCAATCGGTGGCTTGTGGAACAAGGGCCAGGCCGACCACGACTTCTTCGCTCAGACGCTTACTACCCTGAACGATAACTACTGCATCGATACGAGCCGCGTGTTCATTAATGGCTTTAGCTATGGAGCCATGTTCAGCTACTCGCTTATGCAAGACATGCAGAGCCGCGTCCGTGCAGCTGCAACCTACGCCGTTGCCGATTACAACATCTGGCTCCCCGAAGGCAACAACATGAAGAACCTGCCCATCGCCTGGATGAACGTTCACGGCGTGAACGATGGCCGTTGCGATTACAACCGCGCCAAGACAAGCGCCCTCCCGCGAATCCTCAAGCGTAACGGCAAGGCCGACGCCAACGGCGACTTCACTGACGCCAGCAGCGAAAAGCCCGAAGAAGTCAGGGGCAACACCGGGCATGTGTGCTACGATTTCAAGAACGTTGATGAACGCTTCCCTGTCAAATGGTGCAGCTGGCCCGGAGACCACCAGTGGACCGCACACGACACCGGAAACATGGGCGTGGGCTGGAACTGGGAACAAACCTGGGTGCCCGAAGAGGTCCACAAATTCTTCGAACAGTTCTAAGAAAAACACATCTAGCCTTCGCTATGCGGCGTTGTTTGCTCCCTCACGTACGATTTGTACGCTACGGAAGCTCACGCCTTGCCTAGCTCGACTATCTGTATTTTTCAATAACAAAAAATTTTATAAACACCTTCTCAAAGCAAGAAAGACTTCCCTTACGGGAAGCTTTTTTTTGCAAAAAAAACGGATTTTTATTGTGTTGCTCCAATAACAACAAACTTTTAGAAATTTTTAGTTTATCATGTCAGGTTCATTTTTATCGAGATTAGATTAAATTGTAGTGTTTTTAACCCAAATCGGTAAACAATAGGGGTATGGGAGAAAGGAGTAAACAATGAAAAGAGCAATCTTTTCCATATTACCCATTATGTTGGCAACGGCATTCTCTGCGGCAGCCGCGTTCACGCTAACCGGAACGGTCACTGATGAGAGCGGGGCCCCTGTTCCGAGCGCACTCGTAAAACTCCTTGCCAAGGGAGATTCCACACAAACTGACAAAGATGGCAATTTCACCATTCAGGATGACCAGACTTCCCTGCCTTCCGGCAGTTTCAAACCTGGGCACATCAGCATCAGCGATGGGGTGCTGCACTACGCACAAAGTAGCAATACGCCTGTGCAGGTGAGCATTTTCGATATGGTCGGGAATCGGGTTCTACACCAGGATTTATTCGGTTCGGGTCAGGTCGATTTGAGGCAGGGCGTGAGCGGCCAAGGCGTTTACTTTGCAAGAGTCCGCGTGGGTAGCGCCATCGAGACGGTCCGCTTTACTGCAAACGGTTCATTTTCCGGCAGCACCGGAATGGGAGCGGCGAATGACAAGCACGGCCGTAAGGCTTTGCTGAAACCCGGCGAAGGGGACACGCTTAGTGTTTCTGCTTCTGGATTCGAGACGCTGAAAACCGCACTCGGAAACCTCGACACGACGGTAACCCTGAAGCTCAAAAAGGCAAGCTCCGTAACTCCCGGCGAGCAGACTTACGCATTCGGCTATGCCATGGGCAATGCGCCCACGCCTAGCAAGGGCTGCGGCAAGGACAATACGCTGAAGGATAACTTCATGTTCACCAGCGCGGGCATTGAACACGAAATCTATCTCACCATGCCCGAGAATTACGACAAAAACAAACCCTACCGCCTTGTGTTCGGTATGCACTACATGGGCGGTTCCGCCAAGAACGTAGCAACGAGGGAAGCCTACTACGGATTTAGAAACCAGAAGGGCGCCAAGGAAAACACCATCTTTGTCGCACCGCACGGATACACGACCGAAACAGATAGATCCGGGAAAGAATCCAGCAATCCGTGGCGTTGCGGGGACGACAAGGACCACGTCTTCTTCGACGAGTTCCTCACCTACCTAAACGAGAATCTCTGTATCGATACTTCGCGCGTGTTCTCTATCGGGTTCAGCTTCGGCGCCATGTTCAGTAACGCCCTTGCGCAGGATTTCCAGCACCGCTTGCGTGGTGTGGTGGTATTCGCGACCATGGACCAGGTGATTTATATGCCCAAGAACAAGGGACTCCCCATCGCATGGATGGGAACCGTCGGCATGGATGACCCTCTCTGCACGCCAGATCTCGGCCGTAGCGCCCGCAACAGAATCCTCAAAAACAACGGGAAGCCTGATGCAAGCGGAAAATTCACCGACGCTCGCGGTGAAGAGGCCGAAGAATACTCCGGCGGTAAGCACGTGTGCTACGACTACAAGACCGTCGATCCGCGCTTCCCTGTGAAGTGGTGCACATTTGACGGCGAGCACTCGTACAGCCCCCGCGAAGATGGCAAGGTGTGGACAACCGAAACTGGCTGGGAATTCATTACGCAATTCTAAAAAAATGACCCCATCCCGGCACAAGGCCGGGATGACATGGCATCCGGTGTGATAAAGTAAAAAGCGTCAGTCGCTAAAGTAACCGCGGAGATTATAAACCAAGTTGACCGAAATTCGGCTTCCTTTGGTAAAAGACTCGCCAAAGTTCCAATCGTAACGTGCCATCAGAGATAGCCAATGGGCCTTGGAGTCGGATGCAATTAAGTTGTACCCGACATCTCCGCCCATATACCAGCCCTTGTATTCCCTATCACGACCCCATCCCCAGACAAGGTCAACGAATACGCCCTTAGCCTGAGAGAACCTGTGGATGGATTCAAACGCCCACCTGGATTTAGTTTGGCCGAAGGTTCCTGCATAATCCAAGCCCAAAATCCAGACATGGTGTTCCGAAAAGCCCCATATATAGTCAAATCGCAAATTCGGATACCAGTCGCCATAAAGGTCCTTGCCGCCTGCAGCCACCCCTAATCCAATATAATCTGAAAGATAACATAAAAGATCGACAACAAGACCCGCAAAGAATCCATCGACAGATTCCGCACTGGAGGTTGCACGGCATTTCGCTTCATGGGTATTCGCATAATCCACTACTTTGGTATCGGGGCTATGGGGTTCCACATTCGTATCCATAACTTTGTTCGTCAACGAATCAATAATGGTTTGCATTTTTTCGCTCGGCATGAACTTTTTATGCGCCCCCTTGACAATCTTGGAACCCTCCATACGAATCATCCCCAGCCAATAAGCATCTTTCAGTTTTACCAGAATCGTCTTAAGTTGTACCTTATGGCGTTCTTCTGAAAGCCTATATCCTTGTTGTTCAAGAGCCATTTCCGTTCTTTTGGTTGCAATATCTGATACATGGTCTTCTACACCGACAAACTCAGGATCCACAAGAAATACTTCGGATGTTTTTTCGCTTTTGTAAGTTTTGGGAGCGTATCCAAATGATTTTGTAAGCATAGTTTCCACCGCGTCGTCAACGTCATCCACTTCCGCAACCACAGCGGAATCGGTTTCAATCTGGCCATCCGGCAAAAACTTTTTCATCCGTATAAAATGCATCACAGGACCCGATGACGAAAAAGAAACTCCCACCGTTTCAATATCCAAACTGGGAACATACCCCAATTCCGCCAAATAGACCATAGCCATCGCACGTAGTTTTTTAGCAGAAAGATCGTGCGGACCACGGCTCTCCCCTTCTATAACTTGCACGTTCATAGCTCCCGCACAAGTAACAAGGAGTGCGAATAAAATAAAAACACGACAAATCTGCGAGCGACTCATTCCAACCATACTTTATTTAATATACATTTATTGCAAAACAAAAACTGTTATTTATTGGGTATAAATTTAACCTTAAAAAAAGAACCCCGGAATAAATCCGAGGTGAAAGAGTAAAAAGCGGAGCGACCTCACCAGTCGCAGCCAACTTCCTATTAAATCAGTTTTTCGACTTTAGTGCAGAGGGCTTCGGCCTCTTCAGCAGTCGGGGCTTCGGCAATCACGCGGATGACAGGTTCCGTGTTGCTTGCACGCACATGCACCCAGGACTTTTCAGAACCGAGCCAGAGGCCATCGCGTTCATCAGTCTTCCAGCCGGCAAATTCAGCCTTGACTTTCGGGAGAATGTCTGCAACTTTCTTGTCGCCGAGTTCGAACTTTTTCTTCGGCATCACATAGGCCGGATTCTCGGCCACGAACTTTTCCGGACCGCCGTCGTGGTGGGCCATCCAGCTAAGCACAAGCGCTGCAGCCACGAGACTGTCGCGGCCGTAGTGGAGCGCCGGGAGAATCACGCCGCCGTTGCCTTCACCGCCGATAACGCAACCGTTTTCAATCATCTGCAAGCTCACGTTGATTTCGCCAACCTTGGCGCGGCTAAATTCGCAACCGTACTTGGCGGCAACATCTTCGTTCATGCGGCTCGTGGAGAGGTTCACGCAGACGCTTCCCTTCTTCTGGGCAAGCACTTCGTCCGTCGCAATCGCCAGCGTGTATTCTTCACCGATACTTTGTCCTAAGCCATCTACGAGGGCGCAACGGTCCGCATCCGGATCAACAGCAAAACCCACAGCGCATCCGTTCTTCTTCACGGCATCGCGCAAGTCGCCGAGATTTTCGGGAATCGGTTCTGCGCCACGCGGGAACGTTCCATCCGGGCTGCAATGGACACGGACAACTTCACAGCCGAGTTGTTCCAAGAGGCGCGGCACAATAAAGCTACCGGCACCGTTCACGGCATCGACAGCGACCTTGAAATGCTTGGCCTTGATAGCTTCGACATCCACAAACGGAATTTTGAGCGTACCGTCGATGTGGATACCGTCAGCATCCGGAGCGACCTCGTACTTGCCCATCGTGCGGTAGTCCGGATAAGCGAACTGATTCGCGTCAGCAAGAGCAAAGAGCTGTTTCACATCGTCTGGACCGAGGAAAAGTCCCTTGTTGTTGAGGAACTTGAGAGCGTTCCATTCGAGCGGGTTATGGCTAGCCGTAATGATGATGCCGGCATCGGCCTTGAAATGCGTCGTCAAAAGTTCCACGGACGGAGTCGTCGAAAGTCCGACATCCACGACATCCACGCCGGAAAGGCGGCAGATGCCCGCGACAAACTGCACAATCGCATCGCCAGTGGGGCGGCTATCGCGGCCAATCACCACGCGCTTCGCTTTCGTGATTTCGAGGAACGCACGCACATGGCTCTGCAAAACCTGCGGAGTGAGGGTATCGCCAACGATTCCGCGAATACCAGAAATAGAACGCATTAGTTTAGACATTTTTTCTCCTATAAATTAAAATTCACCATTACGAGGAATCGCAGTTTTCACGGCATTCCCTTATCCAAGTTCTGGCACCGTCGCGTAGAACACGAGATTTTCCGGACCTTCGTTAATCAAACTGTGGGAATGGCCCTTCGGGCAGAAATGGCACTGACCGGCCTCGACATATTCAACGCCGTCATCAAAAAGAACCTTGCCCTTGCCAGCGACAAAGAACATAATTTCACTATTTGTTTCATGTTTGTGGTAGCCGATGGAAGCCCCCGGTTCAAGCGTGCCGTGCATAATGCGCGTTGTTCCATCGAAATACATCTTGGCCTTGTATTCTTTTTCACCACCCTTGAAATTAGGAAGCACGGTTGTTTCCATGCCTTTTAAATCGATAATCATCATGACCTCTTTGAACAGGGGAAAAATAGAATTTTTCAGGGCGATATCGAGCGCGCACCCCTAGTCGTCATGGCGATAGCCGCTCAAAGCAAGCAAAATAAGTGCCGGTGTGTAAAGGCACCAAATAAAATTATTCGAAATGACCGCAATAATTTCGCGGACCGAATGGTCGGGCCCCGTAATAAGCGCAAGCCCCGTCAAAAGGTCACAAACCGTAAAGAAAATCATCCCGAGCTTAATCTGCCGAGCATTCCTCTTTGGATAAAAGCCCGTGCTCGACGCTTTCCATGCGGCGTACAACGAGCAAAACAGGAACGGCCCGTAAGATATGGACGCAAAGAACATGATGGAATCGTAAATCCCGAACAAGTAAAGCACCGCCATCGAAATGGCGACCGCCAGCGGGAAAAACAGAATCCACGGGAAAGACCTGTCCGTCTCGCTCACCCGCGTATGCCGGAATACGAGCAAAAGTTGCGCCAGCAAGAAAAAGATGATTCCGAACGAAATAAATTCCCCAGTATTCTCTTCTAACGGGATAACGAAATTATGGAATATTTTAAAGCAGGCATCGGCACAAACAATCATAATGAAAGCCGCCTGCAAAAAGCGGCGGTCCCTGACACCGACACCTTTTTTCCCGATGCAAAAAGTCATTACGGTAGCGATAATCGGAACAAGGGATTTCGTGATATGTTGATAATGACTAGAGCTCTTCAAGCAAGAATCAACGGCGCCGCACTGATAAAAAACAATCCAATCCTGGATAAAAAACGATATAAACAGAATTACGGCAAGCGCAATAAACAGATATATGTATTTCGGCATCCCCATAACTAAGTCCCCTTAATCCAAATATAAACAGTTCTTTGGCAAAAAAGCAAGGGGAAATCTCAAAACACTCAACTATTTTTCGGCTTTATCTTTGCAGTCATATAGCTAAGCACGAGGTTCTGCCAAATAACGTAGCATGTAGGCGCAAGCGCTACAACCGGACCTGCATAAATGCTGGACACCCAAATGACAAGTGTCGTGTTCTTTTGGCCCATGCTCTGCGAGCCTTCGATAGGGCGGCGGCCACGTTCGCAAACCCAGCCAAGCCAGAACTGCAAAATGCAAAGCACGAGGGAAACCGCGGCCATGAGCGGGAGTTTTCCGCTGTTCCACAAGTCGGCAAAACCCATCTCGCGAATGTCGTAACTCGCCTTTGCCAAGATGATGAACACAGAGAACGTCCAGACGAACATGGTATATTTCTGGTATTTCGCGGCGCGGTCGGCAAGTTCCGGATAAAAGTTGCGGAGCCCGAATGCAAACGCCAGCGGGATGCTGATAATCGGCTGGATGGTGTTGAAGATTTTCCAGGCGATTTCGGAAAGGTTAGCCTCGGTCCCTGTCAAGTAGCCAAAGACTACCGGGATGCTGAAGCACGCAATCAAGTTTCCGCTGAGGAAAATCTTGAGTGCCAAGGACGCACTGCCGCCAAGCATTTTCGCCATCGCAGGAGCGGCATTCGCGGGCGGGCAAAGCGCAATAATCGCGCCACCGAGCAATACCTCGCGCGGCAGGTGGAACAGTTCGACAATTCCCCAGAGGAGCGCGATAATGACAAGGCTTGCGATAAAAGCCCGTGCCTCGATTTTAAAAGTGTAACCATGCGTCTGCGGCGGAATTTTCGTCACGAACGTAAGGAACATCATGATGCCGATAGTGAGCGGCAAGAGCGGCGACAGAAAGTGTGCCTGAGGAATGAGGATGCCCGCAAGGATTGCAATGGGCATGAGAATCGCACGTAAGTTTCCCATAGTTTTATTTCCGGCGGCAAAGATAGAAATTTAGATGTGGGCTATGCTCCCGTTATAAAAAGGAGATGCCCTCCCCATACGCGGATTATGACTACTAAGCAGCACAGCTGCAAGTAGTCAAAGACATCGGAGTGGGGCATGACAAAAAAAAGCCCGATCAAGTCGGGCCTGACAATACTACGCTGAAATGTACTGGATGCTTCGCGGCTATTCGCCACTCAGCATGACGTATTATCGCAACACCGCAATACAACGCAAAGTTCATTATTGAGTTAGAAACGAGCAGAGCAAGGCACGAGCCTCCGTAGCGTACTATGATGTACGTAAGGAGGCAAGCAACGAAGCTATGCGAAGTTTATAATTCGATAATGCGGTCGTTCTGCAAGAGTTGCTCGAAAGTCTGGCGTTCGCGGATGACCTTGAGTTCGCCCTTCGTGAACATGACTTCGCCAGCGTAGCGACGGCTGTTGTAGTTGCTGCTCATGGCGGCGCCGTAAGCACCGGCATCATGGAGAATCAACAAGTCGCCGACCTTTGCCTTCGGGAGCTTGCGCGTCACGACAAAGCCGCCTTCTTCCTGCGTGAACACGTCACCGGATTCGCAGAGCGGGCCTGCGACAACGGCATCTACCGTTTCGTTGAGTTCGCGACCGTCACGGGCGATGATGGAAATGCCGTGATAGCTACCGTAGAAGCTCGGGCGCACGAGATCGGTAAAGCCAGCGTCCAAGAGGTAGAACAAATTATCGCCCTGTTTCTTGACCGCACGGATTTCGGCCATCAAGAATCCGCTTTCCGCAACAAGGTAACGGCCCGGTTCCACTTCGAGGTGGACTTCGTGACCGATGCTCTGCTGGATATTCTTGCGGGCCTTGTCCCAAAGGTCGTAATAAGCCTTCACGTCGATGCGGTTTGCCTTGTCTTCTTCGTGGTACGGAATCGGAAGACCGCCACCCGCGCTAATCGTGCGGAGGTGGGAACCCAGGCGGCGGCTAGCGTCGCACATGGCATCGCAAACCTTGGAAAGGTGTTCAAAATCGGAACCGGAACCGATGTGCATGTGCAAACCGGTAATCCACATGCCGTTGCTCTGCGCCAGCTTGATGCAGTCCTTGATCTGTTCGTGCCACACGCCGTGCTTGCTGAGCGGGCCACCCGTGTTGACCTTGCTGGAATGTCCGTGGCCAAAGCCTGGATTCACGCGGAGCGTCAGTTCAGACTTCACGCCGAAATCGGCAAGCTGCTGGATCATGTCCGGAGAGCCTACGTTCACGTGGATGTCGTACTTCTTCACGAGTTCAAGAGCGTCGCGGTCGAAAATATCTGCCGTATAGACGATTTCCGGAACTTTGCCCTTTTCTTGACCACCCTTGAAACCGGCCTTGAGAGCGCGCACGATTTCACCTGCGCTCACAGCATCCACGACGCAGCCAAGTTTTTTGATGAGCGCCACAATCGAGAGGTTCGGGCAAGCTTTCTGCGCAAAACGCACATTGTCAAAAACCTTCACATCGCTCACAGCGCGTTCAATAGTCGCACGGTCATAAAGCCAAAGCGGGGTGCCGTATTCACTGGCCGCCTTCAAAAACACAGAATCAGGGATAGAATATTTCATACAGGGGCAAATTTAGTAAAAGGCGAGCGATGCGCGAGTCAAGCTTGCTTGAACGAGCATATCCGAGCCAAGCTAAATGCACGCAAATCGAGTGCCGCAGACGATGTTTACATCGTCTATGGCCGAGATGCTGCTGCATGACATCGCCAATGTCCAATGCACGCGAAGCGTGCCAAGTTAGTAAAAGTGATTAGTGGTTAGTGGCTAGTGATTAGTAAATAGCACAGAGAACTACACCATTAAATGTTCACACGAGATTCAACCAAACTTCGGTTTATATTTCACCATACAAAGTTTTACACAAAATGAAAAACGCCGAGATATTCACTCGGCACGTTTGTTATAGACTTAGTGCAAGTCTGGCACCGACCGTTTTGTTGAACGGGTCCATTTCCGGAATAATTTGAAGCATCATTTGCGATGACCGTCGATATCTTTCTTTCCAAGCTTTTTCGCGGAACTGTTCCGCAGTCTTTGAATATTCTTCGGACTGCTGGATTTTTCGATGGCCATTGCCATGCCTAATGCCGTTAATAGACAACATAATAATTCCACCAAACGCAGAACCCACAGTGAGAGCCGCAGGAAAAACCAGCATCGCTCCCCCACCCTCAATAGAAGCCCCTTTGGCCATTTGAAGCACAGCGATAGTTCCGCCTACACCAAGCAAGGCCATGACAGCCCCAATTTTTGCGTGTTTGGAGCTGCTTTTCAGCAAATAATCGCCGTCTTTTTTGTAACGAGCCGCCAATTCCTCGTAATATATTGCGCTATCCGCAAACATAGCGCTATCGGAATGATATGCAGGAAGCGGAACCTCTTGATACGATTCAGATTCATGAACGCTCTGAGAATCGGGTTCCGCAAAACACATACCCCCAAGGACAAACAAAATCAAAACGATAATTTGTTTCATATCGTCAATATACAATTATTTTGTATTCTGGTTATTGGTTAAAAGCCATTAATTATTAGTAGCTAATGATTAATAGAAAAAACCCCGGGTCTTTCGACTCGGGGCTTTTCAGCGGGAAGAGCGAGATTCGAACTCGCGATAGGATTAAGTCCTATACGTCCTTAGCAGGGACGCGCCTTCGGCCAACTCGGCCATCTTCCCATCTTGGGGACACTAATTTTAACAAAATTTCAGTTTTTTTTCAAGGGGTAACGGGCAAAATCATTGTTTTTCCACGCAAAAAAGCCTATTTTTTACATGGTGGGGCAAGCCACACGGGCCAAGCCCCCAAAAACTTTTATATTTTGTAAGTCGTTAACAGTTAGTAATTTACGAAAACATGCACAAATTCGTTAAAATTCTTGTCGCCTTCTTTCTCGTAGCCCTTATCTGCTACATTCCCTTCTACATCGTCGTTTTCAAGATCCTCCCGGAACGCGACCCGGACAACCTGTTCAACCGCGCCAACATTTTACAAGTGCTCTCCGGCGAAACACGCGTTTTCTACGAAGACGGTGAAAACCTGCTGGGAGCCTTCTTCGATGCGAACCACCGCGTCTATGTCCCTTATGGCGACATTCCCGTCAACTTGGTCAACGCCCTTATCGCTGCCGAAGACTCCCGTTACTGGACCCACAACGGTTACAACCTCAAGGGGTTCATGCGCGCCATGTTCAATAACCTAAAGGCTGGCCATGTCATCCAGGGAGGTTCCTCGCTCACGCAACAGGCGGTCAAGAACATTTTCGGCCGCGAAGAACGCAGCGTCAAGGAAAAGCTCAAGGAATTCTTGAACGCGCTCCGCATGGAAAAGCATTTTTCCAAGGAAGACATTTTGGAATTCTACCTGAACCAGTTCCACGTTTCGGGCACGGGCAAGGGTGTCGCCATTGCGGCGCAGTACTTCTTTAACAAGGAACTCAAGGACCTGACGCTTGCCGAATGCGCCTTCATTGCGGGTTCCGTCAAAGGGCCGTTCAACTATGACCCGTTCATCCAACGTACCGAAGAGCGCAGGCTAAAGGCACTCGAACGCGGCGAAACGAGACTCAAGTACGTGCTCGGACGCATGGTCGAAGAGGGCTACATCGAGCAATCCGAAATGGACTCCGCTCTCGCAAGGCCGTTGGAATTCAACCACGGCAATTTCCGCTTCACGATGAGCACGACGCTCGAACGCTTGGAAGAACGCCTCGACAGCGACTTCTTCCACGACCTTTTCCAGAAGGAAGGCATCGAGGACTGGCGCAAGGCGCAGCTCGAAATTACGACGACATTGAACGCGAAGTCTCAGGACGCTGCCAAGCGCGCTTTGCAGACAAACATCAGCAACTTGCAGTTGCAACTGGGTGGCTTTGTGCTCCCCAAGGCGCAGTTCGCAAACAGGGCCCGCAACGCACGCAAAGGCGACTACCTCTACGGCGCCGTGGATAGCGTATTCTTCGACACGACCGGCAGGCTGCAATCGCTCAAGCTGAACTTCGGACAACTGAAAGGCATTGTCACAGAACAGGCCGTCAACGACTTCGCCAAGCTCGCCGGTGGCGACGTGAACAAGATTCTCGCGACACAGCTCAAGCCGGGAGCCATCCTCCTCGTGAGCATCATCGACGAAACACCCATCGACGGTTACGCCCCGTGCAAAATCGAAACGGAACCGGTACTGCAAGGCGCTCTGGTCGCCATCCAGAACGGCAAGGTGCTCGCAAGCCAAGGCGGCTTCCACAACACCGGATTTGACCGTAGCTTCAAGGCACTCCGCCAGCTCGGTTCTAGCTGGAAGCCTCTCCTTTACGCGCTCGCTTTGCAATACCACTGGAACTACCTCGACAATCTCGAAAACGAATTCAACGTTTTCCAGTACGGGAACCAGTTCTACTTCCCGCGCCCGGACCACAAGAACAAAGGCGACATCGTAAGCATCGCCTGGGCAGCGACACGTTCCGAAAACATCGCGAGCATTTGGCTCTTGGAACATCTTTTGGACAAGCTTTCAGACAAGGAATTCGAGGAAGTCGCCCGCAAGAACGGATTTGCACGTGAAGCCGGCGAAGAACGAATCCGGTTCGTCGAACGTTTGCGCGACAAGTTCGGTCTCATGATGAAAGACGAGACCAAGCGTGAAATCGAATTCACTAAGGCTCGCGACGCACTCGTACAGCGCTACATGAACGATGGCAAGGAGCTCCGCGCAAACGCCGTGCAGAACCTCCGTTACGGAACGTTCAACGACATCGGCATAAAACAAGCGAAGAGAGACCCGAAACTCACCAAATACATAAACCACAACTTCAAGCGTTATTCCGAAATTTGGCGTGCCCGAGAAATCCAGGAACTGGACCCGGATGAATCCGCAAAGCTCCAGCCGCTCGATTCCGTACAGCTTATAGAAAACTTCACGCTCGCCGATTTCAAGCGTTTGAACGCGATGATTGAACCTATCGACAGCGATGCGGACTACTTCACCATGGAACATCTGCGCTACTGGCCGGATTACCGCCGTGCGCTTGCCATGGCGGACTACGCGAGATTTGCAAAGGAAATCGGTATCCGCCAAAAATTGCAGAAAGTGTTCAGCATGCCGCTCGGCGTGAACGACATTACGATTGCCGAAATCAGCACGGCCTACCAGACAATCCTCACAGGCAAAGTTTTCAAGTGCAAGGATGCCGACTGGACAGAACCCTGCTTTATCAAGGAAATCAGGAACCGCGACGGACGAGTCATCTTCAGGAACAAGATGGAATCGAAGACCGTGCTCGACGATACCGTGACAACGCAGATGGGCGTAATGCTGCGTTCCGTGTTTACGAACGGAACGGCGCACAGCCAGGTTTCAGCCCTCAGCGTCTATAGCCCCGACAAGAAATCGAAGCTCCGTTATCCGGTCATGGGCAAGACGGGTACAACAAACGATTACAAGAACGTGGCCTTCTTGGGTGCGCTCCCGATGTACGTCAAAGAAAAGAACGGCGTTGCATTGGATTCCGTTATCGCAATTGGCAGCTACGTGGGCTTTGACGATAACAAGCCTTTGAAATCAGGGCGCACACGTATTGCAGGCGCTTCGGGTGGCTTACCGCAATGGGCGACATTCGCCAAAGAAGAAATTGACATTCTCGGGCTCCCGAACCAAATCGACTTCCTCGACATTTCGATGCTAGCCACCGGCGAAGTGCCGCTGATGCTGACAAACGAACGTGGCGAATTGACCGTCGATCCGATGACAGGCGCCGCCCTCGTGAACGGCGAAAAAGGCCGCCCGCTGCCGTGGCTTGACGTGCCGGGATTCACGCCGCCGCAAGTCCAGAAGCTTGCCGCCGAAACGATTGCCAAATCGGGAATTGTCGTGAGCTTGCCGATGCCGAACGCCCCGCAAACCGGAACGCAGGTTGGCACAGGAACGCAGCCGGCATCCGCACAACAGGCAAGCGCGCAGACAACGCAACAGCAGGCCATCCCAGCTGATGCAAGGCCAGTCACGGAAGTCATGAAGGCAGACTCCGCAAAACGCGCCGCTGAAGCCTCTACCGCGACACAGCCCAAGCAGACCGCTGCAGGAACGCAGGCAGGCGCAGCACCGGTCGCACAATCCGGAACCGCCACGCCGACCACGCAACCGGCAACAGTGCAACCGCCGAAACCACAGCCGCCCAAGCCGCAAGCAGCCATGCCCAAGGACGACGACTGGGATTTGCCTGAAAACTTCAACAGCAAGAACGCATTCGTGCCTATCGAAGCTGACGCGGATTAAGAGCGAGATTGCAGATTTTAGCCTCGGCCCCCAAGGTCGGGGTCTTTTTTTGCATAACAATCGATGCCATCACAATGACTACGCGAACTTTATCACGTCCGCGAAAGCAACCGTCTCTTTTTTTCTAAAAAACACAACATTTTCTTTGCATTAGCATATATTTAAAAGGAGTAAGGAGAAAAGTATATGACTAATTGCAAAAATATTATTTTCGTCCTTTTACTGGTTTGTTCGCTAATTGGCAACACATTTGCACAACCAATACCACCATGGTACAAAACGAACACCGACACAAGCTCTTCTTTCATAGAAGCCGACAGCACTGTGGCTTACAACAAGTTATTAGCTCAAACATATGCCGGGTCAAGCGATGGAGTAAGCGTTGCTGGCACACTTATTGGTGGCGGCCTTACCATCACAGGACTTATTTGTTTTGTTGCAGTAGCAACAGCAGACGTTCACACAGACAAATCAAAAAGCAACACAGAGCAATTTGGAGAAGCTATGGCCATAGGCGCAGGCGGAGCCGCACTGATACTTACAGGTGTTTTATGTACACTTATTGGACTTCCCTTTCTTATATACAACATAAGCAGCAGCGGCAGCGGACAAAAAAAACATGCCAATAATCGCGATGATTTACAAAACGAATTGAATTATCACAAAACGAAAAATAGCGCCTCTCAACTCATGATTGCTCCTACCATAAATTTAATGAATGCAAGCGGCGGCTTCAAC
The DNA here is from genome assembly GCA_017965445.1 of Fibrobacter sp. Lineage (GTDB taxonomy): Bacteria > Fibrobacterota > Fibrobacteria > Fibrobacterales > Fibrobacteraceae > Fibrobacter. The sequence continues at coordinate 5,511 of JAGCPZ010000030.1, read as the reverse complement.
GCCATTCTACAATTCTAACATTCCAAATGAACATTTCTATTTTAGCTACGCAATGGAGAAAAATCATTGGCATTCGCCAATTAGTATAGCGACAAGTTAAGGATGGCGCGTCCGAAAAATTATTATCTTTACCGTTGTAATTAAAGAACTTTTTCCGGAGCGTTTCATGTCCAAATCAACGGTTCTCGTTCAGGTCACAGCATTCACCGCAGCAATATCACTCACGGCTTGCATCGGTACAAATCAATGCCCGTCCCCAGACGTTAGCCCCGCAGAAAAAACGCAGCCCTCGTTCACAAAAATCATCGGGCAAGACACGGTTCAATCCGCAGAAACGCAGACCGGCACGCACACCGAAATGCAGGTCGTCACTGGCGACAGCGCTACACAGATTCTCGACCAGTTTCACTTGACAACTCCCGACCAGACGCCGACAATTCTCGTACAAACTAGAGTCGATACGGTCATGATGATGTTGCCGCCTTGCGACAAGACACATTTTTCGCACTGCACGCTCGAAACGACGATGGATCCGTACAAGGCATTCCCGGCTCTTGCCAATTACGTCTTTAGTTACGCCGACACGCTCAGCAGAGCGGGTCAAACAGATTCCGCGTCCGTCATCCTGAATAGCTTTTCATCCATGGCTCCAATGTGGGAAAAATGGCAAGCCCAATCGGACACGTTACGCGACGCATTCGGAAAGCGCCGTGAAGAAAAGGCGAAAGAATTCGAATCCATGGCTCTCCAAATTCAGAACATGAACCGCGTGCAGGCCTCGTACAGCATGGTCGCCGAAACGGCCGACAGCCTGATTTCGCAACTAGCTCCGGGCGATTCGCTTGCCAACTGGGCCGAGGGCCAAAAGAAAATCGCCTACAAGAACACGCTCAAGAAAGCGCAAAAGGAATTTGACGGAATCAAGACTCTGGCCGACGAAAAGGCGCAATTTGCCGAAGCCCGCAAGCAGACCGAAGAGTTCCGCATGCGTTACCGCGATTTCGAAGACACGCTCCACGTACAAGCGTTCCTTGCCCATGTCGATGAGCTAGAAAAGGCAACCGATTCCGAGACCGCCAAAATGTGGGAAAAGAATGACCCCGCGGCAGCACTCGCCAAAGCCGACACGCTTATCGCCACAGAAAAATTCGAAAAGGCAAAGGACCTTTTGAACAAGCTCAAGTCCAGCAAGCTCCGCAAAGAAGCAACCGAAAAATACATCGTCCTTGCCGACGCCTACTGCAACAAGCAACGCAAAACGACATCGCAACTCTTTGCCAAGTCGCAAAAGCAAACCGACGAAGTGAAGAAAAAGAAATTGCTGAACGACGCCATGGCACCGCTTGACAAGTGCCTCACCGAATTCCCCGAGACTACGCAGCGCGAAAAAGTCGAAAACAACAAAAAATTCATCGAAAAGGAACTCGCCAAGTGACAGACTGGTGGAGTTACGCCCAGTACCCGGCATTCTTTATTCTAGGGGCAGTCGTAAGCCTCATCAACAGCATCGCAGGCGGCGGTTCCACGCTTAGCCTCCCCATCATGATTTTTCTCGGGCTCCCAGCGACTGTCGCAAACGGCACAAACCGCATCGGACTTATCATCGGGAATTTCAGCAGTGCGTTCAACCTTGCACGACACGGCTACCTGAACAAAAAAATCTTTTTGCAATTGCTCCTGCCTACATTTTTCGGATCCCTCATTGGCGCATGCTTCTTAGTTCGCATTGGAGACAAACTCTTCCAGGCCATTCTCGCCGTCGTCATCTGCCTCGTGGTCGTCATGAGCAACTTGCATAAGGACATTCTCGGCAAACCGCCCGAGGCGCCCCCCGAAAAACTCACGCTCAAAGGGGCTCTCGGATTCTTCGGCATCGCCATTTACGGTTGCATCGTGCAAGTCGGCGTCGGTTTCGTACAGATTTTCGGACTCACGCGATACACCGGGCTTGACCCGATTCACGTGAACGCTCTCAAGAACGCGCTCACCAACGTATTTTTACTTGTAAGCACAATCGCTCTCGGCATGGCAGGCAAAATCGACTGGCCCATCGCCATCATCATGGCGGCAGGAGCCTGGCTTGGCGGCTACCTCGGCAGTTTCACGCAGCGTAAAAAAGGCAACAAATTCATCCAGCGATTCATTAGCGTCTGCAGCATCGGCATGGCCATTGCCCTCGCCATAGACTTGATGATGAAGTAGCGCTCCCGTCACGATAAAAAATCGCAATAGCGTTTAAGTCCATTTATAACCGTAGAGTGCCGTTCTTGGCCGATTTTTGCATATTTACCATTTCCGTCATAATCGCGCACTAATTTTTGAACCGTCTCCTTAGACGCGTTCCATATATCGATATCGTTTCCGATATCTTGCTGGTGTTCTTGAATGCGCTCAACGGCACTGGCATATCCATCAGCCGCGCTAAAGGTATAGCGTTGCAAAACAAGCCAATTCTTAAATTCGGCCACACACGCATGAGGTGGGCGCCGTGACGAATGTATCGTAGTCATTGCCAACTGGTTACGTTCGTTATAGGCTTTTTCAAATTCTTCTATCGAAAAATTCCTTTCATCTACAAAATATTTCCTTAACAGTTCCTTTACCAATCCACAACTTATCTCATTTTTTATCTTCGCAACGTTGTTATCAAAATCATTGTCATTTTGTTCCGACAAGTTCCGTTCTTCATTTTTCCTTGCAATCCATTCTTTAATTCGCGTTTCGTCAAAATTTTGGGCATTAAAGAGTTCTACAAAATCAGCTCCATCTAAATTATTTTGCTCAAATGGAATTTTGACATAAGGGTACTCGCCACTATCCAATTCGCACTGGCAGTCATAAGCGTATAGTTTATCACAAACAAGGATTCCCAAAGACAACTGGTCCATCTGTTTAAAATACGAATACAACTGTTCGCGACCACCGCTCAATTCAAACGGGCACAATACTACAATACAAGTTTCTCTGCCGTCTTTGCAAAGAACGACATTCGCAATTCCATCTGTCGAACCATTTTCTAGTTCAAGCTCAGAAACGATGCTCTCCTCATCATATCCGAGATAATCAGGCAAAATGACTGACACCCACATCGTTTGGACGACATCTTCTTTTTTCCCAAAAAGAGCATTTTGTTTTTTGACTATTTTATTCCAAACGTCTTGAAAATCCATAAATTGCCCCGTTTCAATATACAATGGAAATATATAAAAAAGTTTCACGGGCCTGCCCTGTTCATAGCAGTACTGAATCTGCCAAGACAACTTTTCCAAGCCGCTAACTCACGATGTTGCGGGAACGTTCAACAAGCTGTCTTATACTAACGGAATTTCTTTTTTCCTGTTCCGTTTTCAAATCCGACATGATTTTAGCAAAGTAATTTGCCTTTTCACTCTTCCCCGCAAGGAAGGCCTCTTCGTAACATCTTTTGGCGATAGTAATCATTTCTGGATTGAAGCCTGGCGTAATTCCGAATTTTTTGCAAGATTCCATCATGGCATAATCGCTAATGCCTTTATAATCAAAGTTTGCGCCCTTCGCAAGCACCATCATGTCGTTCACTATGTCACTCAACACATCATTGGACGACGAATAACGCGACCGCATAAAGCTGCAATAAATGGCTTCTTTAAGCAGGTCTTTATAAACAAAATAATCACGCAAGGAACGGAAGCAACGGACCAAATCATTCGAAAGATACGCAAACTTCATGGCAGAAATCGTCTCTTTTAACGTATCCTCCCAGCGCCCCACAATACCATAAAGCAACGCAAGCATCTCGCGGCAAACCGCAGACGCCGGATTCCATTTCACAGCCTCGGCCGCCGCTTTCAACGCATTATCATAATCTTCCATATCCAAAAGCGCAAGAGCATGTTGACGATAAATCCAATCCATCGGACAAACGCTGCTGATATTTTTCACCCGCTGATTTGAAGACGTCTGGCAATACTGATGGTAAAGTATTTTCTCCATCCTATCCGAAATAGAAATATAGGTGTCCGTTTCGCTTGATACAAATGGTTGGTCTTTAAGCACCTCAATCAAAGGTTCGATAATCTTCAACGATTTTTCATAGTCATAGTGTCCGCGTGCTTCAAGGGACAAACTCAAAATTTCCTTAACGCCACTCAAGCCGCCAACATCTTCAAGCTTCTTGCTCATGATGGCGGACCTGATTTTGAACAAATTTTCTACATTCTTTGTACTTTTGGCGGATAGCATAAACGGCCTTGAAAATTTTCTTTAATAAAATACTCTTTTTCAAGACGAAAGACTGTCAACATCATCACAAATGCCCGATTCCTTGCGTTTGCGGGATTTGGCATTCTCTTTGCGGATTCTTGAGGTTCGTTCCTTGAGAGTTTCGCCGAGGCCTGCGAGCAATTCCGATTCAAGCGTTTCGTCGCCGGCAGCGAGGAGTTCTTTTTGCGGGCGCTTGAGTTTTTTGATGCGGGCTTCTAGGCGGAGGGCTTGTCTGTAATCGGAAAGTTCGAACGTGCGCAGCACACATTCTGGCGGAAACGCCTTGGTAAATTTCGCGCCTCGCCCACTGCAATGTTCCTCATAGCGGGCTTGCACGTCAACGGCGTAGCCTGTGTAAATGCGGTCGCCCTTGCAACGGAGCATATAGACAAAGTGAGGCATAAGAGGTTTGAGGTATGAGCACGGCTCTTCGAGCCTTTGAGGTATCAGTATTCGGCAATCAAATCAGATTTCATCGGCTTGGCTAATCGAGAATGAAACATTTGCGCAATTCCTCAAAGCGAAGCGACCTCGTGCCTCAAAGTGCCCCTTCGATGAAACTCAGGGTAAACTCCGGCACGACCTCACACCTTATTCCTTCTTCGACACGATGCTCATATAAATCGTGCCGAGAATCGCCGCGCTAAAGCTTCCAAGGAGAATGCCAAGCTTTGCAGAATCCTTGTTCGCGCCGTCTTCAAAAGCGAGGCCAGCCACAAACAATGCCATCGTAAATCCGATACCGGCAAGCATGCCGCCACCCCACAACACTTTCCAGGAGTAGCTCGGCTTCTTGGAAACGCCAATCTTTACGGACAAGAGACTGAAGAGGAAAATTCCTATCGGCTTACCGAAAATGAGGGCGAGCGCAACAGCGCCAAGCACAGGCACATCGAGACCACCGAGCTTGATTTCGACACCGGCATTGGCAAGCGCAAAAATCGGCATGATACCAAAGTTCACCCAAGGCACAAGCATCTTGTACAGGCGTTCCTGCAACGAAACACTTTCGTTTGCCCCGCGCTTGAGCATCGTAAACACTTCGTACTGTTCATTGCGGTCTTTCGTCTCGCCCGAAAGCACGTTGCCTACGCCACTTGCGAACTGGGCCACCACGCCTTTCGCCACCACGGCCTTAGCAGGCACGGAGAGGCCAAGGAGCACGCCCGCAATCGTCGGGTGCACACCGGACTTGACAAAGAACGCCCACACGGCAATACCCGTGAAATGGAGCAGCAGCATGTTGCGCACGCCAATGCGGAAGAACAC
>JAGCPZ010000029.1 GCA_017965445.1 Fibrobacter sp. | reverse complement strand
TCGGCTTCTTGCGCTTCAAGAATTGATTCCTCGAATTCCTTGCACATTTTGTTTAATTTCGAAAAATCCGGTTTTTTTGTATGGAGAATATACTGATAAGCGGCGCTATTCTCTAAGCACCCCATAAATTCTTTACTTGGTGTTCTCATAAGATATTCTCCTATGTTTTTATGTAATATATATTTTTTTGCTTTATTGTCCAATGCGTTCGTTCGCTACAAATCTTGTGCAGTTTTGTCGCATTAAACCTTACTATTTCTATTATATAAATGGATAATGTCAGGATATGACAATTTGAGCGCTTTTTTGAAAAAAATATTGAAAAAAAGTCTCTTTTTAGAAGAAAATATCGTTCTTTTGTAAACTTTTTGTGCGTTTCGCTCTTTTTTAAGTTATCTTTTTTAACGAAATAGAGTTTTTGCTCTTGTTCTCCAAACGAAATCTGCAAATTTCAATAGAACGAGGACAAGGCGAACGCTCACGCAGGCATACCGCTTTAGCGGTGTGTTTCTGTTTGCTATGCCGACTTGTGAGTCGGTCTTTGGTCGTATGGCCAAGGGCAACAGCCCTTTGGGGGCGTGGGTCGTTTGCGTTTATCGTTCTTAGGCTTTGCAGAGCCCCGTTTGGATAAATGCAACGATCTGCGCCTTTTTTGTATGCTCAAAAAATGCGGATTATTGCCTAGAAGGGGAGAAACTCCATAGATATAAAAAACAATGGAGGCTGTTATGGCTGCATATTACGGTAAGAAATGTTGGCGAAAATTTGAAAGGCCAAATGCCGTATGGAGTCTTGTCCATATGTTTTGCTTCAAATGCGGCAATTGCTAGCCGTTCTAATTAGAAACTAGGCAATTCAATAAAACATTTTGTCATGCAATTAATTAAGGGAGTTTATCAATATGAGCAATGAAAAAGATGACATTATTGACCTAGAAAAAGTTCAAGAAAATAGTATTCCCGAAAACGTTGTTGCAACTGAATCCTCAAAATGGTGTAATGTTGGAAAAACTTTTTGGGCTGCCGTTTCTAAATTCACGAAAAAAGATGAAAATCATGATTTAGGCACGCTTAAGCCAGAAAATGGTATCGAGACTTCTGAAAACGTTCAGAATAGTCCTGTAATAAAAGCAATTGATAAAATATATGGAGTTGTTGTTGATGGATCAATTCCAGGAACTGATTCTGCAAAAGATTTGGCTGTTGCATATTTAGCAAAATACGAAACTCCTTTAAAAGCTGCGAACGCCCTTGTTCGTTGGCAAAATACAAAAGCTGCCGTAGATGGTGCGATAACTAGCTTTGGCGGATTTGCAACAATGCTTGTGACTTTACCTGTTAATGTATCTAGTGTACTGTTTATACAAATTAGAATGATTGCCGCAATTGCATACATTGGAGGAATAAGAGATTTTAAGGACGATCAATTACAAACTGTTGTAAAATGTTGCTTATTAGGAGAAAGTATTTCCTCCGTTGTAAAAAAAGCAGGAATTAAAACCACAGAGAAAATTGTTTTAAAGAAAATTATGCCGTTGATTACAGGCAAAATGCTAACAAAAATAAACAGAATTGTAGGCTTTCGTTTGATAACAAAATTTGGAAAAACTGGCGTAATAAATTTAGGAAAGGGCATTCCTCTTTTAGGAAGTGCTGTTGGTGCTGTATTTGATGGGATTACAACGAATATTGTGGGTAATGCTGCCATAAAAACATTTATAGAATGTAATGATGACGATAAAATTACAAAGATAGAGAAGGAGAGCTTATAAAAGATAATGATGATTATTTTAGTAAATCGTATCACAAAATGTCTTACGAACAATAAAATTGGAGCAAAAGCGATGATTGGTTTAAAAAAGAACTGTAATCTAATTATGCTCCGATTTTTGTAACGACATCTATTGTCGTGAGTCGAATTTAAATTTCAATAAAAACAACAACCTAAAATAGGAGAAAAAAATATGGGATTCTATTGCAAAAAATGCGGTCAGCAGTTTAACGATATATATGGGCTTACTCACGCTTCTTGTCACAAGGGAGGCTATCATGAACTCTATACTGGTCATGAATCGGGAACATATCATTGCAGAAAATGTGGACAACAATTTAGTGATTTGTATGGACTTACTCATGCCATGTGTCATAAAGGCGGGGAACATGAACCCTATACTGGGAATGAAATGGGTCCATACCATTGCAGAAAATGCGGTCAACAATTTAGCGATTTGTATGGGCTTACTCATGCCATGTGCCATAAAGGCGGCGATCATGAACCCATTGAATAAGATTTATAAATATGCCTAAATGTGAAAAATGTGGCAAAGATATCCCGAATGCAGAACGGAGAGAATTTTCTGTTCTGCATATTTCGGGTGTTTATTGCGATATCTGTTATAGTCTCTTGAATGGGCTGAATTGGGTGATGGGCGCATCGCTATATGGAAGTGTTTGGCACTCACTTTCATTACAAGAAAAATCAGATTTCATTCATCATTATCAGGCTAAGCAGAAAAAGGAGCTTGACCATGCTTGATATAAATGTCTGTGAAAAATTGTTAATTCAGTTCTCGCAATTCAAATCGACGGGTCGTAAACCAACATGGATGGAAATCTGTAGCTTTCCGCAACAACGTTTTGAAGAAATTTGCAGTAGAATACTCAAATTTTTCTTAAACCCAGACAATCCTCATGGATTGAAGGATTTGTTCATTCGCTCGCTCGAACAATGTTTGTCTGAAAAATGTATGGCGGACGTTGTTCGTGGACTAGAAAAGCCCATTCAAAAAGAATATGTGGTAACGCGAGGACAAAATGGGACATATCATCTCTTTTCGTTGCCTGAATTTGAAAGTTTTATAAAAAAAGTTGATTCGCACTCAGATAAAAAACAAGCGTTTTTTCTGAAAAGGGCTTTAGACCCTTATCTAATAAATTGCTTCATGAACAAGGACCAACAGTTTTTTGATGTAGATGAGTCTATTTGTGTCCAATGCGAAGTCGTGACAGAGGCGCAAAATAGAATTGATTTACTTGTTAGTAGCAATTCTTGGGTTGTTTGTATTGAAAATAAAATTTTTGCTAATGTTCAAAATCCGCTTTACGATTATGAAAATTATGTCGAAAAAGTATTTGGTAAATCAATTCCTGAAGATAAACGCTTTTTCGTGATTCTTTCTTTAAAAGGTCAGGAAGAAAAAGCCGAAAAGTGGATTTATATCTACTATCATGATCTCTTTAAGCGTATAAGAGAAAATTTGGGAAACTATGTGGATTGTGCTGATAAAGACTATTTAGCGTTCCTAATGAGTTGGATTAAAACAATGGAATATAAGGTAAACAATATGGAGGATTATCCAATGGGTGATTTTAGTGAAGATGAATACAAGTTCTTTAGCAATGAAGAAAACGCGAAAGAAATTGAGAAACTCATCAACAGAAAGCAAAAGTTTGATTCTTTGCATCAGGAAAAATTTATCGGGATAAGAGATTCGGTAAAGTCAAAACTGGAAAGCTCTTTCAACGCATCTATCAATGCGTGGTATTGGCAGGATGTTTTGGCAATTGATTTTAAAGATAAAACCGATACACCATTTATTGATATTCACGCTAAAAATGGGAAATGCTATATCGAATTTGCAACAAGAGCGTGGCTGAAATATATGGATTCGCACGAAGTTTCCATGAACTATTATTCAGAAAAATTTGGCCGAAAGCGAGATCCTCATGAACGAATTGTTTTAGAAACCTGCGAAATACAGGAAGATGTCATTGCCAATTTAGCTCATGATTGGATTAAGAAAATTTTGGATTTTGAACTATAAAAGAACATTCGCGTTAGGGATAGTGACCCCTTGGGGCGAAGACTTGCGGGCTGTTCTTTTTTGAAGCTTACGGAAGCAAGGCTTCGTTGCAAGAGCGACGCGGGCGTGCCGTCGGTGCGCACGGGGCGCCTTGCAATATAGCCCGACCCGCATATATGCGGGGAACGCCCAAAAGAAAAATGTGAAAATAGCAGGCCGTGCAAACGACCTGCTTTTTTTACGTATGGGTGGTTTATTCCGTTAAAATTTGCCAAAACTTCGGCCCCTTGCGCGCTCAATCTCGAAATAGTAAATTCTTATTTAGTTCAAATTTCAACTGCGAGGTAAAGAAAATGACGGATGTGATGGCTGAACGCGAAAACGCTTTTGCCGAAGGCAAGGAAGTGGGCCGTGCTGAAGGGGCTTCTGCTGAGCGGATGAAGGTGGATCAGGAAAAACGCCAAATGGCGAAAAGTCTCAAAGAACAGAATGTCGATGTTTCTATAATCGCTAAATCGACAGGTTTTTCTGAAGAGGAAATTCGCAGTTTATAGCTGAAATTCAGTTTTTTTAAATGCAAAAAAGCAGGTCGCATAAACGACCTGCTTTTCTTGTATAGCGTTTTTACAGCTTCTGCCCTTCGTTCCAGTAATCGGTATCTTGTTTGACGCCGCAGTCTTTGGCGATGTAGACGGGTTCGATGCCTTTCTTTAGCTGGTCGGTGTAATTTTTGAGCGCTTTGATGGCAATGGGGGAGAGTATCAGAATGACGGGGATGTTCACGAGGACCATGAGGCCTTGGCATAAATCTGCGCTGTCCCAGGCGAACGATGCGCTGGAAATAGCGCCCAGGAATACGATAATTGTGGCGATGGTCTTGAATACGTTGCGGGTGGCGTCGTTCGGGCGCCTGTTCATGATAAAGCGGAGGCAACCTTCGGTGTAGTAATAGTTGCCGATAAGTGTTGTGTATCCGAAGAGGCACATCGAGATGGTGATGAAAACGGCGCCGCTGTGGCCTAAAACGGAGTTGAGAGACTGTTGTACGTAAAGTATTCCTGAATTTTCAGAGGAGGGGGAAATGTTGGTCGAAAGGCACATGAGTGCTGTTGCAGTGCAGATGAGGAGTGTGTCGATGAATACGGAGAGCGATTGCACGAGGCCTTGCTTGACGGGATGCGAGACGCTCGCGCTTGCGCTTGCGTTCGGGGCGGAACCCATGCCTGCTTCGTTGGAGTAAAGTCCGCGTTTGATGCCGTACATGATGCAGCTCCCCGCGAAGCCGGCGAATCCTGCGTCAAACGAGAAAGCGTTTTTGAAGATGATGCCGAACATGGCAGGAACGTTCGATATGTTGTATATAATGATGCCTAGCGCAACGAGTACGTAAATGGTCCCCATGAACGGGACGAGGTAACTTGTGATGGTTGTGATTTTCTTGGCGCCGCCCCAGATGCAGAATGCGAAGAGTGCTGCTAAGATAATTCCTGTGATGATTGGTGTTGCGGTTTTGTCGTAGAAGCTATAGCTCGAAAGCGAATCTTGGATGTTGTACGAGGCGAGCAGGTTGTAGCCTACGATGTATGTGAGTAGCACGAATCCCGAGAAGAGTACGCCGAGCCAACGCATGTTGAGTGCGGTTTGGATGTAATACGAGGGGCCGCCGTAGGAGTGGCCTGTGACGAAGTCGTGGCGCTTGTAGATTTGCGCGAGCGTGGATTCTACGAATGCGGAGGCTGCACCGAGTACGGCGATGAACCACATCCAGAAAATGGCGCCTGGGCCGCCGAGGCAGATGGCTGTGGAAACTCCGACGATGTTTCCGGTGCCGACGCGCGATGCTGTGGAGACCATCAGTGCGCCGAACGACGAAATTCCGTGTTCGTGCAGTGGTTTTTCGCGGGTGACGCGGAATGTCTCTATCAAATAGCGGATTTGCGGGAATCCCATGCGGACCGAAAGGAAAATTCCGGCGATAATCAAAAACAGCGGGACAACGTAGTAGTTGTACAGGATTGTGTTTAACGTCGAGACAATGGGCGATAACAGTTCTAGCATAGAATTCTCCTATTGGATAAATAGTAGAAAATTTTTAAATTTTTTCGCCATGCAACCATTAAGTCAGCGTACCGAAACTTTTACCGATTCTGTTATCCGTCGAATGACCCGTATTGCCAATGCGTGCGGGGCGATTAATTTGTCGCAGGGGTTCCCTGATTTTGACCCGCCAGAGGCTTTGACGAAGCGTCTTTCGGAGGTGGCTTTGACGGGGCCGCACCAGTATGCGATTACGTTTGGCGCGCAGAATTTCCGCGAGGCGCTGAGCGACAAGCAGTTCCATTTTAGCGGGCTGCGTTACGATTCGCAAAAGGAAATTGTAATTACTTGCGGCAGCACCGAAGCGATGATGGCGTCGATGATGTCGGTGTGCAATCCGGGCGATAAGGTGGTGCTGTTTTCGCCGTTTTACGAGAACTATTCCGCAGATACGATTTTGTGCGGGGCGACTCCGGTTTATGTGCCGCTTTCGCCTGACGACTTGAGCTTTGATGCAAACGTTTTGGAAAGCGCAATGGCGCAATCGGGCGTGAAGGCGCTTGTGCTTTGTAATCCGGCAAATCCGAGCGGTAAAGTCTTTACGCACGAAGAACTTTCGATTATTGCATCGCTTGCGGTAAAGTACGATTTATATGTGATTACGGATGAAGTTTACGAGCATATTGTTTACGCCCCGCATCGTCATACGTATATCGCGACACTCCCGGGAATGTTCGAACGTACGATTGAATGTAGCAGCTTGAGCAAGACGTATTCGATTACGGGTTGGCGCTTGGGCTACGTGCTTGCGGCGGAACCGATTATGGAACGCATCAAGAAGGTGCATGACTTTTTGACGGTGGGGGCTGCGGCTCCGCTGATGGAGGCTGCGGTGACGGCGCTCCGTTTTGACGACTCGTATTATGCTGGGCTACAGGCGCATTACACGCACATGAAAAATTTGTTCACGAATGGATTGCGTGACCTTGGTTTGAAGTTTACCGAACCGCAGGGTGCTTATTTTGTACTAATTGACATTAGTGAGTTTGGGTATGGTTCGCGCAGTTCCATGAGCGACTCTCGTAATGGACTGCGCAATGTTAGCGGAATGCGTGAATCTTGTAGTGACGCGAAATGCGCGGGTGGCACGTTGCCTGACGAACAATTCTGCATCGATATGGCGCAGAAGGTGGGTGTCGCGGCTGTTCCGGGTTCAAGCTTTTTCCGCGAACCGGTGGATCATCTCGTGCGCCTGCATTTTGCGAAGAAAGACGAAACGCTTTACGAAGCGCTCAACCGCCTTGAAGGATTGCGAAAGTTGAAACGCTAGTTTTTTTCTGTCGCGCAGTCTTTGATTTTTCTATCTTTACACGTCAATGGTCGATGCTTTATTAAATAGGTTCTATAAGCCGTCGAAATTTAAGAAGAACGGGGATGTGAAGGATGTGCTCGTGGTGGCGCTTCCGATGCTTTTGTCGATGTCGTTTGACACGTTCATGACGTTTATCGATCGATTGTTCCTCTCGAAGCTTGGTCCTGCCGAGATGAATGCGGCGCTTGGTGCGGGGGCGGTACAGCTTGCGCTCACCACATTTTTTACGGGTGCGATTAGCTACACGACGGCGATGGTGGCGCAGCGTTTGGGAGGCAAAAAACGCTGGGATTGTGCACGCGTGTTCATGCAGGCGGTGTATCTGTCGCTGATTTCGGTGCCGCTTTTGTACTTGACGATTCCGCTGGGGCATTTGTTGTTTGGACTGGAGCATTTGCCGGCAGACCAGCTGGAATACCAAAATACGTATTTTAACATCTTGATGTTTGGCGGTATCATAAACTTGGTGCGCAATGCGGCGCCGTGTTTCTTTAGCGGTATCGGCGAGACGAAAATTGTGATGAAGGCAGCCTTTGTCGGGATGCTCGTGAATGTTGCCTGTAACTTTGTATTGATTTACGGGTGTGGGCCGATTCCTGCGATGGGTGTTGCTGGTGCTGCTTACGGAACACTTGTCGGGAACTTTGTCTCTACGGTTATATTGTTTGTGAAATTCTTCAGCAAAAGCTGTCACGCTCGGTTCCGCACGCGGTATGCATTTGCGTTTAGCTGGCCTTTGACGCGAGAACTTCTGCAAAAGGGCATTCCGTCTGGTGTCGAAATGTTCTTGAACATGGCGGCGTTCCAGCTGTTGATTTTGATGTTCCATGCGCTTGGTCCCGAGGCAGCGACGGCTTCTTCGGTGATGTTCAACTGGGACATGGTGGCGTATGTGCCGTTGATGGGGCTTGAAGTGGCCTCGACAAGCCTTGTCGGGCGGTATGTGGGCGCAAAAGATGGCGCAGCGGCGACGCGTTCGACGTATTCCGGGCTCAAGCTCGGCTGGGGTTATTCCTTGCTGATGGGCGTTTTCTTCATTTTCTTGCCGGGCGTGTTGACGGATATCTTTAAGCCTGATGTTGCCGAGGCCACCGAGGGGGCACTTGCGATTTTTGCGGCGGCGCGTCCGATGAGCATATTTATGTTGCGGATAGCTACATTCTATATATTTGTTGAAGTTCTGCTCGTGGTTTATGCGGGTGCGCTCCGCGGCGCGGGCGATACAGTGTGGGTGATGTTCGCTTGTGCCATCATGAACTGGTGCGTGGCGGGGGCTTTGTATGTTGCCGCCTATGTGTTCCATTTACCGGCGCATATCGCCTGGATAACGGTGGTTGCTGTCTATAGTACGGCCCCGATTATCTTTTGGCGCCGCTGGAAAAGCGGAAAATGGCGAAAACACGTCATGAACGCCCAATAATCCCCTGGTTTGGGACGTTTCGTTCCGTTATTTCTCTCCAAATGTAAAGTAAATGCTGTTGTTTTTTGCAACAACAAAGTTTTGCTTTGCAAAGTCTCATTTTTGGGGATTGCTCATATATTAGAGGTAGTAAATCTAAATGTGAGGAGTACATTATGAAAAAACTATCCAAAATGTCTAAAGCTGGCGTGATGCTTGCGATGGCGTTTGGCTTGGCTACCGCAGCTTACGCGGCTGATGCTTGTAATGACAATATGGGTCATTCAGGAAACGGCTCGCAGGTGAGCGGAAACAGAGTTGGTTCCATCGGTGGAACCCCGTGGGGCTTTGAACAGTGGTATCAGGGCGGAAACGCTTCCATGACCTACTACAACAACGGTACGTTCAAGGCCAACTGGAGTGGTTCTAGCGACTACTTGGCTCGTGTGGGTTACCAGTATAATGGTAACGGCATTAGCCACAAGACGAAAAAATTTGCAGTCGATTATAAGTACACCAAGACTGGTAACGCCCAGTACGGCTATATCGGTATTTACGGTTGGACCAAGAACCCGGAAACGGAATACTACATCGTAGATGACTGGTTCAGCAAGCCGAGCGAACAGTACATCGGTGAAAAGTTCGGCGAAATCACCGTTGATGGCGCCAAGTACACCATCCACGCCTTCCTTCGCCAGCAGGAACCTTCCAAGTCGGGCACTTCCACGTTCGTGCAGTTCTTCAGCGTTCGTGAAACTCCGCGTCAGTGCGGCCACATCGACATTTCTGCACACTTCAACAAGTGGGACGAACTCTTTACGGGTCAGAACAAGCAGCTCCGCGGTTCCAAGGGCGGTGGCTCTGCTCAGCTCAAGTTCGGTAACGTGACTGAAGTGATGCTCATGACCGAAGCCGGTGGCAATGCTACGGGTTCCGTGGACTACACCTACTTCGACATGACTGACAACGCCAAGGATTCTCCGACTTCTTCTGCTTCTACGCCGAAGTCCAGTGCTGCTGAGGCCAAGTCCAGCTCTTCTAAGGGTGGCAATTCTACTGGCACGATCGACGCCTGCAAGGACGCTATGGGTCATGAAGGTAAAGAAACGAGGACCCAGGGCCAGAACAACTCCAGCGTGACGGGTAATGTCGGCAGCTCTCCGTACCACTATGAAATCTGGTACCAGGGCGGCAACAACTCCATGACGTTCTACGACAACGGTACGTACAAGGCCAGCTGGAACGGCACGAACGACTTCCTTGCCCGTGTCGGCTTCAAGTATGACGAAAAATCGACATACAGTGAACTCGGCCCCATCGATGCATACTTCAAGTGGTCCAAGTCGGGTAATGCCGGTGGCTACAACTACATCGGTATCTACGGCTGGACGGTCGATCCGCTCGTTGAATACTACATCGTCGATGACTGGTTCAGCGAACCGGGTGCGAACCTCCTGGGTTCCAAGAAGGGTGAATTCCAGGTTGATGGCGCTACCTATGAAGTTTACCAGAATATGCGCTACAACGCCCCCTCTATCAAGGGTGACCAGACCTTCCCGCAGTTCTTCAGCAAGCGTAAGGGTGCCCGTTCCTGTGGTCATATCGACGTTACGGCTCACTTCAAGAAGTGGGAAGAACTCGGCATGAAGATGGGTAAGATGTACGAAGCCAAGGTGCTCGTTGAAGCCGGTGGCGGTTCGGGTTCGTTCGATGTCACCTACTTCAAGATGACCGACAAGAAGCATCCTCTCGAAGTTGCTCCTCCTCCGGAATCTAGCGCCAGCGAACCCAAGTCAAGCGCTTCTGCTCCAACATCTTCTTCTGGTGGCTTCCATCATCGCAGCAGCAGCTCCACGGACGCCATCCACTTCAATACCAGAATGCAGCTCAAGAGTGGCGACATCCAGGTGTTCGACATGCAGGGCCGCTATCTCGGCAACGTGAAGGTTGATGCAGGCGCCTCTGTGAACGAAGTCCTGAAGGTCAACTTCAAGAGCTCCGGCATCTACATGGTGAAGCAGGGCGACTATATGCAACGCTTTACGGTGAAATAATTGGTGATGTAATCTCTCTTGTTCCAATTGTTTGAAAAACGTTCCCCTAGCGGGGAGCGTTTTTTCGTAGTAGCGAATTTTAGGTGTTGCTTTCCATAACAACGGCTTATGTTGTATGTGTCTTCCCTTATTGGGGGGCTGGAGCTAATTTTCTATTAAACGGGTGTAAACCCCTATTTTATGAGGAGCTAAAAATGAAAAGTGGTGTTTTGAGGACTACCTTTGCACTTGCCTTCGGGCTTTGTGTTTCCAGCGCTTTCGCAGTCGATGCCTGCAAGGACGAAATGACCAAGGCTCGCGGTAGCGAACATCGTGTAAATGGCAACCAGACCGGTTCTATCAACGGTACGCCGTGGGGCTTTGAACAGTGGTCCCAGGGTGGCAGCAACAGCATGAGCTACTTCGACAACGGTACGTTCAAGGCCAACTGGAGCAATAACCAGGACTTCTTGGCTCGCGTGGGTTACCGCTATGGTGACAATGGTTCTGGCGTCGATCACAAGACAAAGTATTATACGGTCGATTACAAATATACGAAGACCGGTAACGCCCAGTACGGTTACATTGGTATTTACGGTTGGACGGTTAATCCGCAGATTGAATACTACATCGTGGATGACTGGTACAGCAAGCCGAGCGAAGCCTATATCGGCCCGAAGTTTGGCGAAATTACTGTTGATGGCGCGAAATATACCATCCACGCCTTCTTGCGCGACCAGGAACCTTCCAAGACGGGTACATCGACGTTCGTGCAGTTCTTCAGTGTCCGTGCGACGCCGCGTCAGTGTGGTCACATCGATATTTCCGCCCACTTCAAAAAATGGGATGAATTGTTCCATGGTCAGACTGCGAACCTTCCGACATCGAAGCAAGGAAAGAAGGATGCTACGCTTAAGTTCGGCCGCGTGACTGAAGTGATGCTCATGACCGAAGCGGGTGGCAATGCTACGGGTTCTGTCGATTATTCTTACTTTGATATGACCGATGCGGGAACACCATCCGAAGTGATTCCGCCGAAGGATATCGAACGCAAGCCTTATAAGGGTACGGCGGCGGCAATTCCGGGAACGGTCGAAGCCGAAAACTTTGACGAAGGTAACGAAGGTGCTACATACAACGGTGCTCAGGGCGCTTCGGGCGACGATGGCGACCACAACTACCGTGGCGAAGACTACTCTTCTGTCGATATCGTGAATGCTGGTGACGGCAAGGCTATCGGCTATACCGCTGTAGATGAATGGCTCGAATACACTGTGGAAGTTGCTAAGGATGGCGAATATGAAATCGAAGCCAATGTTGCCAACGGTTCGGGTTCTGGTACTGTGGAACTCTCCTTGGATGGCAAGGCTCTTGTTTCTCTCCCGTTCGAAGGTAATACCACGGAAGACTGGAATTCTTATGAACTTGCCAAGGGCAAGGCTACGCTTACCGCTGGCAAGCACACGCTTCGCATTACAATTGCTACAGCCAACACGAACGTTGACTACGTGAAGTTCACGTTGCCGGGCGGCGGCGATATTACTCCGCCGGATAATGATAGCACGCTCGCATTGGTATCGACTCTTCGCCTGAATGATTTGGGTGGAACATACCAGGTGTTCGATATGCAGGGTAAGTTCCTTGGCAAGGTCAAGGTTGCTGCCGGAGCTTCTCTCAAGGCTGCTGTCAAGGCCCGCTTCCAGGGGGCTGGCGTTTATCTGGTGAAGCGTGGCAACTTTATGCAGCGCATCGCCGTGAAGTAAAGACAAATTAATTCTCTCTTCAAGAGAGTTTGGAAGCGTTCCCTCCTTTGCGGGGGAACGTTTTTGTTTTTGTTATAATGGTCGATAAAAACTAGACCCCGCAAAAAAAAGACCCCGCAACTAACAACAAGTGCGGGGTGACATGTACTGCACGCTTTTGCGAGAGCGAGCGCTCAGGAAGCTTTTTTATTTTGCTTTAGCGCGAGCAGTTTTTTTCGGCGGGTGAGCAGCGATTTTCTTGACGCTCTTGTCTTCCGCTTCGGCAGCGGCTTCCGCAGCCTTGAACTTCGCTTCGACTTCTTCGAGGGCGCCGTTCGGGTCTTCTTCGATGATTTCGGAAGCTTCGTCAACGAGTTCGGCGAATTCGTCGTACCAGTCCGCGAAAATTTCGACTTCGAGGTGATCCACGCCCGGAACCGTCAAGCGCACGCCGCAGCATTCGCCAACGCGGTCGAGGAACTTTGCAATTCCCGGACGGAGGAGAGAGAGGTCAAGACCATCGAGGTCTTCCGGTTCCAGGAGAACGGCATCGACCTTGTCGTCGTCCTTGGCCTTCTTGGACTTTTTGTCCTTCTTCTTGCATTCGCAATTTTCGCCGCAGCCACAGGCGCAGCTTGCGTCAGCGCCGTTCATGGCGAGATATTCCTCGTCATCAATGCCGCTATCGTAGTAGAATTCGTCGTCTTCGAGGTACAGCGTTTCAACGAAGATGCCCTTGGCGCCGAGCGTCTTGGCTGCCGCCAAGAATTCCTTGAGGTCGCCACCGAAGTAACGAGAGGCTTCGGCTTCTTCGTTCAGTGTCTGCACCGGGATGGGGAGGAGTTTCTGCTTTTTGATGAGGTCGCAGACCAAATCAGTCACGGATTTTTGATTTTTAGCCATTGTGAATCTCCTTGGGGTAAAAATAGACGATAGACGAAAGGCGATAAACGAAAGAAATTCATTTTTTTTGAGAAATCTTTCGTCTTTCGTCTGTAGCCGCGTGGTTCGGCGAGCTCACCAACCTAAGCGGCGTTCTTTCGTCTAAATATGGTATTTCTTCAAACTAGTAGCCTTCTCATTGATGAGCTTCATGATGCGGGCTTCGGCTTCGTCACCGCGGGCGGTATCCTTCACGCTCGTCATCGGCTGGAACAGCGGGCTGTTGAACATGGTTCCCAGAGGAATCGGGTTCTTGCGGCAGAAGGTCGCTTCCACGTAGTCGCGGGCGGCGTCCTGCAGGTCGTCGCACTTCTGGAATTCGCCGGCCTGGAAAGCCTTGTGGAGGTCCACGAAAATCTTTGCTGCTTCGGGAATGTTCGCAGTTGCACTCACGAGGCCCGTGCCGCCCATTTCGAGCATGTCGATGAAGAATCCGTCTTCGCCGCTCAAAACGGCAAAGTCGTTGTTCTTCGTCTCGTTAATCACGCGCTTCGTGTCTTCGTGGAACTTCTCGCCGATGCGGAAATCGACCGCCTGCTTGAGTCCGATGATGTTCTTGTCTTCGGAAAGAGCGATGAGCGTGTCGGGGTGAACATAGCTAGCGGTACGGCCAGGAACGTTGTATATAATAATCTTGGCGCCCGTTTCGGAGCTCAAGGTCTTGAAATGCTTTTCGATACCTTCCTGCGAGGGATTGTTGTAGTAGCCCGTAACGCAGAGAACCGGAACTTCGGCAATCTTCAGGACTTCTTCAATCATCTCGACCGATTCGCGCGTGCAGTTGCTGCCTGCGCCCGCAATCACCGGAACGCGACCATCTACGTAGTCGAGCGTGAACTTGATGATGTCGAGGTGCTGCTTGTGCGTGACCGTTGCGCTTTGGCCCGTGGTGCCAACGGGGAGAATGCCCGAAACACCGGCGGCGATAAGGTCGTCAATCATCTTCTCCATCTTCTTGTAGTCGATGGAGTTGCGGAGGTTCTTGGGGTCGTCGTTCATCAACGGGGTGAACAGCGCGGGAAAAACACCAGTAAGTTGAGAAGCTTTTGTAATCTGCATAGTAGTTATAATGTAGTAAAAGACAGTGGAAAGTTATTAGTTACTGTTACGAGTTACTAGAATTTTCGCTGCTTGTTTATGTTTGCGGCTTGGATAATAGGGGTTTTTTATCCCTTATAGCCTTTCGGGTTGTTTTTCTGCCAGTTCCATGCATCGCGGCACATTTCCTCGATGCCGTACTGGGCCTTCCAACCGAGTTCGTCGAATGCCTTTTGCGGATTGCAGTAGCATGTGGCGATGTCGCCTGCACGGCGCGGCTTGATGCTGTAGGGAATCTTGACTCCGTTTACTTTTTCGAAAGCGTTCACGACATCGAGAACCGAGTAGCCATGACCTGTACCGAGGTTGTAAATGGCAAGCCCGCATTTGCGTTCGATGGCCTTGAGCGCGGCAACGTGGCCTGCGGCGAGGTCGCAAACGTGGATGTAGTCGCGGACGCCGGTGCCATCGGGGGTGTCGTAGTCGTTGCCGAATACGCCGAGTTCCTTGCGAAGTCCGACTGCCGTTTGCGTGATGTATGGCATTAGGTTGTTCGGAATCCCGTTCGGGTCTTCGCCGATGCGTCCGCTCGGGTGAGCGCCAATCGGGTTGAAGTAGCGGAGCAAAACGACGTTCCATTCTGGGTCGGCTTTCTGCACATCCTTGAGCACTTCTTCGAGCATGGATTTTGTTTTACCGTATGGATTGGTGCATTCTCCCTTAGGGCATTCTTCTGTGATGGGGATGATTGCCGGGTTGCCATAGACGGTGGCAGAAGAACTGAAGATGATGTTCTTTACGCCGTGGTTACGCATGACGTTGATGAGCACGAACGTGGCGTTCATGTTGTTCTCGTAGTATTCGAGGGGCTTGGCGACGGATTCGCCTACAGCCTTAAGTCCTGCAAAATGGATGCATGCGTCAAACTTGTTTTCGCTGAAAATTTTGTCCATGGCTGCTGCGTCACGGACATCTGCGTTCACGAATGGAATGGGCGCACCGACAAGTTCTGCTACGCGACGGAGAGATTCATCGCAGGAATTGACCAAATTATCGACAACAACGACGGAGTGTCCTGCTTTGTAAAGTTCAATGATCGTGTGGCTTCCGATGTATCCGGCTCCACCCATAACGGCAATTTTCATGATTGCTCCAAAGATTAAAGTTCGGTGCGAAATATAGTTTTTTAGTTACTCGTTTCGGCGAGGATGCTTTGTTTTTTTCTACATTCATCAACATGGATATAAATGAATGGCGCATTCGCATTGACGAACTTAACGATGAACTGATTGCACTCCTCAACAAGAGGGCGTCTTACGCTGTCGAAATCGGGAAAATCAAAAAAGAAAAAGGTTTACCTGTGGCTGACAAAACTCGCGAAGATGCTGTCTTGGAGGCTGTTGCAGGGAAGGCCGCAAAGGCCGGTGGCCCGCTTTCACCGGAATCGTTCAAGAATATTTTCCGTGTCATCATGGAAGAAACTTGCAAGGTGGAAGAATAATGGTTGGCCGCATTACGATGGTGGGTTTTGGCCTCTTGGCTAGTTCGGTTGCTGCGGCAATCAAGCAGGCTAAACTCCCGACAATCATCCGTGCAGTGAGTTCGCCCGCGACGCTCAAGCGTGCAAAAGAACTTGAACTGGCTGATGAATTTTTCGGGTACGACCAAACGGAAGATTGGGCGAAAGATTCTGATTTGATTTTGCTCTGTGCGCCGATTATCCACATTTTGAAGATGATTGATGCGCTGGGAAAGGTTTCGTGGGCTGGCGCAAAAGGTCCTGCCAACCGCGAAATTTTGGTGAGCGATATCGGTTCGACGAAGGTGGAAATATGCAAGGCGGGCATGCGTTTGCCTGCTCCGTTCCGCTTTGTCGGTAGCCATCCGATGGCCGGTTCCGAAAAACGCACTTGCGAATACAACGATCCTGCAATTTTTGAAAACGCTTATTGGTTCGTTTGTCCGCCCGAAGGGACGGATGAATCGGTCTATGCTCCGCTCCTGGAGATAATTCACTTTGTGGGTGCGAATCCAGTGGTGTTCCCGCCGGAACATCACGACCGAACGATGGCGTGGGTAAGTCACATGCCGCAGATGCTCAGTTCTACGCTAGCCGGGAATTTGCCGGAGCGATTGCTCAAGCACAACTACCAGCATTTTGCGGGGCGCGCTTTTCGCGATATGACGCGCATTGCGGCCTCGGGATGGGGAATGTGGCACGATATTGCGGTGACGAACCGCGACGAGACGGCGCGTGCGCTTTGCGAAGTGCGTGACGGGCTCGACAAGACGATTGCTGCGATGAACGGACTCAATGTCGTGAAGGACGGCAAGCCTGCTTCGGGCAATTTTGAAAATGACGAACAGAGCGTTGCTGCCGATAATTCGCAGGCGTTAGCAGATATTTTCAAGGCGGGTAACGATGGCCGTGCGAGCTTGTTTGCTCCGGGTCGAAATACTGCCGGTTCGTTCTTTGAAATTACGGTACAGCTCAAGGACAAGCCGGGTGCGCTTTTGAGCGTGATGCAGCCGCTTGCCGAGGAAGGTATCAATATTCGCGATATCGAACTCATGAAGGTTCGCGAAAATGTGGCGGGTACGCTTTTGCTTGCCTTCAAGACTGAAGAAGAAGCCGCACGAGCCGTAAAGACATTGCGCTATTTGGATTACGAAGTTAAAGAACGACGCTAATTACTTAAGGAATTGATGATGGAATTCTTGATGAACCCCGACCGTGAACGGATGAATTTGACATTGGTTATGGCGCTCCTTGTGAATGGCCGCACGGTGTTAGAAGATTTCGCATGGGCGAGTGGCAGTGAACGCTATGCTGAGGCTCTTAAGGAATTTGGATTGTCTTACGAATTGCAAGGACACCAGCTGGTGCTTGATGGAAAAGGGTTCCAGTACCCGGTTCCGACGATGCTCCCAATCGAGTTTAACGAAACGGACAATGTTTTGTTGTGGACTCTTGCCAGCAAGGACGAAGAACAACTTTACACGTTTGCAGATGAAGTCGATGATGCAGGGATTGCCCGCGTGAATACGGCGAAGGAATTGCTCCAGAAGTATTTTAAGATTAAAGTCCAGCAAGATGAACCTGCAAAATTTGTCTTTAATTTTTTGCGCGATGAGCTAAACGTCAAGAAGGATTCGCTTGGAAACGTGTCGTATGCGATGCGCAATAGACTTTTGCTCCGTGCACTTATTCGCAATGAATATTTGAATTTCGAAGAAAAATCGACGGTGCATGACCAGTGGACGAAAATGCTCATTTATTTTGGCGCAGCCGTAAAGTACGAAGGCCGCGGCATGGAGCAGTTGAGCGAATTTGAACGCCGCTTGATGATTGCGCAGGGCAAGAAAATTGAACGTACGCAGTTTACGGAACTTTCGGAGACGAAGGTGATTACGGCGCGTGAATACTATGTGCCGGGTGATACAACCGAGGCGACTGCGTTTGCGGTTTTGGCGACTGTCGGCAACATGCCGAAGGACAACGTCATCAAGCTTTTGAACGTGGATTTGAACAGTAGCCGAGCAGGCGCCTTGACGTGCCTCAAGCGCATGGGCGCTAATGTCGAGACCGTTAGTCGTCGTGAAAAATATGGTGATGTATTTGGCGACGTCGAGATTAAGCCGCTGGCATCCGGGAAGCGTTTGCAGGGGCGCCGCTTCAGTGAAGATGTGATTGCGACTGCGCTCGAAGAATTTCCGCTGTTGGCTGTGGCATCTTGCTACGCCGAAGGCGAAACGATTTTGCGATTGCCCAAGGAAGTGCGCGTGGAAATGCGTCCGAAGAACGAAACCTTGGCGGTGAACTTGCGCAAGACGGGTGCCGAAGTCGGCGTGTATGACGACGGCCTTGTGATTCGCGGCCTGGAAACGATTGTGAACGGCAGCGATTTTGACGGTGGCGATTCTGCCCAGATGGGGCTTGCTTTGAGCGTCCTTTCGCTTGCACTCCAGAACGACGAACCGGTCGAAAACATGGACAAGGTCGAAGCCGTGTTCCCAGGCGTTGTGGAAAAATTGAAGAATGTGCTTGTCGCTGAGAACGCCGAGAAGAAGGAATAAAATGTTTACCCAGAATGATTTTGCCCAATCTGTCATTCCGGCCGGAGCCTGTGCTGAGCGAAGTCGAAGTAAGCCGGAATCGCCTTCTTGGCTAGCAAAGAAAGCAGCAGTGATAGGATTCATAATTTAGGTGATGCATTGAACGAACGCGAAACTTGAGGATGGAAATGAATAAGTCTTTCAGCAATATTGGAATTGTCGGATTCAAGGACAAAAGTGCCGATTTGGCTTGCGCCTTGAAGCAAATTTCTGCTTGGGCGCTTGAACATCCGCAGGTGAAGTTTTGCGCGCTTGATTCCTTGAAGGAACTTGTGAAAAAGCCGATTCGTGTCGTGAAAGAATCCGCATTGCAAAAGATGGATTTGCTGATTGCGGTTGGCGGTGACGGTACTGTGCTGACAGCAGCGCATATTGCGCTTGGTCATGACATCCCGATTTTGGGCGTGAATGCGGGCCGTGTTGGATTCCTGGCGGAATCGCGTGTGGAAGGCTTGACGAAAACGCTTGACAGCCTGATGACGGGTGACTTCTCGACTCGCGAACGCATGATGATTGAGGCGGCAGTCTATCACGGAAAAAAATGCATTGCGAAGCAGACCGTGCTGAACGAAGTGCATGTTCATGCTCACGCTCCTGAACGCATGGTGAACATTAACGTTGCTTATAACGATACGTGCCTCACGGAATACTGGGCAGATTCTATTCTCGTTTCGACTCCGACGGGTTCGACTGCGTACAACCTTGCGGCCGGAGGACCGATTATTCACCCTTCGACGCCTGCTGTGGTGCTTACGCCTGTTGCACCGAGCAGTCTTTCGGTGCGTCCGCTTGTACTTTCGCTTACGGATAAAAAGCTGCGTGTGGCATCTGCGGTGAACAGTTCACTAGACCTTGTTTTTGATGGTCGCATTACACTTGAAATGAAACCGGATGAATACGTGATGTTGTCTGAAAGTAAGCTTGTGACGACGTTTATCCGTATGCATCATACGGGTTTTGTAGGTGCCCTCCGTGAAAAACTCGGTTGGACCGGAAAACCGCGCTCTGCTTAAATTCGCAACTTTTTAAGATTACTCAATCTCGATTTCTTGCTTGAGGCATCTCAGGAATGCCTCGGCGGGCTTGCTGAACACGGGAAAAACTCATCATATAAGCGACTTTTGGCGAAAATGACATAAGATTTTCGCCAAAACTCAATTTTTCATTGACTTTTGGCGAAAATTCTTGGAAGGTAAAAAGGATGACCAAATAGACGCTTTTCTTGACGCCATGGACATCTTCGGTTATGAGAGCAAAGAACGTCCTAAAAATTGGATGGAAGCGTTTTCTCAACTGCGCAAAGCCCTTTCGGACAGAATTTCTAACGGCAACCCCTGTATCGTTTTCATTGATGAAATTCCAAGCCTCGACACGCAGGGCTCAGGTTTTACAAAAGCCCTTGGGCATTTTTGGAATAGCTGGGCTTCGACCCAAGACAACTTTAAACTCATCGTATGCGGTTCCGCAACATCCTGGATGATAAAGAACCTCATAGACAGCAGAGGAGGGCTGCACAACAGGATTACGCACGAGATAAAGCTTCTGCCTTTTACGCTCAGGGAAACCGAGGAATATCTACTATCTAAAAACTTCACCTGGTCTAGGCAAATTGTCTTGCAGTCGTACATGTTCACAGGCGGTGTGGCCTACTACCTCAGCCTCTTCGATGAAAGCGAAAGCCTTGCCCAAAACATAGACCGACTTTACTTCTCCGAAAACGGGGAAATGCGGCGCGAGTACAAGCGGCTTTTCAAGACACTTTTCAATGCGGCAGAACCATACATGCGTATCGTAGAAACCCTTGCTCAAAAAAAACAGGGCATGACCCGCAAGGAAATCATCGAAGCAATGAAGGCTGAAAAAGGCGGAACCCTATCCGAGCAGATTCAAAATCTCATCGAATGCGGATTTATCCGAAAATACATGGTTCGCGAAAAGAAGGTCATCAAGGAAAACAGCGGCATTTATCAGCTTGTCGATCCGTTCACCTTATTCCACCTGTACTTCAACAGCAAAGCCAAGGGCGACACCCGCTTTTGGGAGAATCACATCAATACCCCCGTCGTGAATACCTGGCTAGGGCTTGCTTTCGAAAAAGTTTGCCTGCTCCATACGCAACAAATTAAGGAGACTCTCAGGATAGATGCTATTTCGACACAGCAGTATTCCTGGCGTAGCAAAGACAAGAAAACTCCCGCCCAAATTGACCTGATTATCGACCGGGCCGATGGGATGATAAACCTTTGCGAACTGAAATACTCCGAAACAGATTACACCCTTACCGAATCGGAATTCAACAAGATGGAACGCCGTTTTGCAGCGTTCGTGAGCGAAACCGGAACCCGCAAGGGAATATTCAAAACGCTCATTACGGCAAGTCCCTTGAAAAAGAACCAATATTCAGAATCAGTTCCCGTTAAGCTTACAGCGGAATGTTTATTTTGATGTGTTTTTTTTTCGATCCTTCACCCCTACTGCGGGCGCACGCCACCCCGCAACGCCTCGGCTTACCCCTAGTGGAAAGCCTTCCCCTTTAAAAAATGCATAAAACTTTTGACAATCTGATTCCTGCAATCCATGTTTAGTGCATAAATGTATCTTCCCCAAAATTATAAATCAGAACATTTTTGAAATGTTTTTTCTTTATCCATGCCTTAAAAGCATGACAAGCCATAATAAATAAGTAATTGCTATTGCAGATGGTTTTAAGTATATTAAAACCGTTAAAGGAGATTCTCGCCTACGTGGGAATGACAATTACATACGAGGCTTTTATGAAAACTTTCCAGAAAATCGCAACGACCGCCGTCGCAATCCTTGCTTTCGGCGCACTCACCGCCTGCGGCCCCGAAAAAGACCCTTCGACAGTGCTTCGACAGGCTCAGCATACCAGCTCAGGGACCTTGTCGACAACAAAGTCCGCAACAGAAGCGGCACAACAGACAAAGGACGAAAATATGAACAAGCTGAACCTCACCGCCGAATGGGACAAGGTTTTCCCGCTGAGCGAAAAGGTGGTACATTCCAAGGTCACTTTCAAGAACCATTTTGGCATTGAACTCGCAGCAGACCTTTACATCCCTAAAGATACAAGCCTCAAGGTGAACGGCAAATTTCCCGCGATTGCGGTCTCGGGTCCGTTCGGTGCAATCAAGGAACAGTCCAGCGGCCTTTACGCGCAACACATGGCTGAACGCGGATTCTTGACCGTCGCATTCGACCCGTCGTTTACCGGCGAATCGGGTGGCGAGCCGCGCTACATGAACAGCCCGGACATCAACACCGAAGATTTCATGGCGTCCGTAGACTTCCTTTCAACCCGCGACGACGTTGATCCGAAACGCATCGGCATCATCGGCATTTGCGGCTGGGGCGGCATGGCGATTAACGCTGCCGGAATCGACACCCGCGTCAAGGCGACCGTGGCAAGCACCATGTACGACATGAGCCGCGTCACTGCTAACGGATACTTTGACCAGGCGAACAACGCGAAGGCTCGTAACGAGGCGCGCAAGGCATTGATGGCCCAACGCACCAAGGACTTCAAGAACGGCTCGTACGACCTCGCTGGCGGCGTGGTGGACCCGCTCCCGGAAGATGCTCCGTTCTTTGTCAAGGATTACTACGCCTATTACAAGACCCCGCGTGGCTATCACAAGCGTTCTCTCAATAGCAACAAGGGCTGGGCGGCTTCCGCAGGCACCTCGCTCATGAACACGAAACTCCTCGCGTACGCCAACGAAATCGAAAGAGCTGTCCTCGTGATTCACGGTGAAAAAGCTCATAGCCGCTACTTCAGCGAAGGTGCTTTCGAAAAGATGACCGGCAAGAAGGTCAAGGTCCCCGCAAAGCTGGACCCGGCAAAGAATTGGAGCATGGCTGTCGGCAACAAGGAACTCCTGATCCTCCCGGGTGCAGTACACACTGACCTCTATGATGATGTGAACGGCAGGATTCCCTACGACAAGATGGAAGAATTCTTCAAGGCGAACTTGAAGTAAAACAAAAGACGCTAAATCGTGACGATTACCGCTGCTGTTCAAGGTCATGGGAGATTTGTTCAGAAGAAAAGAAGTGTACTTTTAAAGTTCCTTTAGAAATGCGGCAACATGAACGATTACGGCAGTTTCGAGAAGGTGGCTGACCTGCCGTGCGACTTCTGTTGCCAATTTTTTCGCAAGCGTTGTTGCTCTGTTTTAAATTTGTATGTATATTGGAACTAGATGAAGTCTCGTTGCGTCAGATTTTTCACTTTCTGTGTACTGGTCTTTTCGTGGCTAGCCTTTTGTTGTATGGCCTGTGACCCGGCGGAACAGGTGCTCACGTACAACTATGGGTCCGATATTGCTGCCTATAAACCGGACAAGGTGGATTCCTTGGCGTTGCGTGTTACGTACCAAGTGGGGGACTCCATCTGGGCGGATACGGCGGTGAACTCGGAATCCGATGCCAGGATAATTTGCCGCGAAACCTGCGACAGCCTTTTCTTGCTTGGCCGCGAGAATAAGATATCGATCGACATCTCCTTTTACTGTAGTGGCAATGTAGTCGCCTTGCCTACGTTCGAAGTCAATAGCCATTCAGATTCTTGGAAACCGGAAGAACTCAATTTTCGGTTCCTGGAATATGACGAACGTTCTGTCCGTGGAGATTTTGAATTTGAGAAATTTCTGCCCCCAGAAGACGCATCCTGTGGCAAGTTCGTGAACTATGCGGTGCTGAGGTTGAAATGCTCCGACGGATACTGCAAATAGTCGCTTGCCTGGCTTGTGCGGCGCTTGCCTTGTCGGATGATTCTGGGTTCCCGTATTTCGAGGTGTCCCTGGGTGGCCATTATGCGTCGTATAGAGTCAAGACGGAATCCTCTACCCATTGGTATCACGATATGGAACGCGACGAGATGGTCTTTGACGAGGACCTCACGTACGATATATTCTCTTTTAAAGGTGGCGGCCCGATGCTCGGTGTGCAGGCGGGATTTTCTCCGGGCGAAAGGTTCGTCTTTTTGTTGGATTTCGGTCTTTTCGTATCGATAGGCGATTCACGCTACAAGTTTTATTCCCGCGACAAGGATGAATACGCCGAAACCGAGGTTATGGTCCGCCCGCTCTTCGGCTTCGGATTCAAGTTTTTTCCTTTCCCGTCCAAAAATTCTGCTTTGTACGGGTTGTTTGCGGGTGCTACGCTCTCGTTCATGTGGAGTGACAACCAGTGGGAAAAATACGGGATGGAGTATTGTAATTTTGATGTCGGCTTCAAGTTCGAAGCGGGCAAGCTCTGGAGCGTATCGGAACATTACCTTGTCGGGTTCACCCTGACTGCGGGATTTTACGGCACTGCCGCGGGTCCCAACAACAAAGAAGATGGCGACGAAAACTTCCAGATAGGGAAGAACCCGAAACGTGACCCCGTCTCTGAATGGAATAATATCCACTTGGGAATTTCGCTGACTGCCGCCAGGAAGTAGAGTTGTTTTAACGGGGGGTGATTGCCTTTATTTTGTGCAGGTCCCCGGCTTGCCTACGGTATAGAATGCAAAATAGCCTGTAGCTCCGGCGGGCTCGCTGAACACGAAGTTGACAAATTTTACGGTACTTGCGTCTGACGGGCTGAACGAAGACCAGGGCAAGTCGATGGTCGTGTATTCTAGTGATCTGGGAACTAGAACTCTAGGAATCTTTTGGCCTTCGGTGGCGTTGGACGGGGTTAATTCTGCAAAGAAGTCGTGGCTGGATTTATAGGTGATGCAGAATCCGCCCCACTGGGTGATGTCGAAATTTTGATCGGAATTGTAGCTCATGTCGAAACCAACCTTTGCGTATGGATTTTCCCCATTGCCTAAGTTGAAAGTTCCTGCTACACTGTTATAAATTTCAATAACCGGGAGTAGAGATATGGGGTTAAACTCGTGCCCGAGTTTTGCGGGCCAAATCACGGATGAGGTTGCGTCTGTCGTGGCTATCCAATCCCCCAAAGACTCGTTGCCGCAGTCGGTATGGACCATA
Organism: Fibrobacter sp.; assembly: GCA_017965445.1. Lineage (GTDB taxonomy): Bacteria > Fibrobacterota > Fibrobacteria > Fibrobacterales > Fibrobacteraceae > Fibrobacter. The sequence continues at coordinate 67 of JAGCPZ010000029.1, read as the reverse complement.
TCTTCTGCATATTCGGCGCACCACATGTCACCGCAAGTCCGGTCAAAGGAGTGATCTTCATCCCGGT
>JAGCPZ010000028.1 GCA_017965445.1 Fibrobacter sp. | reverse complement strand
GCCTTGCTTCGGCATTCTGGCGGTTGCTTAAAAGAGTTCAGTTTTCCATGCAGAGTTTGTTTCAGCGGTCATCGAGTGGGGGTCACACCCGTTCCCATCCCGAACACGGAAGTTAAGCCCCAGATCGCCGATGGTACCTGGCCCCCGGGCCCGGGAGAGTAGGTCGCCGCTGGATTCACGGGCCCCTTGAGCAGAACGCTCGAGGGGCCCTTTCTTTTTTTAATTTTTTCGTTTTTTGCAATATTCCAAGTTGGGACATTGACAAAAAGTCCATAAAAACAAACATAAATGATACAATTTCAGAGAATTCTTTTTGTAGCTTATAGAATGTAAGGCAAGCAATGTTGCGGGGCCTTGGGGTAAGAGGATAACTACTATGGAACACAACGAAGTTGAAGTCAAGAAACTTGGCCCGATTGTAGAGACTATTTGGGGCATCTGTCTTTTGGCGATGAGCGGTGTCCTAATTTTTATCGGTGGCTAAGTTTTTTTCGCCGATATAAAGAAGTCCGTCTGTGTTAGAGACGGACTTCTTTTTTTTAATCTCCAAGGCCTGGACTTGCTTGGAACAATTTTATCAAAAGGAAGAACGGAAGTATCACTGCGACTACTCCCATTGTAATGCCGAATGCAACTTGTCCCTTGGATGTTTTTTCGGTTTGCGATTCCTTTTTTTGTTTTAACGAGTCATTTTTCGCAATAATTTGTGCTGAATCGGCTGAGACTTCTGTTTGTAATTTCGTTAACGAGTCTTTCTTAGAACTTTTATCGGTAAAATAACCTATTGTTGCTATTGATGTTCCCACAATTATCGGTACGGAATAGGAACATCCTTGCAACTCTGTTGTTAGAAACAGGGCAAGAAGGAGCGTAATCGCTTTTTTCATTAAAATTTTGTACATGATAATTCTGTAATTGAATATAAAATACTAAAAAAAAACAGAGCCAAGACGGACTCTGTTTTTTTGATTTCTATAAGAATTTTTATACTCTACCGAAGCGGCGGGTCTTGCGGAAGGGCTTGTCGCCAAAGCTTCTTTCGTCGTGGTCTTTGCGGAACGGCCTGTCTTCGAACTTGCCGGGCTTGCGGTCGGCGAATTGGCGTTCGCGACGTGCCTTGCGGTTTTCGAAAGGCTTGTCACCGAAGCTGCGTTCACTTCGTTCACCACGTTCCTTGCGGAATCCGCCACGGCGTTCCTCATCGCGGAAAACTCCCTTGCGGTCTCTGTGGAAACTGCGGCGTTCTTCACGGCTGGCGTGCGGTCTTGTTCCCGGTGCGGGGCCCTCGGGCGGTTCGTCGGTCATCACGCGGAAGCGGGCGTCGTTGCCGCGGATGGTCATTTCGGACAAAATGTCGAGAACGTCTTGCGGGAGAGTATTCGGGAGTTCGACGGTACTGAACTTGTCGAAAAGCTTGATGCGACCGATGTTGCTGCTGCTGATATTTGCTTCGCCGGCGATTGCGCCCACGATATCGCGCGGGCTCACGTGATCGATGCGGCCTACGCCCAGGTAGTAGCGCAGGTAGCCTTCTTCGACGCCGTTCATCCCTTCCTTGCGTTCTTTTTTCAGGCGTTTCTGCTCGTCGTTATTGAGACCGAAGTTGTCGTCGTTTCCGATAAAGTCTCTACCGCTACGCACTTTTTCACGACGTTCCTTCGGGGCTTCGAGCGGCGGGAGGTTCGGGAAGAGCGGCTGCTTTTTCTGATACATCTTGATGACTGCGGCGGCGATGTCTTCGGCGGTCATTTCGTTTACGGTACCGTCTTCGAGGACAACGCCATCCTTCATGTTGCAACCGTCAGCGACGAGTTCGCGAACGAGTTCCTTGAACTGGTCGAGTTCGCCATAGCTTACGACGCTTTTGACTTTGGCCTTGAAGGCATCAACGCGCTTTCTGCTAATTTGTTCGGAGGTCGGCATATCCATCGCTTCGATGGGCTGGCGGGTTGCCTTCTCGATAATCTTCAGCATACGGCGTTCGCGCGGCGTCACGAAGAGGATGGCGTTACCGCTACGGCCTGCACGGCCTGTACGTCCGATGCGGTGCACGTAAGATTCTGTGTCGTAAGGAATGTCGTAGTTCACCACGAGCGAAATGCGGTCCACGTCGATACCGCGGGCGGCAACGTCTGTAGCCACGACGATATCGAGCTTGCCCATCTTGAGTCGGTTGATGGTGCGTTCGCGCATGGACTGGGCAAGGTCTCCATTGAGCGGAGCCACGTTGAATCCGCGGCTTTCAAGCTTTTCTGCCACTTCGGTGGTGTTCTGCTTGGTGCGCACGAAAATCAAGACACCGTCAAAGTCTTCGCCTTCGAGCACGCGTGCAAGCGCTTCAATCTTGTGTTCGTTCTTGACTGCCAAGAAACGCTGGCGGATGTTTTCGACCGTGGTCGTTTTGCCTTCGATGCATGCTTCTTCGTAATCGCCCAAGTGCTGGTCGATAATTTTCTTGACGCTATCTGGCATGGTGGCACTGAAGAGTGCGCGCTGGGCATCGTTTGGAATCTCTTTGAGAATCGTATCGACGTCTTCCATGAAGCCCATGTCGAGCATTTCGTCGGCTTCGTCGAGGACTATTGCCTTGACTGCTCCGAGAGAAATCGAGCCACGCTTGATGTGGTCAATCAAACGGCCCGGTGTCGCCACGACAATATTCGCCTTGCGTTTGAGGGCTCGCAACTGGATGGAAATATCCTGGCCACCATAGACCGGAACAACGCTGATGTTTGGCATCTTGACTGCGTATTGCTGGATGGCGTCGGAAACCTGGATGGCGAGCTCGCGAGTCGGCGTAAGCACCAACATAGATGTTTCGCGGCTGTTGAAATCAATACGGGAGAGGAGCGGGAGTGTGAATGCCGCTGTTTTTCCCGTACCTGTCTGAGCCGTGCCGAGGAGGTTTACGCCCTGCAAGAGGACCGGGATTGCCTTTGCCTGGATGGGCGAGGGAGTCTCGTAGCCGGCGAGCTTGACCGCTTCCAGAACTTCCGGAGAAAGCCCAAGATCGTCAAATGTGACTAAAGATTCGTCGCCGATTTCTTCGTCTTGTTCTTGGATTGTTGCTGCTGTCGGAGCGTTCGCCGAATCCGCTGATACGTTTGTGTTTTCGTTGTCCGAGTTGAGTTCGTTTTTTTCTTCGATTATTTCTTCAGCCTGCTTTTCTGTAACAGTTTCTGCAATCGGGTCTTCGTTTATTGCTTCGGCGTCATCGATGAAATCGACCTTTTCGCCTTTCTTGATTTTAGATTTTGCACCGGAAGCCAGAACTTCGCCGTTATCGTCAACGACAACTCCGTCTGGGTTAGCTGCGAAAAAAGCAGCCTCGTCGGCTTGGTCTTCGTCTGCGCCACCTGCGATAGCGTTCAGGAACGCATCGGCTTCAAGCTGCATCTTGGAATTGAGTTTGTCTTCATTATCCGGAATATCGTTTCCCGGAATGCGAGAAATATCTTCTGCCATAAGTCGCCTTCGGGATCCGTAAACTTCATCTGCAGCACATGCCGCGTCATCACATTGCTCGAAACGAGCATTCAATAAGCCCCGAAGTGCACTCGCACTTATAAACCTGAAGTCTGTTGGGTCCCCTAAATTTTGCGCCAAATGTAGAAAATAAAGGGGTAAAATCAAAGGTTTTTTAAAGGGGTTGTGACGAAGTAATAAAAAAGAATGTTATGGATGTCCGTCGGACTGGTATAGACAGTTTGAATGGATTTTACTATATTGTGCAAACCTCGGAGAGATGCCAGAGTGGTCGAATGGGCCGGTCTCGAAATCCGGAGTCTGTCACAGGACCGAGGGTTCGAATCCCTCTCTCTCCTTGAAACAAAAAGAGCCCCCTTGTGGGGCTCTTTTTGTTTCAAGGGCTAGGGATCGAACCCTCGCAGAGGGTTCGACAAAACCCGCGAGAGCGAAGCGAACACAGCGGGTTTTGAGATTGCGGCCCCCGGCCGCAACCCGTAGGGCGGCGAAGGAACAGAAAGTGACTGAGCCGTCTAATCCCTCTCTCTCCTTGGAGAGAGAAATCCCTCTCTCGTAATGAGAGAGGGTGATAATAATAGCGAAATGAAATGAGCTAGTTGTCTAATCCCTCACTCTCCTTGGAGAGAGGGATAGAAAACACTCTCCTTGAGGAGAGAGAAATCTCACTCTCCTTGGAGAGAGGGATAGAAAACACTCTCCTTGGAGAGAGGGAATTAATGAAACGAAGTGAGTTGCCGTCTAATCCCTCACTCTCCTTGGAGAGAGGGAATTAACGAAGCGAAGAAAACCCTCACTCTAAATCAGCTCGTCTTACATCATCACACGCAAAGTAATCCCTCACATTCCTTGAAAAAAACATGCCGCTTCCATAAAGAAGGTGGTGAAGTTTTTTCGTTGAAAATTCAGACTTTTGGGAAAAAAACGGGTGCAAATCCCCTTTTGCTGGGCGACGAAATGTAAAAAAACTTGCTTTCCGTGAAATTTTTGTGCGAAAAGTCATATTTTGTGGTAAAAAAATGAAATTTTGTAATAAAAAAGTATTCTTTCACCAAAAAATTTGTTATATTTATTCATGAACTTATCAGAGGGGGAGCTTTGATTATCTGTTTTTACGTAAGCAAAGAGCTTTCTCTAATTTGAAATCGAAAATACGAATAATAGGAAACCGATAAATCGGTTCTTGGTGCATTTGGAGTTTATTCAAAGAGTCTCTCATTCCAACTCGTTAAATACTGCCTCCCTCCTTTCGAGGGAGGCTTGCCGTTTTTATACCCCTTTATGCGGTTTACTTGGGAGTATAAAAAAGAAGACCATTCTTTCGAATGGTCTTCCTATACCCCTGTAATGGTTTAAAAAAACAGCCCAACTTACGTTGAACTGTTTTTATACCCCTTTATGCGGTTTACTTGGTGCTATAAAAAAGGACCAACCTTGCGGTTGATCCTTTTTATACCCCCAAGCGGTTTTGAACCGCTGTTGCGGGAATGAAAATCCCGAGTCCTAGGCCACTAGACGATAGGGGCGTTTTGTGTGAGGTCAAATATAGGATTTTATTCAATATAGTCAAGGGTGGATTATGAAAATTTTTGGATGGGGGAAAAATTATGGTTTAAAAAAACAGCCCAACTTGCGTTGAGCTGTTTTTATACCCCCAAGCGGTTTTGAACCGCTGTTGCGGGAATGAAAATCCCGAGTCCTAGGCCACTAGACGATAGGGGCGATTTGTGCGCCAAATATAGCAGTTTCCCCAAAAATGTCAAGGGCTGCGTTTATTTTTTTTATTTTTCTCCCGTGATTTTGAGAAAAAGACTAAAAAGGGTTCTGTGGCGTGGCGTTTTGCGTTTCTTGCCGGTAGCGCTTTTGGCGAGTGCCGCTGATGCTGCTTTACTCTGGGGCATCCGCTCGTTTATGGGGATTCTCCAAGGCGATTCCGTTTTTGCGCTTTCGGAGTGGCTGTTCCTTATGCTTGCTTTGACCGTGCTCCGTTTTGTCTTTTTTGTCTGGAAATTGAACATCTCCGAAAAATGGCTTTACGGTGCGGGTTCGTTTGTGTCGGCGTGGTTCTTGTGGACGCTCCGGTCGCTGTCGCCGCGCGTTTTCCATACGCCGGATGGAGACGCTAAGGTTGAGACGGCCTACGAATCGACGCTTGTGCTGCAAGGGAATGGCGGTGTGTTTTTCCAAGCGGTGCAGGCGGTTCTCCAGCTTTTGGTGTTTTTGCCTGTGCTCTTCTATATCTCGTGGCCGCTGACGTTGTTCCTGTTTGTGGTCGTTGTTCCGCTGGTGAGTTGGATGCAGCGCAGTTTGCATAGGATGGGACCTGCCGAAGAAAGCGTTTTGACTTTGCGTTCGGATTTTCGCGGAAAGCTTTTCCAGGCGCGTCGGCTGTTTCGCCGTTGGAGTTCTGGCTTTGAGCGCAAGGCTGTTTCGACGGAGTTGCTTGCGGTGGTTCGCGCTCTTCGGAATGATGGTCTTTCTGTTTCTCTCAAGAAGGGTTTGCTTTCGCTCACGACGGAATCAGTTTCGGTCTTGGCGATGGTTTTCGTGCTGGCGTTTTGTGCGCTCCTGATTTCGCAGGGGTGGATGGACGGCACGGGGCTTGTACTGTACTGCTCGGCGGTTCTCCTTTGTTATAAGCCTGTAAAGGAATGCGCTCGCGTGATGCCGCAGGCGCGTTCGGCGATGAGTGCGCTCCATGTCTTGGAAAAGTTCGAGGAACTGCCTTCGAAGAGGACGGATGCGGATTCTGTCGAAGTCGCTTGTCCGCCAAATGCCGAAAATCTGGAAATTTCGCATGGCGATTTTGCATATGAGGGCGGTTTTGCCGCACTTTTCAGCAATTTCTCGTTGAACTGGAATACGCAAAAACCGGTACTTGTTCGAGGCAGGAACGGCGTGGGTAAATCGACGTTATTGCGCCTGATTGCCGGGCTTGAGGAATGGGACCATGGCAAGGTGACTTGCCCGCTGCATCTTAAAAGTAACGTGTTTTTTGTTGCACAGGATTTGGAACTTCCGCCGGTTCGCTTGCTCGAAAAGCTTTTATCGCAGTCATCTTCTGTGGCTGTTGTTGAATTTGCGCGTGCTGCCCGTGTAACCCAAATTATCGCAAAAGAGGGAATGTCTGGCGGGGAACGTGCCCGTGTCGCATTGGTTTGGGCGCTTGCCTCGGACTGTCCCATGGTGCTGCTGGATGAACCCTTTGCGTCGGTGGCACTTGTAGATCGCGAACCGCTTTTGACGGCGTTCCTCGATACGGCGGAGCTTTTGCACAAGTGGGTCGTGCTGGTGAGCCATGATGTGCTGTCGAAGGAGTTGGAACAACGTTTTACCATCGTGGAGATGGACCATGCCTAGCGCAGAGAACTGTTTTTCTGCGTTCCTGTATCGCTTTCGCGGCTATATTTTAGGGGCTTTCGCTATTGCCCTTGTACTTGTCCCGCCGAGCCGGTTTCCGAATGGAATTCGCATTGATGGCTGTGTGGGTGGCGTTCTGCTTGCAGTGCTTCTTTATGTGGTGAGCGCCCTGCTGCGGGTGCGGGCGCGCCAGTTTATCGGTGAACACACTCGTGGAAAAGTCCATGCGGCAGATACGCTTGTGACTGACGGCCCTTATGCAAGGCTGAGGCACCCTCTTTATGTTTCCAACACGGGTTTTGCTTGTGGCGTAGTCTTTTTTCATTTGGGCGTGTCGCTTTGGGTTCTCCCCTTTATAATCTTGATTATCTTGTTTGAAATAACGCTTGCCCGGATCGAAGACCGTTTTTTGGAGCGCAAGTTTGGGGATGCATGGCGGGATTGGGCTGTAAAAACCCCGGCTTTTATACCCCGTTGGGATAAATCTAGCGTTGTTCTCCCGCAAAGAACCGTTTGGCAGGCGTTTTTTGCCGATTCGTCCACATGGTTGTGGCTCTTGTTTTGTAATTTATTGTTGGTTTTATTGAAAGTGACGGATTTCTATGTTTAAGGTTCTTGATGTTGCGCGTGGAGCGCTTGGTTCTGTTGCCAAGGTTGCTGCCAAGGTGCCCATTGTAGAAAACAAATATCGCATGAATGCCCGCTTGAACGGGCCGTGGCCGAAGGGGCCGTTCCTCTGGATGCACGGGGCGAGTCTTGGCGAATGCAAAATGCTCATGAATTTGGCGAAACTCCTCAAGGAGGATTTGCCGGATTGTCCGCGTCTCTTGATTACGACGCAGAAGGTCGAGGTTCTCTCGTTTCTTGAGGAGAATGGTGGCGATATTGCTTCGTGTATTGCTCCTGTCGATTCACCGGTGCCGATGAAGTCTTTTATCTCGTCGGTAAAGCCGGTCGGTCTCATTCTTGCCGAAAACGAATTTTGGCCGGGTTATCTCTCTTCGATGTTGCGTATTTCGTCTAAGCCTTCCGTGGCGGTAGTTTCGGGACGGTTCCATAGGGCGGTTCCTGGAATAGACTTCTCGTCGATTGGTTTTGCCAGCATGCAGACTGGTTCTGACCTTTCGCGCTTTTTGGGCGTGGCGGCGAGGGCTAACATTTCCCGGATGATGATTGGCGGGGACTGGAAACTTTTGCCGTGGGTCCGTTCGGGAATGACGGTTAAGGCTCCCGAAAATCCGACGGTCGATACGGTTTTCGTCTCGATGCACATACAGGAATGGGCGAGTCTCTGCCGGATGGTCGTCTCGTCTATCAAGCGTCAGGAATCCGTGGTGATTGTGCCGCGTCGGCTGTCCGAAGTGGCGGATTTCCGCAAAGCTCTCCGGGACCAGGAGCTAATCGTTGTCGATTGGCCTTTGGTGCAGAAGGGGGCGGTCTCGATTGTGAACGAGTTCGGCAAGACGAAGGACGTGTTTGCCGTCTCGAAGTCTGCCGTCATTGGCGGATCGTTTGCCCGCGGACTTGGCGTCCATGACTTCTGGGAGCCGCTGCAGCGCGGCGTCGCGACATGCGTGGGGCCATTTGCGGCCGGGCAGAAAGAGGCTGTGGCGACGCTTGTCCGTGAAGGCGTTATTGCACAGCTGCAAACGACTGCGGAATACTCTAGGCGCAATTTGCCCGATGTCCGCCTTGTGCAGACGTTCCTTGCCCACGAAAGTGCCAAGATTAACGACTCGTACCAACAGCTGGTTGAATTTTTGAAAAACTTGCTCAAGTGAATTAGGTGAATTATGAAAAAAATTGTTCTGGCCATGCCCCGCGGATTCTGTGCAGGAGTCGATCGCGCCATCCACGTGGTCGAAAAGGCAATCGAAAAATTCGGTACGCCCATTTATGTCCGCCATGAAATTGTTCATAACAAGTTTGTTGTGGATACTCTTAAGGACATGGGCGTTGTCTTTGTCGATGATTTGAAGCAAGTCCCCGAAGGTTCCGTGGTGATTTTCTCTGCCCATGGTGTCGCCGAATGTATTTACGACGAAGCGAAAGCCCGTAATTTGCAGGTGCTCGATGCGAGCTGCCCGCTGGTGCTCAAGGTGCATTTCAGCGCAAAGCGCCATTACAACGCTGGTCGCCATATCATCTTGATCGGGCATGCAGGCCATGCCGAAGTGGAAGGTACCCTCGGACAGCTCCCGGAAGGGGCGATAACCCTTATCCGCAATGAAAATGATGCAGAGACGGTCCAGGTGCCTGCGAACAAGGAACTGGCCTACATTACGCAGACGACGCTTTCTGTGGCGGAAACGCGCAAAATTATCGATGCGCTCAAACGCCGTTTCCCGGACATTATTGGGCCTGAGGCCGGCGACCTCTGCTATGCAACGGGTAACCGCCAGGCGGCAGTCCTTGACCTTTGTTCCTCCGTCGATATGCTGTTGGTCGTCGGGGCCAAGAATTCCTCCAATTCGTCGCGTTTGATGGAACTTGGTCTTGAACAGGGACTCCCGAGCCACCTGATTGCCGATGTTAACGATATTGACCTGTCGTGGTTCGACGGTATCGATACGGTCGGAATTTCAAGCGGTGCGAGCGCACCGGAAGTGCTGGTTCAGGGTGTCGTCGATTGGCTGAAAGAAAAATTTGAGTCCGTCGAAGTCCAAAATCTCATAAAATTGGTGGAAAATACAAAGTTTAACTTGCCAAAGGCACTGCAAGATTAAACTTTAGCCTTGACAGTTCCGAAATATTTAGCTAAAATTGGTGCCTGTAAAAACAACGGAGTTTAATATGAGCCGCATTTGTGAAGTTACCGGCAAGGCCGGCCTCGTGGGCAACATGGTTTCCCACTCTAATCGTAAGAAGTTGATCAAGCAGCTTCCGAACCTCCAGAAGAAGCGCTTCTACATTCCTGAAGAAGACCGTTGGGTGACTCTCCGCGTGAGCGCTGCCGGTCTCCGCACCATCAGCAAGCTTGGCATCCAGGCTGTCGCTCAGGAACTCGGAATCTAATTTTTTAGATTAAAGGTTTTAAAAAGCCGCTATGCTCTGCATGGCGGTCTTTTGTGTTTTTATTTGCTTTGCTATCCAGAACTCCGTGCCGGGATTGCTTTTCACGCCACAAAAAAGACCCTCGATTACTCGAGGGTGACGAATATATTTGCTTGTAGGACTTTGGCTGTTCCTCTAGCTCAAGGTCGCTGAGCAAGTCGAAGCGGCTCTTTTTTAATTAGGAATTCGGAGTTCGAAATTAGGAATTACATTATTTGCATTTGTCCTACTGTCTACTTCCTACTGACTACTTCCTACTTTCTAATAAACTGCGGGACGCCTTTGTACTTGGCCATGGCCTGCATGATGCCTCCCATTTCCCATTCCTTTTCTTTGAGGCGGCGGCGGAGGAGTGCCACGAACACTTCCATGAGCATCTCGCAGTCATAGACGGAGCGGTGCATCTTTTCTTCGTCGATGGTCATCGAGATTTCGCCGCGTTTCATGAACATGTTCGCCATGAAGCCTAGCTTGTGGTTTGCAAGTTCCGGCATGATGGCCTTTGAAATGGCGAGACTGTCGATGACGGGGTTGGCTGGCGTGAATTGCGGGTTCTGCTCGTAGGCCGTGCGCAAGAAGCTCGCGTCGAAGTTCGCGTTGTGGGCGAGCAAAATAGAGCCCGGACCGCAGAATGCGGTGAACTGCTTGAGGGCTTCGCCGACGGGTGGTGCGTTTTCGACCATCTTGTCGGTGATATGGTTCACGTTGGTGGCCTCGGCGGGAATGAGCATATTGGGCTTTACGAGCGTGTCAAATTCCGAGATGAGTTTCGGGACGACTCGGCCGTTTTTCACCTCTACAGTGAACTTTACGGCGCCAATTTCGATGATTTCGTCCTTGCGATTGACAAGGCCAGTCGTTTCTAAGTCGAATGCGACAAATTTTGGAGGTAATGCGATCACGGCTGTATTCCTTTTCTTTAATTTTCTTCGGGCAAAAGATACTTAATTTCGATGTCAATAGCTGTCAGCGGGAGCGGAATGATGAATTTATCCCATCCGTTCAGGCGGAAATGCCTGCCGTACTTGACGCAAAAAAGCCACAGGGGGCATCCGCTGGTTTTGGACAGCCATAGCGAGCCGGGCTTGACTTGGAGGGCCGGGCCGTGGGGGCCGTCGAGTGCCATGCCGACAAAACGGCCTTTCTTGAGCGACTGGAGCAGGTGGCGGACGTTTGTCGCTCCGTGCGTGTCGGAACCGCGGGTCACCTCGTAATGGAGAAGTGTTGCTGCCTGGGCGAAAAATTCCCCGTCGCTTGATTCCGAGACGAGAATGTGGACGTTTTTGTCCTTGAAGGCGGCGCAACTTGCGAGCAGGTCCTTGTGCCACAGTCCGAGGATGCCGGGCCTGAAGTCATCGGGCACACGCAGACGGATGCGCAGACTCCTTATCCAGAGGGCGCCGAGCCGGGCGAATACTTTTGTCTTCAATGCGCGGAAATTCACGCATAAAAGATAATTTTTTTGACTTTTTTTGCCCGTACCCCTTGTAAAGAGGGGCTAAAATACTTATATTACACCCGCAATAATGGCGACGTACCCAAGTTGGTAAGGGGCGAGTCTGCAAAACTCTTATTCGGCGGTTCGAGTCCGCCCGTTGCCTCTGAAAAAGACCTTTCGCGAAAGCGGAAGGTCTTTTTTTGCGCTTTTGTCATTCTCCGCAGGGGAATCCATTTTTTTAAAGTAAGATTTCCCGGCCTCTGAGGTCCGGCGGATGCAAAAAATGCCCGCAAAAAAATGCGAGCATGTAAATTTATGGATCCTATTTACCCATGTCTCAGAGCGGAGCGACCCCAGAGCGCGGACCGCGACCTCACTGCCATCTAAATTTTTGTTTCTCAGAACCGCAGCGAAGCCACAACTTCCTACTGTTTACTAGCCACTAACCACTAACCACTTCCTACTCCGCCGTAGGCGGCGGGAGTGGATTCTTGCGGGGGCGGCCACGGGGGCGCTTGACAGGCATTTCCGCGGCGGCTTCGGGATGCAGCGCCCTGTTCTTTGCCATGAGCGCTTCGCGGATTTTCTTGGCGCGTTCTTCGATGCGCTGGCGGGCAAGGTCTGCGGCAGACACGATGACGGCCTTGGGCTTGTCGCCGGGTTTTGCGCCGAACGAACCTTTGAGGACGCGTCCGGAGGGCGGTTTGGGCGGTTCCGAGAGCACGCTCTTGAGCACGCGCTTGGGGGCCTCGGGTGCAGCCGGTTCGGCAACTTTCTTGACTTCGGCGTTTTCCGCGCTCGAACTGGCTAGCGGGGCGGCGATTTTCTTGAGAATTTTCTTGATTTCGGCGTCGTTTTCAGCGTCCTGCTGTGTTCCGGCGTCCGTTTTATTGTATTTGGCAACGAGCGCGTTGAACTTGGCGTTTTCTTTCTGTTCCTTTTGGGCGAGACGTTCCCTTTTGGACGGTCGCTTGGCGCCGTTATGTTTTTTCCCTATAAATTTCTTCTCCCGGCTTTCCGAGTTTTTGATGATTTCTTCATCGGAAAGACCGCGTAATTCAGGGGGAACTTCTGTGATTTGAAGGGGCTCTTTTTGGGTAGAATCCGTCATGATTATTGGTTCTTTGAGCTGTTTTTGCTTTGTCAAGGTTTTTTTTGCACTTTTTTTGCAAAAAATTTAGAAGAAAATTAAAAAAATTTGAAAAAAATGTTTGTCAAGGTCTAGAAAAAAATTTCTTTATGGACTATTTTTGGTGTACATGCTTCGGTTTACACAAGAAATATCTCTCGCTATGCGCTCTATCGCCAACGAAGAAGAGTCGCATGAAATGTCTAAGAAGGCCAGGGAACAATTTGAGTTCCTTGGGGTGAGGTTGGTCCCTCGCCGTGAAGTCACATATCCGATCTTCGACAAGTACCCGCCAAAGGACGGAGATGAACTGGTATCGAGGGTCGAGGACATGTGGGCGCAGCCGTATAGGGAATTCCAGTACGCTGCCTGCGACTACCTGTTCCGTCATCGTGTGCTTCTTGGAGGGCAACACCTGAGCTTCTTGAAAAAACTTATCAAGACGAGGGCCTGGCGCGACACTGTCGATACGCTTGCCGCTTGTGTCTTGGGGGACTTGGCGCTCCGCCTGCCTGCGCTGAGGACAAAGATTGCGTCATGGATTCGCGACCCGAACATCTGGGTACGCCGTAGTGCGATTATCTTCCAGGTGCAGTACAAGGACCGCACCGACTGGCCGCTTTTGCGTCAGTTCTGCCTTACCTGCGCCAAGGATGACGACTACTACATCCGCAATGGTATCGGTCGTGCCCTTTCGGAGTACGCCCGCATCAATCCGACGGAAGTCCGCCGTTTTGTCCAAGACAACGCATTTGCCGAACAGACCGCCCAGGAAATCCTGCGCCTCATCTAGTTTTTTGTGGGGTGCGTGCGAAGCTCGCAAAATTTGCAATGTGAATGCGCAAAGCCTCAGCTTTTAAAGACTCTCGAAAAGGGGGTCTTTTTTTATTGTATTGCCCACCTCGCGCGGGCGATTCCCTTATTTGCTTTTCTTCTCGGCCTTCGGCTTTTCTTTTAGCGGAAAGCAGAATCGCCCCTGAAGAATGCAACCATTCGCGCCTGGGTCGCATTCCTGCTTACGTTTGTTGCAAAACGTCTCGGTAAGATATTTACATTCCCAGCTCATAAGCGCTCCTTCTTGAGAGTGTGGTTGTGCCACTTATATTAATCTAAACAAAAAGTATTTAAAACGGAGCGGCGGCTTTTGTTTTAGTCGAAACAGAGTGAGCGGCGGTAGGGCGTGAATCCTGCGTTCTTGATGAACGTCTCGGCCTCTTCGATGGTCGTGAGGCCATGATTCTTAAGTACGTTCTCTTCGATGACGATGCTGTTGATGTCGTCGGCGCCTGCGTGGAGCCCGAGTTCACCGAGGGAAAGCCCCATGCCCAGCAGCGAAACTTCGATATGCGGGACGTTGTCGAGGTACAGGCGGCTGAGGGCGAGCAGCTTGAGGTATTCGTCGCCGCGCACGTGACGAATCGGGAATTTGTCCGTCTGCGGCTGGAACGTCCACACCACAAAGCTCTTGAAACCGCCCGCGACGTCTTGCGTCTTGCGCACGTATTCCAAATGCTCGATGATTTCTTCGGCGGTTTCGGCACTGCCGATGACGATGTTTGCGCTGCCGGGGAGGCCTCTTTTGTGGCAGGCGGCAAGCGTGTCGCACCACTGCTGTGCGGGGAGCTTTTTCGGGCTCAAAATTTGCCGCATGCGGTCGGAGAGTATTTCAGCGCCCGCACCTGGAACGGAACTGAGCCCCGCTTCTTTCAAAATGTCGAGCAACTCGTCAAGCGATATCCCGTTGAATTCGGCAATGCGTACAAGTTCTACAGGCGAAAAACCGCGCACCTTTACGCCCAACTCTTTTGTGAGCATCTTCAGCACGTCCGTGTAGTACGAGAGCGGGATTTCCCTGTTGACGCCCCCCTGCAAAAAAATCTGGTCGGCGCCTTTGGCCTTCGCTTCCAGCGTCTTTTGGCGGATCTCGTCCAAGTTCAAGACGTATGCTTCGGGGCTGTGGGCCGGGCGGCAAAAACTGCAAAAGCTGCAAGTCACTTCGCACACGTTCGTATAGTTCACGATGCGGAAAGCCGTGTAGCCCACGCGGTTCCCGGGGAGTTTCGCGTGACGCACCGTATCGGCGGCCTCGACGACTTCCATCCAGGGGACGTTCCTCAAAATTTCGAGCCCTTCCGCTGGCGTGAGGCGCTCTTGAGCAATTGTTTTTTTCAATAAAGAATTCATTGGTTAAATAATAGAAAAGAGAAATGAAAAACGAAGAAATGAAAAATGAAGAAATGAAAAATTAAGAATGAGAATCTGATACGCCATTTTTCATTTAATGCCTCCATTGACTAATTATCCATAATACCGTAATTGCTCCTTGTGATAAAGCGCACTGGTGGGGATATATTATTATTGGGTTTCGTTAGGAAGAACACTGGTGTGTTCATGCTTGGTTTTGTATAGCCACGCGTATTGCGTGGTTAATTCTCTTGCATGTATCAAATCAGTTTGGAGAACTTGTCCCCTTTGGGATAAAGAGTTAGAAATGATACAAAAGGAGAACAAGTATGAACCATTTCGGTTTAAAATGTGTTGCGATGGCGTTTGCTTTTGCAGCATCGGCTCAGGCTTTTACGCTTACGGGCAAGGTAAGTGACGAAAGCGGCAAGGCTGTCGATAAGGCTTCTGTTGAACTTTTGAAGAACGCTCTCAAAACGACGACAGATGCTAACGGCGAATTCAAATTATTCAAGGAAGATCCCAAAGATACGGCTGCTGTTGGCGATTCCACTGGGAATGGCAACGTTGATGCTATCCATATGGTAAGGCCGTCCGTCGGTTACGTGAACGTGACGAACGGCGTGCTTTCGTATTCGCAGAGTTCAAATGCGCCAGTCCGCGTCCAGGTTTTCGATGCGGTAGGCTCTCGCGTCTTGAACAAAACTGTTTATGGCTCGGGTACACTTGACATGCAGTCCATTGTAAGGGCTCAGGGCTCTTATTTTGCACGCGTGAGCGTTGGCAGTGCGCAGAGCACTTTCCGCTTTACGTCTAACGGAAATTACAGGGCGTCTTTTGGCGAGGCGGTTGCTCGCGGACTTTCAAAGGAAGGCGAAGGTGATGAACTCCGCGTGATTGCTGCCGATTACGATACGTTGACGGTCTCGCTTTCCAATTTGGATACAAACGTCACTCTCAGACTCAAGAAGACGGTCAAACAGCCGGAATATGCATACGGTTGGGGCCTCAAGAACGATCCGGTGCCGACACGCGGTTGCGGCAAGAATTGGAACCGCGTCAAGTCTGGCAGTTACGAATTCCAGTGGAGCAAGGGCAGACGCACCATCCGCATTGATATCCCTGACAATTACGACAACAAGAAGCCGTACAAGCTCATCTTCGGCATGCACTGCATGGGCGGCTGGGCCGGCGGTGTGCAGCAAGAAGGCTACCATGGCTTGAAACCGCTCGATACCCAGAAGACGGCAATCTTTGTCGCACCCGAAGGTAACGGAAACCAGGCTCCGTGGGGTCAAGACGACTACCTGCTCTTCGATGAACTTTTGGCCGATTTGCAGAGCAACCTTTGCATTGACTCTAGCCGTGTGTTCTCTATGGGCTTCAGCTATGGTTCTATGTTCTCTAACGGACTTTCTTGGAACCATCAGGACGTGCTCCGCGCAGTCGCTGTATTTGAAACAGCTGAACGCAACATTTGGCTCCCGCAGCGTAAAAAGATGGGTATCGGCTGGATGGGCGTGCTCGGTTTGCAGGATGACTTGTGCCGTCCGGAAATGGGACGTGCCGCTCGCGACATCATCTTGGAACTCAACTCCGAAGGCGGCAAGGCCAAAAACGAAAAAGCTCAGGAATATAGTGGCAATGGTCCGCACGTGTGCTACGACTACAAAACTGTCGAAGAACGTTTCCCGGTTCGTTGGTGCACGCAGAACGGCGGTCACATCTGGGATCACAAGGACCCTGGTCAGCGTCAGTCTTGGGTGCCTGAAACCACTTGGGAATTCTTCAACAAGTTCTAAAGCTTAAGATACTTTCCTCCTCACAAGCTCCTGGCTCCGGCTGGGAGTTTTTCTTATTTATATTTCTTGCGTGATTGCATCGCGGGTATGCAAAAAATTTTCTTAATTTAAAGACGCCTTTCATGAAAAAGTCGCTGAAAATTCTGCTAATTGTTGCTGCTTCGTTTTTACTTGTCGTAGCATTTTACGGCTATCACTCTTGTCGTGCGCTTTCCTTGGATCCGGGCTTCTTGTCGCAAGAAGAAGTTCGTAGCTCGGAAAGTGCGCTGGACATGTTGATTTATTCAAAGAATTTCCCGCAGGGCCTTGCATGCGGAGAAGTACCGCGTTACATGAGAGAGGATAATTTTGATCCGAAAGAGCTTTTGGAAGTTGGCGCTACGGCGGATTTCTTCTTTAAATTACATGAAATCCCAGGACGGCAAACTGAATACGAATTGTCGCAACGATACGTGAGGGATTCTCTGGAGGGAGAACTCCGTTCGACGTGGGGCGAGGGAACTGTATTTACGCATTATTCGAAAGCCGATAGTTGTTTCCGAGTATCAAAAGAGATTACAGCGGAATCTGCAGATTCTGTTGTTGCGTTGATGACTGACTTTTCGGGAAACTCTAGTTTGTATGTGGGAAAACGCAAAAATGGGGTGGTGACGGAATGTGTTGCCTGCAAGTGGCGGGACGGACACTGTGACGAGGTGATTAGTGAAAGTAAAATGGAACTGGATTCCGTTTCTGGAAAAATGCTCAGTTTTGCTTCCAAAACGCGAAAAACTGATGTCGAAGGTTCCTTGCAAGTGGATGACGAATTCTATGCGGACAAAATGTTGTTTGATAGTTTGCAACGCCCGGTTCTGTATGAATTTGAGGGAAAAGTTTTTCGCTATGAATATTCTTCGAACGATACGGCGGATTATAGTGTGAACATATTTGACGAATCAAAACGGAAGGTCGCCTTTTACAAGAGAAATTTTAAGGAAAATCGCGAAATAGTCAAATATGGAGGCAAGCGCTATGAAATGGAAATTACCCGTTATTACGAGAATGGAAAAATAGTCAAGGAAATTTCGGATGAAATATGGTTTTATAAGTTTGTGAATTCTCGGACAAAACTATTTGATGCTGCTGGTAACAGTGTGCTAGATTCGTCTTTCTATGAAGATACTTTTCTCCCTGGATGGCGGTATTCCCCCTATTCAATTATCACAAAACACGAATATGGTGAAAATGGGAAACTCAAATCTTATGCTCAATATAAGGAGTCTTATAGGAGAGATTTCCCTTTCGTTTTTCTTCCGCTTCATTTCGAATCAAGAGACAAAATCGGAAAGCTTGTGCTTGATTACGATGAGGCTGGACATTTGAAATCGGTAACGGATTCAACAATGCTGCGGATTGTCTTTTCGAACGAGAAACTCGAAAATCTTAAGGAATGCAAGGAACCTTTTTTCTAAATTTGGGTGCATGGAATTCAAGCGTTTTGAGGCTCTGATTGAGATGTTTCCGCAGGTGCAGATTTTCAGCACCGAGGGCGAAGATCTTGACCGAGTCATTACTCATTTTTTGAATCAACGTGAAAACGTCTCCACGATGTCGGAGGCGGTACAACGAAAAATCCAGCAGGCGTTGGCCCCGTTTTTTCAGCAGCGTTTTATCAGTTTGCATGATGCGGAAGCCCCGCTGGTGCGCAACCTGCTTCTGGACAAGAAGTTCTTTTTACAGACGGACCGCTATATCGACGATATGGCATGGGCCCAGACGAATCCGGATAAGCTCGGCGAGGCTTTGAGCATTGCAGACCTAACCGAAGGGATTCTTGACCGCAAATTGTTGAGCCTTTCGAACGGAGAACTTCGCCGAGTGCTTTTGGCCCGCATGTGGATGGAATCGCCGGAATGGGTTTATTTCAATGACTTGTTTGGCGGGCTCGATCCGGAGTATCGCGCGCATTTGGCAGGAAACGTTGTTGAACTGGCAAAGCGTCCGAACTTGAATGTGGTTGTGCGCCTTGCCCGCGAAGACGAACTGCTCCCGGAAATTCCGGCGTTCGTTTATGCGAACAAAACGTTTACGCAGTACGAAGGCGAACTCCCGAAATCCGCTGCCGCCCCGAAGTTCAAGAAAGCTGAGTTGAAAAACTACGAGATTGTTGATCTTCGTGACGCGAAGGGAGATTCCCGCTTTCGCGGGAATGACAAGTCTGTTTGTCATTGCGAAGACCGCAGGGACCTTGACAAGTTCGTTGAGCCTGCCGAAACGAATGGGAATGACAATAGCGGTGAAATTCTTTTCGACTTGAAGCATGTCAACGTCCGCTTTGGCGATACGGATGTCATCAAGGATTTGAACTGGACGGTTCGCAAGGGTGAACATTGGGCGGTCATGGGCGAGAACGGTGCCGGCAAGAGTACGCTTCTAGGCATGCTCACGGCAGACCATCCGCAGATTTACAACAACGACATTACGCTCTTGGGCGAACGCCCGGGGCATGGCCTCAACATTTGGGACCACAAGGCAAAACTCGGATTCTTCTCGCCGGAGATGGCGCTCCAGTACCGCGAAGACTTGAGCCTTTTGGACGTGCTTTGCACTGGCTTTACGCCGAACCTCTGCCGTGCCGAAAACATCACGTGGGAAGAAAAGGCGAAGGCCCGCGAATGGCTCAATTACTTGAACTTCGAAGACCCGACAATTTCCATCCGCAAGATTCCGCCCATTGACAAGCGCTTGGTGCTGATGGCGCGTGCCGCCATCCGCCCGCCGGAGGTGCTGTTGCTGGACGAACCGACGCAAGGCCTCAAGGGCGAGTACCGCGAAAAATTGTTCCACCTGCTGCAACTGCTTTCGACGCAGACGACCATCATCTTGGTAAGCCATTACGAAGAAGAGTGGCCACCATGCATGACGCATTTGCTTAGAATGCCGAAGTTCTCGCTGTAGTAATGTTAAACGAGAATGTAAGGCTATGGGGTATGAGCACGCACCCTATCGGGTGCTTTGACGCCTTCGGCGTCTGCGGCTGCACTCGGTCATAAAAATATGCAAGCACATTTTTACGACGCTCGTTTTGCACGCTACTGGGCTATGTGGTTATTGTGATTAGAAGTACTCAAAGCGAGCTTGCGAGCGACCCCAAAGCGTAGCGACCTCAGAGCACTTCAGTGCGACCCCATTGCCTACTAACCACCAACCCCTAATCCCTAACCACCAACCACAAACCACTTCCTATGTCCTATCTCTACGTTGCAATTGGCGGTGCTCTCGGTAGCGTGCTTCGCTACTTCCTTTCGCTTGTGATTCCTAAGGCGGCCGGATTCCCGTGGCCGACGTTTGTGGCGAACGTTCTCGGTTGCCTTTGCATCGGGATTTTCTCGGGAGTGTTCCTCAAGTGCGACAGCCTTTCGCCGAACCTCAAGTTGTTTCTTGTGACGGGCTTTTGCGGTGGCTTTACGACTTTCAGCACATTTGCAAGCGAAAATCTGGCACTTCTGCAAAGCGGGAAAATCGGAATGTTCGCGGCTTACGCGCTCGCAAGCTTTGTCCTTGGCGTTGCCGCCTGCGCCGGTGGAATTTACCTCATGGGAAATCGGTGACAGGTCTTTGTTAAAAAAATTAAATATACATACTCTCCGGTAGCATTTGATGTATTTTATTTACAGTCTAACTTAGGTTAGTTGTAAAAAAGAAAACAAGCTATTAATCTATCAGGAGTTTATAATGGCAAAAAAAGCAAAAAAGGTTTTGCTCCTTTGTGGTGATTTTACCGAAGACTATGAAACCATGGTTCCGTTCCAGTCAATGTCCATGCTGGGCTACCAGGTAGATGCCGTGTGCCCCGACAAGAAGGCGGGCGAAACGGTCGCTACTGCAATTCATGATTTTTTGGGCGAGCAGACTTACGCCGAATCCCGCGGACACAACTTTGCACTTACTGCAGATTTCGATGCGGTGGATGTCAAGGATTACGAAGGCCTGTTCATTACGGGTGGCCGTGCTCCGGAATACATCCGCTTGAATGAACGCGTACTCAAAATCGTGAAGGAATTTTTCAAGGCGAAAAAGCCGGTGGCTGCGATTTGCCATGGTCCGCAAGTACTTGCTGCTGCAGGCGTGCTGAAAGGCTACAAGGCGACTGCTTATCCGGCTGTAGGCCCGGACATCACTCTTGCTGGCGGTACGTATGTGGCCGTGAACGTTGACGAGGCTGTTGTCGATCGCAACCTGGTGACTGCTCCGGCATGGCCTGGCGATACGGCGATTGTCCGCGAATTCGTGAAGCTCATGGGTGCAAAAATCAAGATTTAATTTTTGCGCACTTTTGCGCTTTGGTGCTTTTAAGGCGCTAAAAAAAATGCTCGTTTCAAAAAGACATATACTACGGTATGTGTCTTTTTTTTGGTCATTCCGAATCCGAAAAATCCGGTCATGAAGAGTCCTGAAACCTTCCTCGGCTTCCCGTCCCCATACGTGGTCAAAGAGAACAAGTCCGGGGCAGGCTCAATTCGGGGCTAATGGCAGAAACGGCTTCGCATTTTTATATTGCTAAAGATAACGGACTGTGATTTGTTAAATTAAAGCAAAAACTTTTTTTACCCATACCTCTAGGGAGTGGACTCCTAACCACTGTTTACTAACCACCAACCACTGTTTACTGTCTACTTCCTACTTCTAACTGCCTATGCAACTGAATGAACAGAATATCATAAGTGCCTTGCGTGCGGTTCAGGATCCGGACCTGCACAAAAATATCGTTGAATTAAACTTTGTTCAAAATTTGAAAATCGAGGGCACGAAAGTTTCCTTTGATTTGCGTCTCACGACCCCGGCATGCCCGATTCGCGACCGCTTCAAGGACCAGTGCATCGCCATCGTCAAGAGTCTTGGTGCAACCGAAGTCGAGGTGACGCTCACGTCTTCGCAGGGTCGCGTGGGCGACGACAACTCCGCCGCAAAGGCTCCGCAGAATTCCCATATCGGCGAAGTGGCGCATGTGGTTGCTGTTGCAAGTGGCAAGGGCGGTGTCGGTAAATCGACCGTGACGGCGAACCTCGCGATGGCGCTCAGCCTCTCCGGTGCCCGTGTGGGTATTCTTGATGCCGACATTTACGGACCGAGCATGGGTCTCATGTTCGGCATCGATAAGGCACCAGAGGTTTTCGAAGACAATACGATTGCGCCTGTCGAGGCGAAGGGTGGTATCAGCATCGTCTCCATGTGCATGTTCGCGGACAGCGACAAGGCGACCATCTGGCGCGGACCGATGGTTTCGCAGATGATCCAGCACTTCATTCACCATGTGCGTTGGGGCAAACTCGACTACTTGCTGGTGGATTTCCCTCCAGGAACGGGCGACATCCAGCTCACGCTCACGCAAAACTGCCCGATGGCAGGCGCGGTCGTCGTGACGACTCCGCAGGAGGTTGCGCTTGCCGACTGCCGTAAGGGTATAGCCATGTTCGATAACGTGGGCGTTCCGGTCATCGGCGTCGTCGAGAATATGAGCTACTTCATTTGCGATGAATGCGGCAAGCACCATAACATTTTCCCTGCCGGTGGTGGTCAAAAAATTGCCGACACCTGGGGCGTGCCGCTTATTGGCAAGGTCCCGCTGGAACCCGCCGTTGCCGGTTGTGGCGACGAAGGTACCCCGGCAGTGCTCCGCTACCCGAATTCCGAATCGGCCAAGGTCTTTATGGACGCCGCCGAAAAGATGGTCCGCACGCTGGCCGTGTTCGCGTCCGAAGGCGACGGTATCCTCAAGAATTTCAATTACGATTTCGAACAGCTGCCTGTGGAGGAAGTATGATACAACCCAAAAAAGTTTTTAGGACAAAAGAGGGCAAGCTCGGTTTTGAATGGAACGACGGCAGCCGCGGTGCTTGCGATGTCCGCAAACTTCGTTTAGCTTGTCCGTGCGCGCTTTGTGTCGATGAACATACGGGTGAAAAAATCTTGGACGATTCAACTGTTCCCTTGGATGTAAAACTTGAAAAAGTCCAGTCGATAGGTCGTTATGCGGTTGGGCTTTCCTTCAGTGATGGTCACCGTTCGGGAATTTACCCATATGATAAACTCAAGGAATTGACGAAATCTGCATAAAAAGCCATATTTAAGAGAGTCAACGGCGTTTTTGCCCACGACAAAAGGTGTTGAATTTCTATGAGTGATTTTAACGAAGCTCTTTATTTTCGTGACTTGAATCGGTATCCTACGCTGACTCCGCAGGAGGAATCGGCGTTGTTGAAAATCATCAAGAACGGTGAGACCGAGGAGATTCGAAAGTCTGCCTTGCAGCGCCTTATCCGCGGTAATTTGCGATTTGTGGTCAGCGTCGCCCGAAAGTACCAGGGTCGTGGCTTGTCCCTTTTGGATCTTATTAACGAAGGAAACCTTGGCCTTTTCAAGGCGGCAAAGCGTTTTGATATGGACAAGGATGTGAAGTTCATCAGCTATGCCGTGTGGTGGATTCGTCAGTCTATCCAAAAAGCTCTGTTCGAACAGGTGGGTGCCGTCCGCATTCCGCCGAACAAGCTCGCTCTTGTGAATCGTTTCAAACGCGCCTTGATGCAGAACGGCGGTGATTACGACAAGACCATCTCGATGGAAGAATTTTCCGCTTACGAACGCGACATCGTGGAAGTCATGGAAAAGATTGTCGATATTTCGCTTGATGCTCCGATTGGCGACGATGCCGGTGTTTCGAGCGCTGACTCCGTCAGTACGCTCATGGATGTTCTCGGCAGCGATGGCAACCAGGACGAGGACATGGAACGCGAAGAACGTCGCAAACTCATCCAGGAAACGCTTTCGTCCCTTCCGCAGCGCGAAGAAGAAATTCTCCGCATGTTCTACGGCCTTGATACCGTCGAAGATACGACGCTCAAGGATATCGGCGAGGACTTGAAGCTGAGCCGCGAACGCGTGCGACAGATTAAGAACAAGACCTTGCGCCGCTTGCAGAAGAGCAAGGAACATAAAGAAAAACTGGCTGACTTTTTGGAACTCTAATGGCTAATTCCTCTTCGGCACCCCGTGCAGCCGCATACCTATTTCTGGTAGTTTTCTTTGGTGCGATGCTCGCGTATGGTGGGTATAAACTTTATAACAAGTACGGACCGTCAAAGACGGTTGTGGGCGAGGTCCCGTTTGGGCTTGAAGCCGGTACGGCAGTGCCCAATGGCGATGCTCCGAACTTTAAGGCGGCGGTAGAAAAACTGCCGGTGCAGGCTCAGGCGGAATTCCGTCGGGCGGGGGAACTTTCCCGCAGTGGTGCCGCAAAAGCCGCTTATGAAATTTACGATGCGCTAGTGCTCCTTTACCCCAACGTCGATGCTGCGGTCTGGGGCGAGGTCAATACGTTGTTCAGCATGGACTCCGTCACGGAGACGATGCGTGACCGCGCTGATTTGCTGATTGGCCGATTGATGTCTCGTTATGCGAATACGGGCATCAGCTTTTATTTGGACAGCCGCAAGTCGCTATTGTCCGGTAACATGAACGTGGCGCTTGAACTTGCAAAGATGGCGAGTAACCGTTCCCCGTCTCTTTACGAAATCAGACTTTGGTACGCCGAACTCCTGCTCAAGAATTCAAACGTGAAAGAAGCGGCTCTCGAAAGCCGTGCGGCAATCAGCCTTTCGTCGGGCGACTCGCAGCGGGCGTTTGAACTTCTGGCGAAGGTCTATCATGACGCCGGCGAGCTGGACAGCGCTTCGCTTGTGGTGGAATATGCCTTGACGCAGTTCCCGCTTTCGTCGGAATTGCTCCTTTTGCGGGGCTATCTTGCTGAGTATAACGGCAAGTTCGATGTAGCCGAAAAGACGTACCAGCGCATTATCGCATTCCGTCCCGATTACGAAAAAGCCCGCCGCGCCATTGCGACGATTGGCGAAAAGGCTCCCCCCGGCAAGGGCGGAACTTTTGGCGGTTCCTCCAGGGAACGTGCCCAGGTGGCGTGTGACATCTTGGCACCGCTGGTGGAACGTTATCCTGAAAACCTGCCGCTCCGCGAAGCGCTCGGAATTGCGTACTTGAAAAACCACATGTTCGATTTGTCCCGCCGCGAATTCAACTACATCCTGAAAAATGACCCGGAATACCCGGACATCAAGATGCGAATTTCCGAAGTAGAACAGGCAAGGCAGGTCGCCATTGAAGAATACAACAACGGTTTGACCGCGAACTTGAATCGGGCTGTCGATAGCCTTCGCGAGTCCATGGCGCCTTCCTTGAAACACGATTTCTCAACAAAACTCGGTCATTACCTTGTTCGTTATGGAGCGTCTTCGCAGGAATTTTTCAAAAAATATTCCCCTGCAAATTTCAAACAAGTAAAGCGCTTTGTCTGGCAGGAATCATTCTATGAATCCCCGTATCAGCACACATATACGATTGTTTTTGATTCGCTGAACCGTTTCAAGGAAGTCCACGTGGCCGTTTTTGATTCCGCTTCGAATTCGAACCACCTGGGCGTCGCTCCCGAAATTTTTACGCGCTTGTCTAAACAGAATTCCAGAATTTCCGGCATAGGCAACAATACGGGCGAGACGATTTGCGATGATGGTGTTGTCATGGATGCTGTTGTCTGGGAAACTCGCGACAACTTCGAAATCTTGGCTCGCATCGTCGGCAAGCCCGCCGAAGTGCGCATGGTTCGCCTCGATCGCCGGACATTGCCGCCTTCCGGCATGAAACTTTGCGATTATCTGCCACTTTTACTGGAATTTTAGCACCATAAATATCTATTTTATGTCTATATGTTTTTCGGTCGTTTTATAGCGTTGTTCTTTTTTGCCGCCTTGCTGGAAGGGTGTACCTGTTGTGCGTATTTGAACCACATGTTCAATGCGGAACGGCTCTATGACGAAGCGACGGAACTCCGTATGGCGCGTCTGGATAGCGTCCCCGACGAAACTCAGTCTTACCCGGGTAACGAAGAATCCCAGAAATACGAAAAAATCATCGAAAAAGGTTCACGTGTACTGGAACGTTTCCCGAAAAACAAGAAGCGTACCGCCGAAGCCGTTTTTCTGATTGCGGAATCCTACAGGCATAAAAGCGACTGGCCCAAGGCTATCACCAAGTACGATGAGTACGAACGCTATTTTGCCGACAACGATTCCATGCGTGCTGTGGAATACCAGCGTGCCTATTGCCTCTACCGCAACCAGGAATTCAATATTAGCCGCTTTGCTTTGGAACCCGTTGTTGCCGACAAGAACCATCCATATTATTTCCAGGGGTTGAACCTTCTTTCGCTTTTGGATGAAAAATCCGAGGCACCGGAGCAGGCCATTGCCGCATTGGAGGCCGTCCTTGCCGATACGAGCGGAACCCCGTATATGAAGGGCAAAGCGCATTTCCGCTTGGCTGGTCTATACTACAAGATGGAAAACTGGGATAAGGCACACGAGCATTACAACGCGAAAGAAATCGAGAACCTGAACGATCGCGAACGCCAGACGGCGGGAGAACAGTCTGCGGAATGCCTTGTGAACAAGAAGGACTACCTCAAGGCTGCCGATGAATTCAAGAAACTTTACAAGGTCGAAGCATACGAAAAACAGCGTTCGGTTTATCTTGTCCGTATCGGCGAAACGACGCTCTTGGCGGGCCGTGCAGCCGATGCCTATGTGATTTTCAATAAGGTCAATAAGGAATATCCGAGGTCTGAACCCTCTTCCCGTAGTTATTTTAACATGGGTGATTACGAACAGATGAAGAGGCTGAATTATGAGCTTGCCATGGCTTATTATGACAGTAGCTATATCGCAAGGTCTATCAGCGAGTATGGCCGGCAGGCTCGTGAACGCCGCAACGCCTTGAAACAGCTCGCTTCCATGCGCGACCGTAATAGTGAAATTCTGGACCAGAACAAAGATTCTATCCCTGACATGAAGTCTTTTTTCAAGACCGAATTCATGATTGCGGAACTCTTCTTGCTCAAACTTTCCGAAGCCGACAGCGCGGTTGCTAGGCTCACGAACATAATTGAAAAGTCCAATGATACCGCAAGCGTTTTGCGGGCATCGTATGCGAGGGCGTTTATCTATGATGAATTCTTGCACGACCCCGATACTGCAGAAGAACTGTACAAAGAAATCATCGAGAAGTACCCGAATACCGATTACGCCAAGCAGGCCCAGACGAACCTTGGCATGCGCGTTACGATGAAGACTCGCGAAGACGAAGCCCGTGAGCGTTACATGGCGGCGGAAAGCTTGTGGACGGTGGCTTCTGAAATGCCTGCGAGCAAGATGGACCAGGTGGATTCGGCTTATGCTCATGCTTTTGCCGCATTCGATAGCGTCTATAAGGATTATCCGCAGACTCAGTCTGGGGTTCAGGCTCTGTACATGAAGGCGATTTACTACCAGATGCTCCCGAATATGGACAGTGCTGTTGTCATTTACAGACAACTTCTCGATAAGCACGGTTCGACACCGTGGGGCAAGCAGGCCGCCTATGTGCTCAATACGCGCCTCACGACGACGGACGATGACCTTGCCCGGTTGCGCAAACGTACCGCTCAGAATATCGAAAATATCGACAAGAAATCGGCGCGGTATTACGAAGAACTAAACGCCAAGCCCGAAGAAAAGAAGGCTGAAATTATCAGTAAAGAGGACGAAATCCTCGAGAATACATACAACAGCATGTACGATTTCGAGTAAGGTGGCTGTATGTTTTCCCGTCTTGTTGCTGTAGCTCTTCTCTGTGTTCTGATTGCTTTTTCGGGGTGCAGCGGGGCAACGCACCGCAAGGGTTATACTCGCGTGACATCGACGAAAATGCGTGTTGATAAGGTTAGGGCCGGTTACACGTTTTCGGGTGACGCCAGCTTTTATGGCAAGGGATATGATGGCAGGAAAACTGCCAGCGGTGAAGTTTTTAATCGCAAGGATTATACTTGCGCACATCGGTCGCTTCCGTTTGGAACGAAACTGAAAGTTGTCCGGGACAAAACAGGCGCATCTGTTGTGGTTCGCGTCAATGACCGCGGGCCGTATTCGAAAAAGCGTGTGCTGGATTTAAGCGAAGCCGCAGGTAAAGCCCTTGGGCTTGAAAAAGCCGGACACGCCCAAGTCACCGCGACTGTAATAGAATAATCGCATTGTCATCCCGGCCTTTGTGCGTTGTCATGCTGAGCATAGCGAAGCATCCAGCAACAGTTCTCATAGCATTGTCATCCCGGCCTTTGTGCGTTGTCATGCTGAGCATAGCGAAGCATCCAGTAACAGCACCCATAGCATGTCATCCCGGCCTCCATGCGTCGTCATGCTGAGCATAGCGAAGCATCCAGCAATGGTTCTCATCGCATTGTCATCCCGGCTTCCATGCATCGTCATGCTGAGCGCAGCGAAGCATCCAGTAACAGCTTCCATAACATTGTCATCCCGGCCTTTGTGCCGGGATCAACTTACAATTATTTAGTGAAAAAAAAGCGAAAAACTCAAAATGTCAGCTTTTGACATTTGACGATTCTATATTAGTGCTCGCAAGAACACTAAACACCAAAAGGTGAAAAAATGAATCGTAAAATGAAAAAGACAAGCAAGCATGTAGTCGAAATTTCGGAACCGTCCCTGTGGGATCCGTCTCCGTGGGATTCCGGCTTTTCTATCTTCAAACGCCGCATTGGGGAACTGATGCAACTCAACGGTAATGATGATTCGGCTATTGACGACGATGACTTGATTCCGTATTACCGCATGGGGGAGAGCGAAACGTTTGTCCTCTCCGCCCTCGGCTGCAGCGTGTGCTAAAAATGCGGCAAGAGCCGCGCGAATTATAGCATATCATCCCTGGCCTCGGTGCTGCGCAAATCATAGCATGTCATTCCCGCCACCGAGCGGGCGGACTGCACTTAGAGCTTTGCTCTTTAGTGCGCATGGCCACCTTTAGGTGGGAATCCCCATTAATGTCATCCCGGCTTTCATGCGTCGTCATGCAGAGCGCAGCGAAGCATCCAGTAACAGCTCCTATAACATTGTCATCCCGGCTTTATGCCGGGATCACCTTACGCAGTATTACTTTGCTTTATAGCTAACGAATCTGACGTTGTTGCAGAAGTCTTTGTGAATCCCCGTGAATTCCAACCACGGATAGTTCCCTGCTTCTGCCTTGAGTACTTCGCCTTGTTCCGACCCGATTTCGAGCAAAATAGATGCTCCCTGCTTGAGGCGTCCTTCGGTCTGCTTTAAAAGCTTGCGAACAAGGTCAAGACCGTCCGCACCGCCGAACAAGGCGAGCGCTGGGTCGTACTTTGCGACTTCAGGCTGGAGGTTGTCTTTTTCGCCGTCGGGGATGTAGGGGAGGTTTGCGACTAGGCAGTCGATTTGTGGACCGGCCAAGGTTGCCGCGTCTGCCGCAGCGCCGATGGCTTTCGCGATAACGTCCGCGGTTACGGCGTCCAGCAAGTCGCCTTGTGCGAACTGCAAGGTTCCGGCAGAGGTCGCTGAACTGGTCGATGAGCTGGTTGGTGAGCCTGTCGAACTAGTCGAAGCGATTGCGGTCGAGTCGGTTGTGGTGCTGTTCCCACCAGCATTGGCGCTTTCGCCGAGACCGTTCGCTTCTGCATTTGTACGTGCCAGAGCTAGTGCGTCTTCGGAAACATCTGTTGCCAAAACGCGTGCACCGGCAATTTCTTTTGCGCAGGCAATCGCAATGGCGCCCGTGCCCGTGCCGATTTCGACGATGAACGGATTCTCGACACCCTTCAAGCAGTCTGTCGCCATATCTACAAGTGATTCCGTTTCCGGGCGCGGAATCAGCGCACGGCGGTCGCACTTGATGATGAACCCGCGGAAGCTTGTATCGCCGATGATGTGCTGCAGCGGCTCACGCGTTGCACGGCGTGCAACCATCGTGCGGAGCACGTCCAGCTCCGCTGGCGTGAGCGGCTTCTCGAAGTTCAGGTACAAGTCCATGCGGTTCTTCATCTTGAGCCCGTAGCTGATGATGTACTCGGCATCGAGACGAGCGTCGGGAACGCCCTTCTTTTCGAAGAAGACCTTGGTGCGGTTCAAAATTTCAAGCACTGTCATCTGCGGCATTAGACTTTCCTTATGGACGGGACTTTGTCATTCCCGCTTGAGCTTGCCCCGGACTTGTTCCGGGGAGCGGGAATCTCCCTTGCTTATGCGTTGAACTTTCCGAGCTTTTCCTGGGCGTTTGCCATCTGGAGACCGTTGATGATTTCATCGAGATCGCCTGTGACAACCTTGTCCAAGTTGTAAACGGTGAGACCGATGCGGTGGTCCGTCACGCGGTTCTGCGGATAGTTGTAAGTGCGGATCTTGGCAGAACGGTCGCCCGTACCCACCAATGCCTTGCGGTTTGCCGCTTCTTCCTTTTCCTTCTTGGCAATCACGGCGTCAAGAATCTTGGAACGCAACATTTCCATAGCGTGCAAGCGGTTCTGCAACTGGCTACGTTCGGTCTGGCAGCTCACCACCACGCCCGTCGGGATATGCGTCAAACGCACGGCTGAGTCCGTCTTGTTGATGTACTGACCGCCAGCGCCCGAAGAACGGTACGTATCCATGTGAATGTCGGCTTCGCGAATTTCCACATCGACTTCTTCAGCTTCCGGGAGAATCGCCACCGTCGCCGCCGACGTATGCACGCGGCCCTGGGTTTCCGTTTCCGGCACGCGCTGCACGCGGTGAACGCCGCTTTCGAACTTGAGCGTTCCATAGACGCTGTCGCCTTCGATGAATACGCGGATTTCCTTGTAACCGCCCACAGTGCCTTCGCTCAAGTCCTGGATGGTCATCTTCCAGCCCATCTTGTCGCAGTAGCCGCGGTACATGCGGAACAAGTCGCCCGCAAAAAGCGCCGATTCGTCGCCACCGGTACCGCCGCGAATTTCCAGCGTCGCGTTGCGGAAGTCCCACGGATCCTTCGGAACCATCAAGATTTGCAGTTCGTCCGTCACTTCGGGGAGCTTCTTTTCGATTTCCGAAATTTCCGCCTTGGCCATCGCCACCATTTCCGGGTCGGAATCGCCGAGTGCGACCTTGTATTCGTCAAGGTCGTCCATCATCTGCAAGTATTCCTTGGCCTTTATGACGGCTTTTTCGATACCCTTGTATTGCTTGTGGATCTTGTTGTAACGGGCCTGGTCACCGAGAACATCCGGGTTTCCGAGTTCCGATTCCAGTTCCTCGTACTTTTCAATCAGTTTTTTAGCCTTTTCTTTCATCGAGGGGTAAATTTAGCAACTTTTGCAAAAGGCGAGAGAAGTGGGCTGCTTGCAGACCCATTTCCGAGCCGAGCAAAAGACGCACGAAGTGCGTCAAAGGCGAACGCAGACGTCAAAACACGTAATCCCAATATCGTGGTTTCTATTGACTTTTCTGAATTTTTTATATATATCATGAGTTGGAAGATTGATATTCTCGTAATGAAAAAATATTGTTTAAGAGGAAGCCTTTGAACCTGATTCAACGTTGAATATTAACCATAACCATAAGGAGAAAAATATGGAATACTTTAAAAACTGCATCCTAAAACACTATATCGATTTTAAAGGTCGAGCAAGAAGAAAGGAATACTGGTTCTTCGTCTTGTTCGCGGCGATAATTATTATTCTTGCCGGTGTTGTGGGTGGTGTGTTAGACAATATCCTCGGGCTCTCAGGAACTTTGACTGCGGCCATCGTGACGATAATCGATCTCGGCTTGATACTGCCGTCCCTGTCCGTGCTCGTCCGCCGTTTACACGATATAGGCAAGAGCGGATGGTGGTTTTGGATTAGCTTGATTCCCTTCGTTGGTGGAATTATTTTGCTTGTATTCATGTTACTGGATAGCCAGCCAGGCTCAAACGCATACGGCTCCAATCCTAAAGGCAAGTAATAAATCGCAAATATTTGTATTGATGCGCTCCCGAAGTGGGAGCGTTTTTTGCAAACGATTGATTACAGAATATCTGGTACTTCGTTTGCCGTAGAAAAATTACAAAAAGTTGCATAAAACATCTTAATTTTTTTCTATATCTAGGTAAAATAAAAAAGGAAAAAATTTATGAAATTTGGCGAAATTGTTACAGGAATATCCCTCTTGTTGTCTTGCGGCATGATGGCTTGTAGCGAATCCTCCTCTACAGAACCATCTCTAGAAGAAATATTAGCTGAATATAGCGTTGCCTATGAATTTAATGATCCAACGAATGTTGGACTCGATTTTTTTGGGAAAAATAACGCGATTCAAGATAAAAGCATGCCCGCCGTTGTTGTAGAAAACGGTAGCCTAGTTCTTGATGGTTCGTCTGGTTTGCGTATTCCTCTGAGCGCAGATTTCAAGAACCAAAGCTTTGTTGTCGAAACTCGTTTTATGCCTACTAAACCTTCGAAATTGGGCAATATCTTTAGTGCTGACCCTCCTGGTGGCGGATATGATGGTTGGATGGTTCGTATGGAAGATTCCGCAGTGACGTTCCATATTCGTGGCGGTTCCGACGATTGGAAGGATTTTTCAGCAGGTACGATTTCCATGAACGAATGGCACGTTATTCGTGTTAAACTCAGTTATACGGCGGCCGAAAATTTAACTGTAGAAGCATACAAGCTTGAAATTACTTTGGATGGGAAAAATTGCGTGTCGGAGATTTTGTACAATACGGCATCTAATTTAAAATATGATTTGGGAATTGGTTATGATCCGCATCATCAAAGCCAATACCAGGATCGCTTCTTTACAGGTAAAATAGATTACATCCGTTACGGGAAAATTTAAGGCGAATCGCTAAAAAAGTATATTTATCACGAACACAAATAATCATTGACGGGTGTATCGCACCATAAAAAGGAGTTGAAATGAGGAAATCAATAATCCTAGCCGGAATAAGCGTTCCCTTATGTGTGGGGATAATCGGATGTGGTAATGATAGTTCGCCTGCTCAAGGCAATTATCAGGCTTCCTGTCAAGTCGTCTCAACAGATCCTTTGGTCATAGAGAGTCTTGAGCAAGGAATTTATAGCAAGACTTCTTTTAGTTATGAAGATGAAAGGGCTTTCCAGACTGTTGTATTTGACAATAAGGACATTGCAAAACAAGCGTGTTCGGTGTATAAGCGCGATTCCGATTATGGAAGTGTGATTTGTAATGGAAATACGGTTGTTGCTGTCTCGGATGAGAAGTTGTCGCCAATGGAATATAAGCGTTTTACGGATATGTACTTGTCATCGTGTAAGAGTATTGGAGGCACTGTAACTGGGAATCGTCCTTTTGCTTCGAGTGAAGCAGAATTTTCTTTTGCAGAAATAAGCTCGTCTAGTTCTGTAATGTCTTCGTCGAGCGTTGCGGCTTCTTCAAGTTCAGTGAAATCATCGTCCAGCGTTAAGGCGGAATCTTCAAGTTCTGTGAAATCATCGTCCAGCGTTAAGGCAGAATCTTCAAGTTCAGTGAAATCGTCCTCTAGCGTTGCGGCTTCTTCAAGCTCCGAAAAATCCGATTTCGGAATGATTGATTGGTACGGCAAGGCTTCCTATAAAAAAGAAAAAGTAGTCGCCTTCAATGCAAGTGAACTCAATTGCGACGATGCTGTAGATACCGAAAGTTTGAAAAGCTATGACGTTGCATACGAATTTAATAGTCCTAATGACATGGGACACGATTACCTTGGCGAAAATAATGCGTATAAAGACAATCATGTCGGTCCAATAAGTGCAGAATGTGGAAGTATAGTTCTCGATGGAACCAACGGGTTGATTGTCCCCTTGTCAGATGTTTTTAAGAGCAGAGGCTTTGTTGTTGAAATCCGTTTCATGCCAACTAAAGCTGGAAAAATGGGGAACATCTTTGTGGCAGAACCTCCTGGAAGTGGAGTTGATGGCTGGCAGATTCGTTTAGACGGAACCGATGTTGTTCTTCACATGCGAGATATGGAGTTTAATTCCAGTTGGGAAGTCAAGAATATAGGCCAGGTTTCGTTGAATGAATGGCATGTCGTTAGAATAAAAATATTCCCTGCGAAGTCGGAATTGTCAGGAACTCTTTTCTATTCGATGAATATTACGCTGGATGGTGCCATGATCGCGATGGAATACAAGGCCGATACTTCTAATCTCAAATACGGATTGGCAATCGGATACGATTCGATGTATCAAGAACGCCATGATGACCGATTCTTTACCGGTAAGATAGATTACATCCGGTATGGAAAAATTACAGAAGATAATTTATAATAAATGAAACCCATAGGTACATTTTTCGGCGATGCCGTCTATAAGTACGACGCTCCTCGGCAGGGGCGCCTTTTTGCGGGGCATCCGGGCCGGATTGTGCTCTCTCCAGGGCAGAATTTCGAGATGGCGCTCCGCGACCTCGATGGCTTTGAACGCATCTGGGTGATTTTCCTGTTCCACGAGAATGAAGGTTGGCGCCCGACGACGCGTCCGCCTGTACCGCCCAAGGGTAAAGACCGCGTGGGTACCTTTGCAAGCCGCAGCCCGTATCGCCCGAATCCGATTGGGCTCAGTTGCGTGCGGCTCCTTAAAATTGATGGTCTTACTTTATATGTGGACGAAGCAGATTTGCTCAACGAAACGCCCGTACTCGACATCAAACCGTACATCCCGATGGCCGATGCGTTCCCTGAAGCGCGGGCTGGCTGGGTCGAAGAACAGGTGGGTGATTTGTGGGCCGTTGAAATGTCCGATGCTTTCGCTGCTCAGAACCGTTGGATTGCAGAACGTAGCGCATTCGACTTGGAAAGCTTTGCCCGAGTGCAGCTTTCGCGCGGGAATTTTTCGAAGGACGTCTTTGACAGTTCGCGTCGCCGCTTGACGGTTGACGAAAATGCAAAAACGGGAGTGCTTGCATATCGCACATTCCGCATTCACTTTAGCTATGACGAATTGTCGCGCATTGTCCGTTTGCAGAAAATTGCGAGCGGTTACACCACCGCCGATTTAAAGGATGGCGCCGAAGACAAATACGGCGACAAACAGCTCCACCGAGACTTTATCGCAATTTTTTAATTGCACTGTCATTCCCCCTTGCGTCTTGTCATTCCCCACTTGATGGGGAATCTCCATCTTCCCAAAATTTTCTATGTTTTAACCAAACTAAATTTTTTGTAAAAGATATGAAGAATAAACTTGTTGCAATCTTTATCTTGTGCGTAGCTATATTTGCTTCTGCAGAGTCCCCTTCTGTTGGCAAGTCCGCAGCTCACGAACATCGTGGCTTTTATAGCAATATGTCGTTCGCTTTTGCCTATAATTGGTTCAAAAATAGTCGTGTAGATTTAGGCGGTGCTTCTTTTGAAAATGGTGGTGGCTATATTGATGGGAAGCGGAGATATGTGGACTATTATGATTACAGCGGTTTTTCCTTTCCGATATCGGAATTTAAGTTTGGTGTCGGTATAGCAAACCTGGTGGCGGTTCATTTCGTTTTCAATATCGGGTTCTTTGCCGGTTCGCTGGATTATAATTATGAGGTGTACGAAAGTCTGTGTGCTTTCGGGAAGACTTGTCCAGAAACCATTGACGAGTCCCGCAATATCAACAATACATCGAGGAATGCATATAGCTTTAGGACATTCTTTGGTCTTGGATCGACTTTCTATCCTATACAAAATAAAACATCGCCTATGAACGGTCTTTATGTAGGCGGCTCTGTTGGATATACGCTTTTTGCTACAATGATAAATTCGTGCAACGAAGATGCTACAGGGAATGGCGGCGTCAGTTTCCAATTGGAACTTGGCAAGGAATGGTGGATAAGCGACCGTGTGTCCATTGGTTTTGGCTTAGGCTTTGCTCATACCGGTTTGATTTGGAAAACGCTTGACTCGCATAGTTCCGATAATGTTTTGTCGCTTTCGTTCCGTTTAACGCATGGCTAGTATCTGGGAATAGATTTATGAAAAAAGTATTTGCAATTCTTGTTTTGTGCGCCGCGGGCTTGGCATTTGCTCAGTTCCCTTCTGTCGCTGAGCCTGCTCCACGTGAACATCGCGGATTTTACAACAGCTCTTCTTTTGGTTTTGCTTTAAATTGGTTCAACAATAGCGAGGATAGATCTTATAACAGTTACAATAACAGAATTGAACGTGATATCGACTTTTACGAATATTACGGCTTCTCTTTTATGCTAGGTGAATTTAAGTTTGGTTATGCACTCGGGAATCTCGTAGCCATCCACACGGTCTTTAATTTCGCCTTTTATATAGGAACGGAGGATTCCTATGAAGAACATTATGTCGTTATTTGTGCCGAAAATAATTTATGCGTTGAAAAACCGGATTTGGAAAAATATAGCCATGCTCCCGCATCTGGTGATGGATATAACTTTAGGACTTATTTGGGCTTTGGCGCTACATTCTACCCCTTCCGCAACATGACATCTCCGCTTTATGGAGCGTTTGTAGGTGGCTCTGTCGGATACACGCTTTTTGGTGTGGGTGGCTCTGATCCCACAGGAAATGGCGGCATCGGTTTTGAATTGGAATTAGGTAAGGAATGGTGGTTGAACGATCGCCTTTCTATTGGTTTTGGACTTGGCTTTGCGCATTTCGGCCTTGTGTGGAAAACTGTCGAATCTCATCGTTCCGATAATGTCCTGTCACTTTCGTTCCGTATAACGCGTGGTTAATTGATTATGAAAATGTTTAATAAATTTATTTGTATTTTGGCTTTTGCAATCGCAACGCTCGCACATGCCGATGTCGCTGAAAAAAATGATGTACCGGGTGCGGAAAAAAATCACCAGTCGAGAGAACATCGCGGTTCCTATCTTAGCGTGAATTGGGGCCTTTCTTATTTGAGTTCCGAATACAACAAATCCAATTTTGGTTATCGTTCTGGAGTGGAATATACAAGGCCTGAAGGACGACGTGAAAGAACGGAATATTATGGGCTAAATGAGTCTCAGGAAAGTTTTAGTGCTTGGGGATTCCCTTCGATTGATTTTCGGTTTGGATGGTCGTTTGGAAACTTGGTGGCGGCACATTTTTCTTTTGGCGTAGGGCTCTTTAAAGGCGAAGGAATAACTCGCAAACAAGATTATTCTGTAACTCGAACTATTGTAGATAACGTATTGGAAAGCGAGAAAACGGAACTTTTGGGCGTCAAGGATGAAACGTTTGATTCCTATGGAATCTATGGCTCGTTTGGATTTGGCTTTACCGTTTATCCGTTCCGTGATTTGACTTCTCCGTTGAATGGACTTTTTGTAGGAATTGCGGGAGGAGTTGATGGCTCTATGGCGAGAGATGATGTTTATGCTCAGGAGTATTGTACCGTAGGGGGCGTGTTTACACGTTTTGAACTGGGCAAGGATTGGTGGGTGAGCGATACCTGGTCCATCGGAGTCGGGTTGTCTTTTACCAAATTGGTCTATGCAGCTGAAAACGAAGGCGAAGAAATGAGTAGTCATGTCATAAGCCTGTTCTTCCGCTTGACACGCGGGTAGCGCTATAGTTCTACATCAATCCCGTTGACGAGCAAGTTGGTGATGGCCTCGTCGCTTCCCATTTTGCTTTTGTCTGTAATATGGCGCCCAAAAGTTTTGTGCCAGTCGAAACTGTCGGGCACGAGCTTGTCTGAAACGGGCCACGGCTTGATGAATCCCGGTGGCAAAAGCTTGTAGAGTTTCTCTGAATTGATACTGATGTCGCCGACGCGCGGGGGCATGGGGCCGCCTTCGATTCGCGGCACGCCATGGAGAAGTTCGGCGGGGTAGCCACCGACGGCGTTCACGATTTGCCCGACGTTGTAAAGCGAAACGCGACGCGGACCTCCGCAGTTGTAAATGCCTGCGGGGAATTTATGTTCAAGAATGTATTGCACGGTGCGGCAAAGGTCCGGGCCCGAAAGCGGATTGCGGTATTCGTCTGTAAACAAGGTCGCCGGGCGACCGGGGCGGAACCGGTACGTAATCCAGTCGATGGCGCCGGCGCATCCGCCGGGCGCGTAGTCCATCGGGAGCGGCACGCGGAGAATTACCGCGTCTGGCTTGATGGCGATAATCGCGTCTTCGGCTTCGGCTTGGTGCTTGCCGTAATTGTGGATGGGATCCTTGGGGTCCGTTTCGACGTACGGGCGGTTCGGCTTCGTCTTTTCGTTGCCGCTAAAGACCATGTCGGCGGAAATGCGGATGAGTGTCGCGTTGTAGCGGGCTGCGAACGTGGCTGCGTCAACGCCTTGGCTATAGTTCAAAAGGCGGCTGCGTGCAGGGTCGCATTCACAGGCTTTCAGCGCGCAGTTTCCGCTTGCGTCGATGACAGTTCCAAAGCGAAAACGCTCGAAAAGCTCGCCCAAGCGTTCCGTTTCTTCGGCATCGATTCCAAAAACGTTTTCGCCAAAAACGCACGGGTGCTTTATAGGGCGAACGCCGATAACGCCAGGCACATTCCCGGAAACGGTCACGCTACCGTACAGTTTGTTGAAATGCCTGAAAAGCGCGTAACCCGGAACGCCGTTCAGCCCGAGAATCAAAATCGGGAGGCGGATTGCGATAATTTCCACTTGAAGTAGCCTGCGATTTGAAGCGGGTGGTCGAATGTCCCGTCAGCGATTTTCGCCTGAAATTCTTCGTCTGAATAAAGGAACGTCTCGATGTCTTCGGTATCGTCGAAGTTCGTTTTTCCCAAACGCTTCACACCATCGATAAACACCACGTGAAACCTTCCGCGATGCCTGTCCGGATTCACCGAGAAAGAACCTAAGTAGGTTATAGCGTTCTCCGTCATCCTGAGCGAAGCGAAGGATCCAGTTAAGTCCTTGTTTGCGTCGTCATTCAGACAGACCCCGTACCCGCATTCCTCTTGCAGTTCCCTTATCGCGGCATCTTCGGGCGTTTCGCCTTTGTCTATAATCCCCGCCGGAAACTCCAGCGCAATCTTTCCTGTGCCGTGGCGGTACTGCTCCGTCATGACCCACTTGCCTTCGGTCGTGCGCGCAAGAATCAAAACCCAGTCGGGTTGCCACAACGTATAAAAATCATCGATGACCTTGCCGCTCGGCAGTTCGCACGTTTCCTTGGCGACCTTCAACCACGGCGCATCCACCAAAAATTCCGAACTCAACAATTTCCACGGTTTCATACCCCGAAATTTAGAAAATACACTGTCATTCCCGCCTCCATTGTCACCCCGGCCTTCGCCTTGTCGTCATCCTGAACGAATGTGAAGGATCCAGTCACGGTTCTTTTTGTCTTGTCACCCCGGCCTCAGCACCCAGCTACATCCATAACGAAATTAAAATTTCTATGGATGTGCAAGTTACATCGGTGGCTGATTCATCATAGAAGAACTGTAAACGGAACTAAAGTTCCGAGCCACACAGAGTGCCGGGGT
>JAGCPZ010000027.1 GCA_017965445.1 Fibrobacter sp. | reverse complement strand
CGCAATTTCGAGGCCGGTGGTGCCCGATGCTACGGAACGTACGGAGCCATCGGGGAAGGTGAGTTCGATTTGAGACATAAATAATCCTTTTTGTGGGCGGTTCTCGCCCGGTTCCCCAGAAATACGACATCTGGCGGTGCGCGCAAATTTAGCTAAAGGCGTGTGGAGTGGCAACCAAGACACTCTTTTTCTTCCATAAAGGGGGAAGAATCCCCCTGATTGCAGCCCGCTACGCGGTCTTCCATCACCCCTTCGCCTAGAGGGCTCCGGCCCCTAAAACCCCATTGCAAAGATTCCAGCAATTACAGCGAACTCAAAAAAGTTTCAATGCCCGTTGTAATTGTCGCGACATCTTCGCCAATCCAGTTCTTGTCGCTGGCGGTGAGCCTTTCGACGTACAGCCTATCGGAAAATATATCCCGCACCCGCTTTACCACATCGGCCACGCTGCGTTCTCTCATTTGCTGGTCGCGAAATATGTATGAGTCCAAGCATACGTGCAATTTTTTATAGTCAACATGTTGACCAAGATAGTAGATGTCGAACACATCCTTATAGCGGGTTGACAAAGCTCCGAATTTCAGTAGCGACCGTAACTTTTCGGCCAACATTTGTTCATTGGAATTGACCAGCAGATTAACGCTCCCGTTGTCAAAGGAAATGTCGAAACAATAATCCTCCTGACTGACGTCCAACTTGGTATGCACGCCCAGGTCTATTTTACTTTCTAATTCGAACCCGTTAGAATCCTGAATTCTTACGCGGATACGCTTTCCCTTGTATTCCTGTTGCTTCAGTTCTTCGATATTCCCAAATCTTTCGATACGAATACCGTCCAAACAATTCATCTTCGTTACAAAGTCATCAATAGCCGCATCTGCTAAAGGATAACGCAGAAAATCCATGTCCAGGTCCTGGGTCGCACGGCGGATATTCCCGGTTTTACTCCGCATGACAACACCTCCCTTGATCGTGACATTGTGCTGCAGCGGGCCAACGGAAATAGCTTTTAGAACAATGTCTTGGCAAACCTTCGCGGGGGCCGTGATTTCATTATACCCTTTCCCGATTTCAGCCGCAATCATGCTTTTAAGGTTCAGCACTACAGCACCTCCGCTTCCAGCACCTTCCTAATCATATCCGATTTTGGCATTTGCGGCAGATAGTCCTGCACGAGCTGCATATCAAGATTGTCGATTATCTTTCTGTAGCTTAGGATAATTTCTTTGTAGTAGTCGAAGGGCATGCCTGATTTGTTACGAATCAGTTCGAGCAGCATGCGTTCCCTGTTATACATCGTGACCATTGCACCGTTGAGATTTTCTTGTACCGCACCGAGAAGCAGAATATCGCTGTTCTCGAATTTCAACGCGACGCTTCTGTCGGAAATTTTTGCTCCCCGCTCGGCAACCAAGTAGTATTTCTCTGGAACGGAATCTGTCAGGCCGTAATGGTAAAAAGCGGTGTTCATCGTAAAAACCGCACCGGGATATTTTGCGGAAATCAGCGACACCTCGGAAACGTGCTCCCTCTCGGAATAGACCCCTTTCGCAATGCGAAACAGGCGGCCTTCGGCAAGGGCCTTTTTTATCATGTATTTCGAGCCGAACATCTCGATGCATTTGGCGAACGTCAGAACCATATTCTTCCCTAAATTCTGTAAAATTTTTATTTTTACAGAATTATAGTAAAAATATACGCTATTTCGCCAAAAATTCAAGGCTACAAGCCCATTTTCACCCATAAAAACTCCTTTGGCAGACAAGCAAAAACCGCCAAGTAATGAACACTTGTGCACTAAATATAAATTACCGAAAGGCGATTGTCAAGAGGATTTTTTAAATCCGCTCCAATTTCGGAAAATTCAACGGAGGCCCGAAACGCAGTGCTAACAATGCAATTGGGGATTTTGCCAAGGTACTAGAAGAAAAAGATGCCGAAATCAAACGGCTTAAGGAACTGATTCTGCATTGCCCTAAATGCGGCGCTAAACTACGCTATCCGAGAGGATAAAAGGAGAAAAGAGTGGCGGATTAAATGGCACATTAAACGGCACATTAATCAAGAATATAAAAGAATCGCTTAACACATCTCAGTTAAGGGTCTTTGTTTTTATTATGAAAAAACCTAGTTGTGTAGGAAAGAAATCTCAGGAACCCTTGACATACCAAGAGACACCTTCAATAAAATCATTCGCACTTTGTTAAAAAAAGATTATTGAACGCCGTGGTTCTAAAAAGACTGGCGGCTATTGGGTAAAAAAGCCCCTTACGTCCACAAGCTGGTAATAAACATCGGGATGGCGTCATCGGCTTTCTTGAAGCCGCAATGCTCGTAGAAGGCGAGTTCTTCGTTGTAGGCGACCACGACTACGCGCAGGTAATCCTTGTAGATTTCCTTGACGCGTTCCACGAGTTCCTTGCCGATGCTTTGGCCCTGGTATTTTTTTCTCTTAATGATAATTCCACGTGCTAATTCCGCGCACGTTCAATTCAGAATCCAGCAGAACGTAGCCGTCGAGATTATAGCCGCCTGCAAAGAACACATATACAGTATCTTGCATTTTTTTCGTTGAAATGACATATCTATTGAAAAGGGTCATTGCAGTTGTCGTCGGGCGGTCATCTGCCATTCCAGATGATTCCGTAAGATTTACAACTTTGTCACCTTTTACAGCCATTAATTCCATCTCGTCATCTATAATGCCGCAACCAGAAGTGTCCGGGATAAGCACTTCATAAAAAGATACGTTATCCTTATACCCTACTAACGGTTTGATAACGACATCGCTTGACTTGGCATCTCTTTCAGAGATAAGATTTTCGTTATAATCACATTTGCAAACAGTCCGTTTCTTTCTAAAGTACTGCTTTACAAGTTTATCCTTTATTTTTTGTTCAGCAGAACTGTTCATTGCAATGGGTTCTATTTTTTCGACATTCGTTCCAAACGGGACTGCAAGTAACGGGAGCATCCTTTTTCCATTTTCCTTCCATGTTTCCAGAGAGAGATTTAAAGAATCAAATTGAATTTTATTTTCTAGGGAACGGGAACTTTTCGCAAGTCCGATTTCACGCCATGTGCGATGCATAAACTTCAATGTTCCTGCATCGATGCGCTTGCCATCGGCGTTAATCACTTGCCATGATCGCTTCATGATTTTATGCGTGCACGACTTTACATTTTTGAAAATTCCACCAGCATCTTCGCCTTCGAGAAACTCACACGATGGAGACCATCCTTTATCCGTACGAATAAACGCCAAGCGGATATAATATCCATCATGTTCATACGCCTTGGGGTCTTCCACAAACCCAAGCGCGGTAAGTTCTTTTGCAACCGCATAGAACGGCAAAAGCAAAATAAATAGACAAGCAAAAACAAAATATTTCATACAATTTAACACTTTATATTACTCTCTTTTGACTGTCGTTGTAACTTCCAGCGTATCAGTTTCGCTATAAGGAGTCTTGTATATCAATTTCCAAGTGAAAGAGCCATCCTTCAAAGACAATACGTCCATCGCATAAAAATGAGATTCTGGAGGTGCTGGCATATTCGTGTATTTAGGATTTCCGCAATAAGTTGGATAATTGCCGCAATAACACGTATAGTGCGGAAACGAATGCA
Source organism: Fibrobacter sp. (assembly GCA_017965445.1). Taxonomy (GTDB): domain Bacteria; phylum Fibrobacterota; class Fibrobacteria; order Fibrobacterales; family Fibrobacteraceae; genus Fibrobacter. Next base: position 134,464 of record JAGCPZ010000027.1, on the reverse strand, counting down.
TCTCAGGACAAGAAATAGAAACAGAATGTATTGTCGGCGCCGTTTTGAGATTCGAGCTTAAAGAATCTTTGCGTTCATTTTTTTCTTTTGACTTTGCAGATTTTTTGGAGTCTTTTTTCTTTCCTGTTTCATAGAAAGTCACGCCACTAGGCAAATCAATGGCAGTCAACTCATACGAAGACGAGAACCTTTTTGAATGAGAACAAGGGAAAGTTTTCTTTACTGAAGCAAATTGTTTTTTAAAATAAGCGGTGTCAAACGTTGCATATACAGGACGAGGGATATAACTCGTTTTCTTAAACAGACCAAAATTTAAATTTATGTAGGCCGTATCTTGATACGTATTTGTGTCCGGTTTATATTTCCGCGAAAGTGGATAACCTTTAAATTTATCATCGGGACACAGTTCTGCATGGCACTGAAATTCATCCCCTTTTATCTCGCAGTTAGAAGCCCGCCATACAGAAATTTCGCCTTTGTGATCTTTAATGCGATAATACACCAAGGCATTTTCAGGAATACGATTGTTATAGTACAGAAAGAAAAGTGTTCCTGCAATCAAAATAAGCAAAATAGGTATAGCAATTTTCAAAACGAGCTTAAACTTCATATTGCATAACATATAAAAGTTACAAGGCTATAGCAAGAGGCTTCGCAAATACGCTCGCCGTTTTACCCAAAATTTGCGGCACTTGTTTTTCTCCACTACATTTTGTATATTACCTTCAGCACCAGAAAGGGTGATGTTATTAGATCGCAGTCCGCGCAAGCGGGGCGGTCTTTATTTTTTAAGGGAGCAAAAATATGAACAAAATCAAACTTATCGGAATCAAAACAGAGGGAGCCATGCGCTTGTGGTATGGGCCAGAAACGAAAATCGGTGTTTTCGCATCGAGAGATTTCGATGCGAACGACTACCGCTTGGAACAATGGGCCACAGAAATGGGACGATATCACCAATGCCTTGTAGGCACGTTCCATTCCGATGCGGAGCGTCGTATTTTAGACATTGCGCTTGCGAATGGTGCGTTTGCGGTCTGGATTCGCGGTTGCGACCTCCCCCACATTTACCGTGGCGCTGTTGAAAAAGCTATGGAAAACGACCACTTGCTGATGCTTTCGTGCTTCCACAGAAAGCACCACACAGAAGCGACGGCACGTTATTGCGTGCAATTGGTGTCTATGTGCACGAAAAAGCACACGTTCTTTTTGAACGAAAACGATTCGCTGTTGGAGCCAGTTTATCGCAAGGTGGCCTGGTACTACAACACGAAAACTTTCTACGGACGCGATTAGCGCGCATTTCATTGCAGCAACAAACGTTCACGCGTGTTTTTAAAATATATCTTTAAAACATGATTAGAATTCTCCAAAAATCCATCTTCGCTCTTGCCATTTGCGGAGCGACTCTCTGCAGTTTCGCTGCAAATGCCAAACCTTACATGAACGCGGATGCACTCCCGAATGCGCTCAACTTCTACCCTGCGCCGCCGGAAACCACTTCGGTGCAGTTCATGTACGATATTTCGCAGTACATGTGGGGCAAGGCCATGCGAGCCGATTCTGCCCGTGCCGCTCTTGCGATTGCACAAGCGGAAACAAACTTGGACTCAATGGTCCGAATGTTCAGCGGGCCCTTCGGCATGGAGATTTCTGCAAAAAAGACTCCCGCCATCATGAACGCCATCGAACGCGGGATTGCAACGCTCCGCCAAGTAGGCAGAGTCCCGAAGAAGCACTACATGAGACGTCGCCCGTTTGACCGCTTCAACGAACCGACACTCGTCCCTAAGGACGAAGAATCATTGAGAAAGAATGGCTCTTACCCGTCGGGGCATACGATTCTCGCGTGGTCCATGGCAATGTTGCTTGTGGAAATAAACCCGGCTGCACAAGACGCGTTGTTGAAGTACGCTTATGAATGGGGGCAAAGCCGCGTGATTGCCGGGTTCCACTGGCAAAGCGATGTTGACGCCTCGAAGGTTCTTGTGTCGGGAGCTTTTGCTAGTCTGCATAATGACGAAACATTCCTCGCCGACATGAAAAAGGCTCGCGCTGAATTCAAGAAGTTATCTGCAAAGAAGAAGTAATTTTAAACTTTTTAACTTTTAGTCATAAAAGGGAGATGCCCGCTCAAGGCGGGCATGACAGAGGGACGTAACGTTTAACTCTACCGAGTTTTTATTCTTTTCTACGATAAACGTTCGCAAGTATCGCACCCGAAATATTGTGCCACACGGAGAATATGGCGCCGGGGACGGTCGCCATGGCAAGGCCCGAGAACGCGGACGCCGCAAGGCTTGTAGCAAGCCCTGAATTCTGCATGCCGATTTCGATGGAGAGCGCTTTAGTTTTGGGCGTAGAAAATTTCAGCAGTTTGCCGAGGCCGAAACCGCAGCCATAACCGAGCAGGTTGTGCAAAATCACCACCGCGAACACGATAAAACCGGTTGAAAGAATCTTCGTGGCGTTATGCGAAACGACAGCAGCCACAATCATCGCGATGGCAATCACGGAAACGAGCGGCAAGACCTTGACTGCCCGCGCCGTCCATTTGCCAAAAAACTTGTTGATGACAAATCCTAACGCAATCGGCACAATCACGACCTTCACGATGGAAAGGAACATTGCCATCACATCGACATTCACAGTTGTACGCAAAAGCAAGTAAGTAATCGCAGGAGTCAACACTGGCGCAAGCAGCGTATTCACGCTCGTCATGCCGACAGAGAGCGCCACGTCACCTTTCGAGAGATACGTAATGACGTTACTGGAGGTTCCACCTGGGCACGTGCCCACGAGAACTACACCCGCCATCAGCGCGGCATCAAGGCCAAACGCTTTGGAAAGCAAAAACGCAAGTGCGGGCATCACAATAAACTGCGAGGCACACCCGATGGAGATTTCCTTAGGCCGCGCAAATACAAGTGCAAAGTCGCTCAGCTTGAGCGTAAGTCCCATACCGAACATTGCGACCATCAGTAAGTAATTCACCCACGAGAGTTCAATCCAGAGTGTTGATTTCGGAATAAACAGAGAGAGCGCCGCGATGATCAAAACCACGACCGCCATCCACTTGCCGACAAATTCACTGATTTTTTCGAGAATGCGCATAATAAAACCTTCTTAAATCAACAAAAAAATAGACATTTTTAGTTCACAGTTCAAATTTCAATAGTTTCTTCATCGCTTACAATAAAAGCCTTAAGCCGTTCCATAGACCGATCAAAATCGTATTTAACAGAACATTCCCAAATGGTCGCAACGCGATAACCCAGCAACGACAACTCCCAATTCGTCTTGACATCACGAACAACATTATTCGTAAACTTATTATCCCAAAATTCAGAATTACTCTTGGGACGGCTCGTAAATTTGCAACCATGCTGGTGCCAAAAACACCCGTTGACAAAAACGACTACACCATATTTAAGAACGAATAAATCTGGCGAACCCGGCAAGTCATGGCGATGCAATCGATAACGAAATCCCGCTTTGAAAAGCGAGCGGCGCACCAACAATTCCGGTTTTGTATCTTCGGAACGAACCGCCTGCATCATCTGCGAGCGGTTCATGGGCGTGCGCTTTTTGTGACGGCGTTTCAATACGGCCTCGTGACGGAATCGGTTTTTCAGTTCGCGGCTATGGCTCGCGACCAAGAACAGCTCTTGCCAGCTGGTCCGCACACGAAGTCGGCTTGCCACCACAGGTGTTGCCCAACAGCTTTGCTGCAATATCTTCGGCAGTCATCCCCTCACAAAGTTTGGCTACGGCCTTGAGGTTCCCGTTGCAACCACCGGTAAAGCGGATGTTGCGGATTTTGTCTCCGTCACGGGTGAACTGGATTGTAGTGGCACAAGTGCCCCTAGTCTTGAACGTTTCTTCCATGAAATTACCTGCTTGATGATCCTTTTAGGCTTCAATGTAGAACTTTTTTACACTCAATTATCGTAACATTCTCCTTTTTTGCTATTAGATTTATTTGTAACAGCATAGGAACCGGACACAAATGAACGATGTACTTCAATTAGTATCGAAGCACAGAAGTGCCATAATGGGCTTTGCCATATTGTGGGTCATGTTGTTTCATTTGCGAGTTCCAACGGATCTAGCCGCAATTGACTTTTTTAGGTCTATCGGTTACGGCGGCGTCGATATTTTTTTATTTCTCTCTGGTTTTGGGCTTTATTATTCCCTATCAAGAAAAAATTTTGATATAAAGAAATATTATAAAAGCCGATTTTTCCGTATTCTCCCTGAATTCTGGGTCGTGCTAAGCGTTGTATTCTTGGCACAAATGGACTTTAGCCTCAGAAGTTTTTTTTCTTTGATATGCAGAGCTACGACTTTGGGCTATTGGATTGGCTACCGTGACGAATCGTGGTTTATTTCTTGCATAGTTTTTTTGTATGCAATTTACCCTATTTATTTTAGGCTATTCAAAAAAAACGGAATGAAAACATCCTTCTTTTTCATCGGAGCAGGATTATCCTTAATGTTTATTTATGCATTAACTTGCATTCTTTGTTACAACAATAAAAACTTTGGCGGGTTTATTATACTAACATACGCAAGGATTCCGATATTTTTTATTGGCGCAATATTTGGCCATTGGGCAAAAGACGGGTGCAATATCGAACTAACAAACAAATTAAAAAAGACAGGATTGAGTTCCGCAATTATTGCTTTCATCATTTTAATTTTCTTTATGAATTTTTTTCACAGCAAATTACAAACATGTTCACTAGCATATCTTCCCTACATCGTCATAACTCCAGTGCTGTGCATACTCCTTGCAAAATTTTTTGAAAAATATAAAACAGTTGATAAAATATTTACCGTTATAGGACTTATGTCTTTAGAATTATATTTGTGCCACATTTTTATATACAAGTTATTCTTTGAATTTATAGACTTTCTGGATAAAGATTCGTCGAACATTCTTACTATGCTAATTTCATTTTTGGCTGCATACGTCTTATATTTCATAAACAGAAAAATTCTGACAAGAAGAACGAACATTAGGATTAGGCCTTAGCTTTTTATTACATTTAAAAGTATGATTTTAAAGAAATTTTTTTATTTTTCCCTAGCTGCAATTGTTTCTGCATTTGCCGCATCATGCTCAGTTCCACCGCCAAGCGAAAGCGATAAATGCCCTGATTACCGCATTTCCATTATGTGCTATGCATACGGTCCCAATGATGAATGCGGCAACCCAACATGCGCTCCACAAGATGTCGAAGATAGCATTTTCCGCGTTCAAGACAGCATCTATTACGCAAGCATCTACGAAGCAATCCAAGAATCCGGCAAATACACCACTAAAGATTCCGTGGCCGCATACTTGTGCAAGTTCGACAAATTGCCCTCTAATTACGTCAGTAAAGCCGAAGGCCAAAAGCTTTACGAATCCAAGACCGGCAAGACCTTCGAAAAGTGGAATTTCAACCCGTGGACAACAATCGGTGTGATGATTGGCGGCGACAAGTTCAGCAACGACAAATCCATGTTACCCCAAGGTTCCTATCATGAAGCCGATGTTGATTACCCCGCAAATAATCGTGGCACCGAGCGTCTCGTTTATCAAAGCGATTGCATTATTTATTATACATCCAATCATTACGAAACTTTCAGCAAACTCGAAATTCATTAAATTTAAAAAACAAGCCCTACCCCATTCTTGAGGAGCTTTTATGAAATTTGATATCAAGAATTTTTTGTGCGGGACAGCGTTTGCTCTTTCTGCAACGCCTGTTTTTGCAGCACAGAACGTCATCGAGGTTGACGACACGCAACTAGGCGTTAAAATAGCCAACGGTTACGATTCGCAAGGCAACGAACACCACATGCTAGGAGCCGATCTCGCCATCTGGAATCCGCCCTCCCGCTATTACGACATGACGAAAGCTCTCGTCACAAGCGATTACTCGATTTTCCGTTTCCCAAACGGGAGCTTGAGCAATGACTACCACTGGAACGGAGCCGGCAAATACGATAGCACCGGGCTTTGGATTCCAAGCGACACAAGCTGGGCTCCGGGATTCCTCGGCGAAACGATTTACCGAGGCACCACAAAAGACAACTACGGTTTCATCCGTCGCAGCCACCTTGCCGATGGCGACATGAACACGATGTGGTGGGGAGAAATTCTCGACCCGAAGGATCCGCCTTGGGTCGTCATCGAGTTCCCTGAAAAGAAAGACCTCGACTCCATTATCATAGACTGGGGCAATCTCCGTCCGAAGTCGTTTGAACTTTCGTACTGGACCGAAGACTACGCCGAATATCCGGGTGTTCACCAGAATCTTGAAAACAAGTTAAAAAGATGGGGCACCGTCAGGGTCACGAGCAACCAGACTAAGTACAAGTTCGCAACGACTCGTGCACGCTATGTGGCAGTCCGCTTCAAAACGACCGACTTGCCGTCTAAGGGCGTACAAATCCGAGAAATGAAACTCTATAGCGGTTCAGACGATTTACTCGCCGGGAACGATTACAAGTTCTTCGCGATGTCCACCCGCAATGGCGACAAGCCACGCACCGACTGGACCAACATCAAGTGGCATTTCGAAGAGTTCATGACCTACATCAAAAAGTTCTCGGAAAAGGGACAGAACGCCGTTATCTGCGTCAACGCAGGTACAGGCACGGCCAAGGAAGCCGCCGCTTGGGTCCACTATGCCAATAAAGTCAAAAAATACAACATCAAACAATGGCAAATCGGCAACGAACTTGACGGTGAATGGGAGGAATCCGGTCCGCTTTCGGCAAGGCAATATGCCGCACGCTTTATCGAATACGCCCGCGCAATGAAAGCGGTTGACCCGAGCATCATTTTGCACGGTCCGCTCTTCAGCACGCACAAAATGCAACAGAAGGGTGCAGGCCTCAACGATGGGAAATACTGGATGGCCGAATTTTTGCGCATCGTCGGTGAAGCCGAAAAGGCTGACGGCAAACGCTATCTCGATGTCGTTGACTTGCACACTTACCCGTACTGGGCACCGAACAACCTGAACGCCAAAGACATGCTCAAGGCGACGATGGATGTCGGCCACAACGCCGATACGCTGAACGCCTGGATGAACAAGTATCTCGAAGGCAAGCGTGGCGTGTTTCTCTCGGAATTCAGCACGTCTGTACAAGGGAGCCAAATCTGGATGGACTACCCACAAGCCGCCGGCATCGCAAACATTTTCGCACAATACCTCGTCCGCTTTGGCGACCGATTCCAGGCTCTCCCGTGGGATGCATTCGGCAACGTCTTTGAAGGTCCGGACCACACGTGGGGAACTATCAGCATGACCGCTCTCGTCAAGGAAGGTTCCTGGAACCTCTGGGGAAGCCTTGAACCTACCGCCGAATATTACGGAGTCTATATGGCGTACATGCGTTTCCTCGATCCGGGATTAGGTTATGCAGTCGTTCCCGTCAAGAGTACGACCGAATCCGTCGTGCCATACGCCGTTTGCTACCACGACGAAGATAAAGATCGCTGTCATGTTTTGCTAATAAACCTCTCAGACACCAAACAAATTGTGCAGGTTGACCGCAAGAGCGAAAAAAAGAAGCCGGGCAACTATCGCACCGAAGTTGACGTATTCGGAGCAGAACAGTTCAAGTGGATTGGCGACCAAAAAGACGCTTACCCGTACCCGAAAATGGGACCAAGCGGTCGTTTGCTCGAAGGCAAGAACCGCGATATCGAAATTCCTCCATTCGGAACTGTAGTCGTCCGCATGAATGCTTTCAACCACATGAAACCTAGGCACCCAACGATTATCGCCGCAGCACTCGAAAAGAAAGTAATGACCGTTGGCGACACGCTCGACCTCTTTGTGACCGCCACAGAAATATCTTCAATACCGCTCGTCGGAGCCAACATCCAAATCAAGAAGTGGGACAATAAAGGGACGCTCACCGTCCGTGCTACACCTGATGACGGCAAATGGAATTCTTCCATCGAAAGTTTCCACATTCAAGTTCCTGTTACAAATAAAGTCAAAATCGGGAATAAAGAAATCAAGCTCAGCGTCTCGAACGGGTTTAAGTTCGGCGTCCCAGACACGCTCAACATTCCGTTCCGCGTCCGTGGCGCTTACCGCACCACAAGCGTGATGGAGAATTTCGACAACGGTTTAGACAACGTATCGTGGTTCCCGGTCGTGAACGGCGACAATGCGACCTCGATGGATGCCAAAGTCTATAACGGCAACCCGCCCCTCGGTGGCTACATCCGCCACGACTTCATCGTCGAACAACCGCCTAATCTCGGCTGGCCGAACTACTCCGGCGCTTACTACAACGTTCCCGAAGAAGTCAAGAAATCCGTCGGCATCGTTTTCGATTACGCCACAACGCACAACAATCCGCAAGGCTACATCGAACTGCAAATTATGTCGAGCCAGGTCGAAGATTACGATGAATTCATGGTCCGCCTCAAGAACACGCGCGGCAACTGGGTCCGCGACACGCTTATCTGGGAAAACATGAAGCAAGAAGGCTGGGGCAAAACGATTCCGCAGCTTGACCCGACCAAAATCAAGAACTTCGCGTTCCGCGCCCGTCACAGCGGTAAAGGCTACATCAGCCTCGACAACATCTACCTGCTCGGCGAAGACGGCAAGGAAGTCCCGATGCCGAAGGGTCTGAGAAGGCTAAGATAGTATCTGCTAATATAACCGTGTATGGAGATGCCCGATCGGTGTCGGGCATGACAAAAAAGCCGTTCTTACGAAATAAAACGCAGTCCTTACGCAAAACACTGTCACCCCGGACTTGTTCCGGGGTCGGCTTTTTTACTTAACGGGGATTCCCGCCTTCGCGGGAATGACACATCATTAAGCGAGTTCGTTTACGTGGTCGAGCACAAGCTTTTGCGCCACGCCATTGTACAAGACCGCGTCATAGTTTTCGCCGTTCTTGCCCACGCGTGATTCCGTCACAATGCCGTTCTGCGAACCCGTTTCCGTCGGCACAAAGAAAATCTTTCCAAGCGCATTCTTCTTTTCTTCAAGGTAATTCTGCGACACAAACCAATCGCGAATCGTTTTGAAGTAAATCTTTTCGACGTTGGAATCCTGCGGAAGCAAATCGTTCAGGCGTCTTGCAATTTCGCTCACCGGCACCGGAGCTTCATCCGTCGGGTAATTCTTAATTTGTTCTTCGGTCACATGGAACTTTTCCTTCCCGGAACGTCCCATTTCGCCAGATTCCGCACGAACCTTGCGCCTTGCCAAACGCTCGTTTGCCTGAGCAACACACTTGTCAATATTATCGAGAATAAACTTTTGCGCAGCTGCGGAGCATTTTGTATAAATCGAATGGTGCCCGCGAATATCCGCCTCAACACGAGTAAAGCCCAGTTCCTCGCCATGCGGAGTCGGCAAATTCAAGTCCTTGCCTTTTTCACCTTCCTCTTTCAAAAGAACACCTTCCTTCGAAAGAACTTCGGCAACATCAGCGTAAACAAGCGGCATCATGCCGCTATCCTGCGGAATAAGAGAATTCAAACGACGAACAAAACCCGAAACGGACACCGGTTCTTCCGAAACCTCGAACTTGGACAACATTTCAGAAGAAAGGACGAGTTCCTTCGTAGCCGCTTCACGAACGACACGAGGTTTAAGGACTTTCTGCGGCTTAGGCGCAGCCGCTTTTTCCTGATGTTCCATACCCGGCATTACTTTTTGCTTTAAGTAATCAGCTACATAAACAAGACATTTGCTAATTCGTTCCTGTCGGCACACATCAGTTTCCGGTAAAGATTCCTCAGTCAGAGGATTTACACCACAAGAAAGCTTACGCAGGTACATTTCAGCTCGTTCAATAATCTTTATTTCAGCAGGCATTTTAAATAATCCTTCCTTAATCTTTTTCAGGCAAGCAATAATATAATTCTTTTAAGAACAAAAAAAATCGGTGCAGCCTAAACTGCACCGACTTTCTACATATACACCAAAACAAACTTAAGGGCTAACCATAAGCAAAACCAAGAACAATGGCAAGTAGCGCAAAAAGTACCACTTGTTTAAGAATAGAGAAATCTTCCTTTTGCATAATTAGCCACCTTTTTGTTTCCTCTTCATAAGGTAGAATTTGGGGCTTTAAATAACAAGGGATGTAAGAAAAACAACATTTTGACCCAGTTTTATAGTGATTTTCGTCAAAAGTGATTAATATCACATTGTCATTTCGTCAATAAAACTTAAAAAAGCCATTACCGCTGCGCATGTAAAAAATCTATTTCATTATAGAGGATGCTTCTATGTTAAACATTGACGAAATTGGCGATTACAGAGATTTGCTAAAAAATTTTTTCGTTCAGAAAAAATTGGAATTTCCGCTATTCTCCTATAAGATGATGGGACAAAAACTTGGGCTCGAAACAAGCCAGGTTTTCCGCATTCTCAACAAGGAATCGCACCTCCCTGCACAAAACATCCCCTTGTCCAAAAAATTACTTGGACTCAAAGGTCGAGACGGGGAACTTTTCGAAATTCTTGTAGCTGCATCCAGAACGAAATCGAAGACGAAAAAAGACAAACTATACAAAATGGCTCTTGCATTGCAAGATGTCAGTCTCCGCAAGCTGAACTCCAACGAAATACTGTTTCTCAGCCGTTGGTGGATTCCCGTCGTGCGCGCGATTATCGAAATCAACGGTGGCAAGGCCGATGTACATACGCTCGTCAAGCAGATTACACCAGCCATTTCCGAAGATCAGGTCAAGGAGGCCATACGCGTCCTGAAAGAACTCAAGATGATTACGCCTCTCGCCTCCGAACGCTTCGCCGTCACAACGGTCAACTTCACATCGGCGGGAGCGTCAAAGATTACGGCCATCCGCAGTTATCAAAACCAGTTGTTGACACTTGCCCAAAACGCCCTCGTCAACATTCCTCCTAGCGAACGCAATATATCATCTGTCCTAGCCTGTGTCGATGACGAATGCCTGGAAGACCTGGTCGAAATGACACGCGAATTCCGCAGACAAGTTCAAAAACGCGTCGCCGACGTACCTAAACCAGAGAAAGTCATTCAATTCATCTTTTCGCTGTACCCCGTCGCCGACATTTCAGAGAAGAAACCTTCTAGAGAAAATGCGAGGATAGCATGAAAAACCTATTAGTGTTGCTATCTTGCATTTTGCTATTTGCCTGCTCTTCCGAGAGAGACCTCGCAGGCGCAAGTACAGTCGAAACCGAAAACGCCTGTATCATTAACGTTGTTGGCGCAGATTCCAAGCCCGCAGCCTACGCTGTTGCAAAAATTCGTCCGCTATGGCATGTACACGGATTTGACTCCGCCGCGCAAATCGAGGCTTTGGAAGTTACCGCCGATTCTCTCGGAAACATCGTCATGGACTCTGTCGATTTCGACAAGGGCTATCTCGAAATCATCGACGGGAACAGCGGCGCATTCATGGAAATAGATGCCAGCGAACTGAAGAAGAACAAATTAACAACAATGCAGCTAGAAGCTCTCGGTTCCGTCAGCGGCAAAGCCGATATTCCCGAAGAAACTGATTACGCCTGGATTCAAGTTTACGGCACAGACAAACTCATAAAAACCAACAAGGAAGGCGAATTCACGGTAGATTCACTTCCGCCGGCTCGTTACGTCATCCGCGCCGTCATATCCGAAGATGAAGCCGCTATCGGTGAAGCATCTGTCAAGGTATCCGCAGGCGAAAAGAACAACATCAAGACTCTCGCCAAGCCGGACCCTGCAAACGAACAACTGGAGCAATGGGCGCATTTGCGAGTCATTCCGATAGATTCTACAATTTCGGACTGGATGCGTCCTATCGCCGACACGACTGTCGTCTTCGTCCGTCTTGATTCCGTGAACTTCGACTTTGGCGAAGCCATGAAGAACGGCAACGACATCCGCTTTACCGACCAAGACGGTAATCGCCTAGCCTTCAAGAAAGCGTACTGGAGCGATTCTCTGAAACAAGCCGAACTGCAAATCCGCATCAACGGGACCTCAAGCATCGAAGAACTCGTCATGTATTGGGGCAAGACCGCCGCATTGGATGCAAGCAGCAATGACATCTGGAAAGATCTCCCCGACTCGCTCGTAACCGCCATCCATTCCATCAAGATCATCGACTTCGACAGTCAAAAACTCGAAACTGCATTCGACTACGGCGACGGCACACGGGATTGGTATTTCAACCCGCAGGATTCCAACGTAACGACGACGCCTTCTCGCGACAACGTCCAGGACGCATTCGAGTTCAACGACGAACGCCAAAGCTACGTTTTCCACTGGAAGAGCACTTCCAAGAAAAAAGGGAAATGGTCGATGATCGGCTCCCGCATCAACAGAAACCCATCAAGTCTCGAAGGGATTGATTCCATCGTTTTCTTTGCCAAGGGTTCCGGAGAACTCGGCTTTGCCATTGAAGTTTTAAACGAGCCGACCGGCAAAACGAAGTACGTCGATTACCTGGGCTCCAATTGGAAACGCTTCAGCTTTACGCCAGATGATTTCGTCCCCGGTGACGGCGAATTCGGGAACATGGGCTGGGACTTCGTGAAGGCCCGCGTCACGACATTCTCCATCTGGATTGTCGATGACAGCGAAATGTGGATTGACGACGTTATTTTATACGGAGTCAACCGGGATAATTTTAATTAAGTAGGCAGTAGGAAGTAGGCAGTAGGAAGAAGAAACGTCATCTTGACCTTGTAAGGGGAAGGATCCAGTGAATTCTAGTAGTTACAGCCTATTCCTTGTCGCTAATGACCAATGACCATCGACTATCGACCAACTATTGACCATTGACCAATCATCAAATATCCTTGCCGCTTTTTGCAAGGAATGCGAGCAACAAAAAGCAACCCACGATAACGCCAATCAGCGGCAGGTCAGACAACTGGCACAACGCCATTTTCAGCAAGCGAACTAATTGCGAACTTGCAAACGCATACCCCACGCTGCACAGCACAACAAACAACGCAAAGCGTCCCCAAAACGGGATGCTTCTTGTAATCCGTTTAAAATAATTGTTGATGCTGGCGCCATATAGCATCAATAACGTTGCAATCAGCCCCACCGAAATCGAGTTCAGATGTGCTCTCAAGAAATTCGCAAATTGATGAACGTATGGTTGCATATAAAACTTATTCCTTCTCTTGTTCTCATTCCTAACTTGGTTATGCCATTCCCAACTTTACTTCGTCATTCTCGACTTTACTTTGTCATTCCCGACTTGATCGGGAATCTCCCTTCCGTCACCTTAGCATTTCTTCCAATTGCGATTCTACACAAGAGCGGTCCCCATCATTAGTCAGCAATCGAATTCTCTTCCCCGGGAAAAGCTCTGGAGCACAAGCACCACGCTGATTTTCAATACGTCTCGACGCATCGCGTTCGCTTAATCCGCGAGCCACCAATCGATGCAAACGAACGTTTTCAGAAGCTTCTACAATCCAAAGTTCATCCAGCATTTCGACAAGCTGCGGAGCCCGCGAAAAAAGAGCCGCTTCCACAAACCGGCAATTTTTTGCAGCGTCCGTGACTTCAGCCGAATCCTTCGACATTTCCGAATCCGCTTCAAAAAACTTTTTTACCGCAGCGGTCAAGTACGGATAAACTATCTGTTCTAATTTTTCACGAGCCTTATCATCTGCAAAAACGCGGTCGGCAATTAACGCACTGTTCACGCCCGTCGGCGTCAGGCACGCCTCACCGAAAAATTCGGCAAGTTTCGCTCGAAGTTCCTTAGAATCACGGTAAAGTTCGTGAACCTGACGGTCGGCGTCCAGCACCCGAAAACCGCGCTCACGCAGCAACTCCCCCACAAAGGACTTGCCCGAGCCTATCGAACCCGTAATGCCAATCTTGACCATAACGCCTCAAAGTTAACGGCCCAGCGAAATCAGGCATAACCCAATGACCACGCCCAGCATCGCTACAAACTTCATCTTGCTTTTGCGTTCCTTGAAAACGAGAATTCCCGCTATAAAGCTAATGAACACACTGGAACGACGCAAGACCGTGATTATAGAAATCAAGGCTTCCGAATCGCTCACAGCCAAAAAATAGCAACGATCCGCAATAATCAAAAGGGCGGCCACCGCCAAGAACGACCAACGGAACTGAAACGGCGTCGTTTTCTTTCGCGTCGGGTACCACGTCATCATCGTTGTCAAGAACTGTACCACGCACATGTAAATGCTGAACCAGACCTGCACCGTCAAAGGCTCGAAGTTCATCCGCTGCAAAATAAGTTTGTCATAAATTCCGCTGCATGCCGCAAGCACCGTTCCAGCAAGCATCGCCACAACCCAACCGTTACTAAAGAAGTGGCCCATTTCCTTGCGACCCGCCATGCTCAGTCCGATATACGAACAAACGCAAACCGCAATCCCAGCCCATTGCATCGCCTGTGGGCGTTCGCCCAAGAACCCCACCGCAATCATGATTGTAAACAAAGGAGCAAGCGCACGAATTGTGGTAGAAATGCTTAAAGGCATGTGCGCAATGGCGCTATACGTAAAAAGCCAGCTCAGTCCAACAATGACAGCCTTTCCCATCAAAAAAAAGTGATCGTGCAAAGTCAGCGGTTCGCAATGCCCCGTCAACAGCACCGGCAACATCAAAATAGCGTAAAATACACTGCAAAGTAACAGTACAGGTCGAACAGCGTTATCCTGAACCGATTTCTTTTTGGCCAAATCATAAAAGCCCAAAAAGACTGCCGAGGCAAAAGCCAAAAATAACCATGACATAGCGCGCCAAATTTAAAAAATGCATGCCAAATTTTAAAGGTTTTTCTAATTATTTAAACATAAAACAACCCAACAAGGAGATACAATATGGGTCTTAAAGGAAAAGCAACTTCACTCATTGAAGAATTCAAGGCCTTTGCATTCAAAGGCAACATCGTCGATATGGCCATCGGTATCATCATTGGTGCCGCCTTTGGTAAAATCGTCAATTCGTTCGTAAACGACATCGTGATGCCGCTCGTCACGGCCCTCATCGCCAAGTGCGGTGGCCAGGATGCAGGCGAAGGCGTCAAGACTCTCGTCTATACGACCTCCGAAGGCATTGCCATTCCTTATGGCACCTTCATTGGCGAAGTGTTGAACTTCTTGATCGTCGCTTTCGCCGTGTTCCTCTTGATGAAGAAATTCCTCGGATTCATGCAGAATATGCGTAAGAAAAAAGAAGAAGAAGCCGCTGCAGCTCCGGCCGCTCCTCCTGAGCCGACCGCCCAAGAAAAGCTTCTCACCGAAATCCGCGACTTGCTGAAGAACAAGTAAGTAGGAAGTAGGCAGTAAACAGAAAAGCAATAGTAAAATTTTTTGTTTACTGAGGGGGAAGCCTCCCCCTGGCTCGCACTGCGTAGCTCACCACCCTCTCTAGCGGGGGCACCCCGCAACGCCCCCGATGCTAAAAAACGCGCAATCCAATTGCGCGTTTTTTTTGTCACCCCGGCCGCTGTGCCGGGGCCGGCTTCTCCACTCTGTCACCCCGGCCTCTGTGCCGGGGCCGGCTTCTTCACTCTGTCACACCGGCCACTGTGCCGGGGTCGGTTTCTTGAAAAAAAATGACCTTTCTACTTTCTTCCTACTTCTAACTTAATCTCGACATCCGCTTTAAACGGCAAGTCCTCCGCCTGCGGAGTCGCAATCACGACCTGGCATTCCTTTTCGCGAATGAGCGACACCACCGCATCACGGCGGTTCACGTCTAGTTCCGCAAAAATATCATCCAATAGCAAAATCGGTTTTGTCAAATAGCGCGACGCCACATCCACTGCGGCAAAGCGCATAGCGACCGCCGCCGAACGGCACTGCCCCTGCGAACCGACAGAACGCATTTCATAGCCAGACGCACAAAGCGCCAAGTCATCGCGGTGCGGTCCAGCCATCGTCATCCCTTGCAGGCGTTCCACGAACTCCAAGTCCGCAAGCTTCCGCGAGAACGCATTCCGCAACATCTCTTCGCTCGGCACGTCCGCAGTGGTTCCAGATTCCTCAACATCCGCGGCAGTCGCAGAACCTTCAACACCAGAGGCACAACCAACATTTTCACCGACACTTCCCGTGGCGACATAAGCCGCCCCCGCGGAACTCTCCGCAGCAACTCTCGCCACATCCGACGGAATTTCATCCATCATTTCATCCGACATCGGCTCCGCAACATCAAGCGCATCCAGCGACTTGAGAATCGAGCTCTTGTACGCACAAGTGATTTCATCGACACCGCCCGAAAGTTTGCGGTAATACCGAGTGATAATTTCGGAAACTTCTTTCGAGAGAGCTATGCGGGCCGCCCACAGCTTAGCGCCCAGCTCTATCAGTTGTTGCGTCAGCACACGGAACAAGTCTTCCCCGCCGACAGCCGAACCGTTCTGTTTAAATTCCTTGAGCCATTTGTTACGTTGTTGCAATACGCGTTTGTAGCGGCGCAACACTTGCGCATTCGCCTGAGAACGGTAACATAGAATTTCATCGAGCCAATGCCTGCGAACCTCGGGCCCACCCCGCAAAAGTTCGATATCCGAAGGCTGCATAATCACCGCCGGGCACGCCCCGAAAAACAAGGCCGGGGATTTTAACGGTTCCCCATTTTCGCGAACTTCGCTCCCGCGAGAATAAACGCGCAAAGCACGCATCCGCGAACGACCATCGTCGCAAAACTCCCCACGCAAAATCAGCTCGTCATTTTTCCAGGTAATCAACTCCCGCAAGTCACGCGACCGGAACGAGAACCCCTGCGCAAGCAAATGAATCGCTTCCAAAATGGTCGTCTTTCCGCAACCATTCGGGCCGCAAATCACGTTTATGCCCGCATCGAAGCGGCAGTCCATCGATTCGAGACTACGCACCTTCGATATGAACACATTCGAAATCAAGGAATGTATCCCCGCAAACCAAGGGTAAATGGAGACCAGAGCCCAGCACTCGTCTCGTAAAGGAAGGCGTAGTTTACTTCCAACGGGAATTTCTTTCGACCTATGCGAATTTCAAACTTGTAACCGGCGCCAAGCATCCAGTTCAAGTCATCCATACCCAAGCGGAGCGTTGCCTTTTCAGGAACAATTTCGCATTCAAAGCCCACGCGGCCCGTCCAAACATGAAGCTGGGGGTCAAACGCCAAAAGCGTATCGGCCACTTGATAATCTAGCGCTTCCATCCAGGCATAGACTGGCTTGCCCATAATCTTGGAACGATAGCCAAGGCCAATCTGCAACACCTTCGGGCGCACACCCTCCGTCGAAGCAAGCGAGTTATCCTTGCTCGGATTCTTCGTCCACTTTGCAGATAAATTCTTACTGAAGCTCAAATTGCGAATGACAACAGAAGAAGACCACTTCGCATTCCACTGACGGAACCAGCTCAAGTTTATCGTCACCGGGCTGCGGAACGCGTCTTCCGTTTCGATACCATAAGTGTCATCCATATATTCGGCGATATCCAGATTATCGTAGCTCATCGAAAACGAGAGACCAAACGCATCCTGGCGAGTAGCGCGATAGGCAAAGCCAAGATAGAACATCGAGAAAAACGGCTTTGCAGTCCCAACCGTTTCGTCATCATCGTCAATCACGCTGAAATCCCTATCACCACGATAGAGCATCGCAAAGCCTACGCCCATGCGTTTTCCGACTTTGCCTTCAACACCGAAAGCTCCGCCCAAGCGGTCCAAGTCGCGCCTTTCGATGTTCAACGTAAACCCTAGATTTTCGCGGAAACCCAGCAATGCAGGGTTCCAAAAGGCGCCCGGCATCGAAGCCGTATCCGCAGAACCCGTGTTGCCACGGCCCAGTTCGCGGACACCGCCACTCATACGTTCAACAAAACCGTCAAAACCGCCAAGTTCAGACTTTTTCGTAAAAGGCCCAGCCAAGGCAGAACTCGCCAACGAACAAATCGCCAAAGCAGTAACTACAAGATTCTTCAAGTTCATCATCTGAAGTCACCTCCAAGCGTCATCGCCTTGCCCCAACCAATATGACCATGATTGTCCTTCACCCTGATATAATAAACGCCCATCGTACAATCCTTGCCGTGGTCATCGCGCCCGTCCCAAAAATCTTCTTTCGGGTTAGAGCTTCGCGATGCGTCCGCATTGCGAACTGCATTTTTAACAATCGTACGCACCTTGCGCATATCGTAGCTAAACACTTCAATCGTAATTTTAGATTCTTTGCCTACTTTATACGAAACAAGGGATTCGCTACCCGGTGTAATCACAGAAGGTACCATGCGAATCGAGCCCAGGTTATTGCTGAGTTTTGCACGGTTCAGCACAACGTTCCAGGTTGCACCCGAATCCGCCGACACCGAGATTCCGTTTCCGTCCGTTGCAATAGCAAGCCCCGTACGATTCTTGGCCAGCGGGAACGTACACATTGACATAATAGTCGCCTTGCGGTCTGTAGCACCCGTTTCGTAACCATACAGCCACTGGAGCTTTTCGTCTTCGTCTTTTTCCCAAGCCTTTACGCCAAGTGAATCCAGCTTGAGATAGCCACTAATCAATCCGCCGACAGCGCGTACCAGCACAAAGGCCGTCTTTCCGATAAAGGCGACATCGCTCACCGTATAATCGGCTTCGTCATAAACATCCTTCTTTTGCACCTTACCTGCGGTATCCAAGAAATTCACCTTGGAAAAATCCTTATCACCATAACGGCGCCATAGTCCGCCAACGACATCGTCACCCTTTTTGGTTGCAGTCTCGGCGATAACTTGGAACGGTTCACCACCCATCCAAAGGCCCGTCACACGGGAATCCTTTAACTTATCCGAAACATTTTTCAACCCACCAGAAGACTGGACCCAAACGCCTTTCGCTGTTGCAAACCAAAGTTCGCCCGTTTCCGGATGCAAGCGCACATCAAAAATTTCAGGATTCTTTTTCAAGTCCAGTTTTGTATTATTCTTGAGGACCTCCAACTTCTTCTTGTCCACATCTAAAATAAACGTCGTATCCGTGCTTTTCTTTCCGGAAACATCGTGAACCATCACGCCCAAGGCGCCACGGGCAATCCACAAGCGTTTTGCCGTCGAATCATAGGCATAGCCGCTCATCGCATACATCATTGGATTTTTATCCAAAGTATCCAAGTCTTCTACAATCGACGGGACTTCAATCGGATTTTCAATAACGTTACCTAAATCGCGTATTGTATAATAACCAGCAGGCAACCGATAACGGTCATCCTTGTCCATTGCAAACATCGGCAATACTAGCCCGAACTTCGAGCCAGCGTAGAGTGCCGGGATTCTTCTCCGTTCGGCAAGGTCGTCTTCAAAAATTCCGTCCTGGACCGCAGTCAACGTATCCGTTGCAACCTGAGCTTGCTTTGTCGCTTCCGTCACCACGTTTCCTTTATCTGCAACCCTAAAGTTCAGTAGCGTCACGCCGCTATAGCTATTATCACGCGAAAATGCCCACAGCGCCCCATTTTGTCCCGCTGGGCCAACAGCAAACACATAGTTACTGAACAGAGTCTCGCCAGCATAAGCGTTTATAGACAACGTCATTCCTGCAAGAACACTAGCCGAAAAAGCAAGCGACTTGAACACCCCTGGCGTTTTTATCATGCTGAAATTCACAAATTACCTCATATCGATTTCATCAACACCTGGAACAGGCTTGTACTTGAAATCATCGTTTGAAACATCCTTGACCACTTTCATGTCGATAATATTATACCACGAAGCGTTCCCCGCCGGGTCTTCCGTAAAGAGACGCACCGGAGAAAAATCCTTCTTCGAAAGCCACACTTCCATCTTGGTAAACTGCCCCGCGTACTTCGCCGGGTCCAGTTTCAACGTCCAGAGCTTCTGTTTCGAAAGTTCCGCCTCGCCCATTTCAAGAGCCTTGCAGTTCAGGTATTTGAACAAAAGTTCCGACGGATGCAACGAGCTCGACAAGTCTTCGACCGCTTTTATCAATACCTGTTTCTGCTCGACATTCCACTGCCAAAGACTTTCGCCATCGCTGTAGAATTTAATGCCCGACATGTCCAACTTGAACTTGTCCCCTTCAGTAACAACAAGACTCCCGGACTGGGTCCTCACCTCGGGGGAATCCGATTGGAACAGTTGAGCCTTGAAGCTAAGGCTCCAGGCCTTGCCCGACTTGAACCACGCCTTGGACTTTTCCAGTACCTGGTCTGCAGTCAACGCAAAAACACCTTGCGCTAACGCAAGTGACAAAAAAAGAAATATACGGGAGGAAAACTTCATATCCACCTTTATAAAAGACTTATTCAAATTTACAAAACTCATTCCGGCAAGACATAGTATATTCGTATTTTTGCGGTACTAGGCACAAAACATTGGTCTTGCAACAAAGATATTTCTATCTTTTGCACGTAAAAACCAAATAAACCTTTTTTGGAAGGATTGTATGCGTAAAATTATTTTGCCGATTGCCCTTGCCGCTACCGGTTTTGCCATGGCCGCAGACATCGAAATCAACGGAAACGTCGATTTTGACTTCGCCAGCTATTTCAACAGGGATTTTGACCCCACCAACGCCGCAAACCAGGATATCGACTTGTCCGTCACGGCAAACCTCGACGAAAACGTTTCTGTCACGGTCTATACGAACACAAGAAGCTACGCAACGAATGCCGACAGGGACGCCGAAATCCGCCACGGTCTCGCCCGTTCGACCGCGATTACCGACCTCGACAAGCGCTATACGGCATTCAACTTTGACGGCGTGGAACTCCGCTGGAAGCCCTTCCAGGACGTCAGTTTCGTCTTCGGTGACTTGACCTACAGCGCAGGAGCGTTCAACTACTACTTCTGGCGCGATACAGGACGTTACGCAGTCATCTCCCGCGACGAGACCCTCCGCGGTTTCGGTGTCGAAGTCGGCAACACCAAGTTCGGCGAAGGCAAGTTCTACATCGGCGCCACAGACGACAGCAAGAGCTCCATCGCAGCATTCGCTAGCTACGGCCTCAAGCTCGTGAACCGCCCGGACGAACACCTGACCATCACCCCGAGTGTGGACTGGGCTTTCGGTTCCGAAATCGGTCGCGGTTTCGGCTACACATTCGGTGCGGAACTCGACTACTCCAAGAGCCTCGAAGTGCTCAACTATAGCATCTACGCCGTCTATGGCCTGCACCCGTACAAGGGCCACGGAGTCCACTCCTTCCTCATCGAACCGAGCATGAACTACGGCATCTTCAACTTCGGCTTCAACTACTTCTACGCCATCGTCAACAAGGATGACGGCCCGGCTAGCGAGCAGATTTTCACAGACGACCAGATGCTCTTCGCCCTCGAACCGAGCTTCAACATCACAAAGAAGTTCACTCTCGGCGTCAGCTTCGAATACCACGATCCGGATTCCGAAATCGAAAAGGACGAATTCAAATTCCTCGGCATGAACTTCTACGTCTATCCGACTCTCAACACGAATCTCGTCTTCTGGTTCGGCTACAACTTCAGCAAGGACAAGAACCCGGTCGTCGGCGATACCAAGTTCGCCCTCGGCATGAGCGCCCACGCGGAATTCTAGTTAGTGGACAGTAGGAAGTAGGCAGTAAACAGTTATTGCAATAGAAACTGCACGATTGTCATTCCCGCGAAGGCGGGAATCTCCATTTAGCAAAAGTACCCCGGACGCCGTTTCGGGGCTTTTTTTGTAGCCAAGTTAATCATCTTGAGCAAAGCAACTTACCCCACACCACACACCCCAAAGCACCCGCAAGGGAGTGCAGCTCCATCCAGTCAATTGCTGTTTAACCGCACTGGATACTTCGGCTTCGCCTCAGCATGACGCGAAATCCGCCCTACCCCCGACGCCTGACACCTGAAACCTGAAACCTGACACCTGATAAAAAAAAGAACCCGCTGCGTTATGCAGCGAGCTCTCGACATTCGTTCTTTAAGTCCGACTCGAATTAGTGACCGAGGAACTTGCGGCCGATACCGAAGTTGTCCTTGTATTCGATGTAGTCCGGAACAAAGCCACCCGGGAAGGAGAAGCTGATGTTCACAGAGCACTGGAATTCGTTCATCAACTTGCCCTTGCCCTTGAACTTCTTCTGCTTCTTTTCAATCTTTTCGTCGCCCTTCTTGCCCACGAGAACTTCGGCTTCGCACCAACCCGTATCGCCCTTGGCAAAGACTTCCTTGCCATCGGTAGAAACGAGCTTGATCTTGGACGGATCGAGTTCCGTGTTGTTACCCGTCGAAGCCCAGAACTGGAGTTCGCCGGAGAGGGAGTTCTTGGTAAGCTTGATGGTCGGCATAGCCATCACGTAGCCCCACTTGTCAACACGCTGCTTGCCGCTCAAATCCGGAATGTTTTCACCGAAGATGAGGAAGTAACCGCGAGTCGTCTTGCGGCTCTTGTTCAAGGCTGCCTGGATATCAGCATTGTTCGGTGCCATCTCGGCCATGCGGAGGAGCAAGTATTCGCTCACGACCGGATCTTCTTCGGAAGTCGCTTCGCTCAAGTTGCGGGCCACATAGATTTTTTCCGTTTCGGAACGGATGTTCTTGATGTCGGATTCGGCAACATGACGGATCTTGGCGACCGATTCAGCAGAGTCAATCTTTGCGAAAGCATTGATGATCGTTGCGTAGTCAACGCCCTCTTGTGCGGCCTGGCGCTTACCGATGTCAGCGAGAGTCTTGACGTATTCTTCGATAGTGGAGTTTTCCTTCACCTGCGGAATGTTAATCGCGGCCTTTTCGAAATAGTTGTTGATGAGGTCGCTGTTCAAGTCCTTCTTGGATTCAGCTTCACCCGCACGCACAAGCGCCAAAGTGAAGTTGTCAAAGAATTCGTCGGACATCTTGCCCTTCTTCTTTGCTTCAAGATAAGAATTGATAGCATTACGGAAACGGCCTTCCTTGAGGTGTTCGTCACCGCGTTTTTCGTTCGTACCCTTACAGCCGGTAAGCGAAATCGCCACAGCGGTTGCCAAAGCAGCAATGAAAATCTTCTTCATTTTGTATCCTTCAGATGAAGTTATGTTAAAAACGTTGAAAAGGACTCTTTATCACGTTAAAAAATAAAATACACCCTTTCAGTGGAAATTTAAATAAATAAATTTATACATACCTATTTTTGTAGGTAAATTTTTATTTGGAGTGCTAAAAAATCAATGAATATACTCGTCGTAACTCCAGAAGCGGGGAACTGGAAGGTACCAAGTCCACTGGCGACTGCGGTAAACTGTATGACTCAGGCTTTCGCCGAAGCCGGTTCCAAGGTTGTGACTTGCTCGCCCTTCTATAAAGACCATATTATCGATTCCGACAAGTATCATTGTGTTTACAAAGGCGTAGAGGCATTACAAAACAAGCCTTTCGAGGTCTGGCGCTGCGACGACGACCCGCTCCACACCTATATATATAACGAGGAATATTTCGGGCGCCCCTACATTTACGGGCCTCCGCACTCGCTCCCCTATAGCGACAACCATCTCAGGTTCGCCATGCTCGCCTCGGCAGCACTCGCCTACAGCGCTCAGGGCGACATCAAGTTCCAGGCAATCCTCGGCCACGAATGGGGCGGCGCCCTCGCCGGTGCACTCTGCCACACCGTCTATCAAGAAGCATTCCACAACATCCCGTTTTTCTTCAACATCCATAACATCACTTACGACTTCCATGTCCAGCCCAGCGAAATCGAAAAAATCGGTCTCCCGCCCAAGGACTTCAACATGGACGGCTACGAATTCTGGGGCAAGGTGAGCTTACTCAAAGCTGGCGTCCTGTACGCAAGCAAAGTACTTTTCCCGTCGTCCGGCTACCGCGACGCCATGCTCAACACGAACCTCCCCGGTGGCCTCAGCGGGTTCCTCAACAGGAACAGCGACAAGCTCCTCGGCATCCAGTTCGGCGTGAACTACAATTTCTGGGACTTCAACGGCGAAGCGAAACTCCCCATCAAAGAAGCGAAACGTGCCGCCAAGGCGAGCCTCGGTCGCCAGTTCGACATGGATCTTTCGCAAAAGCTGATTATCTACAGCCACGCGGACATGGAATCGGGCAACGCCTCCGAAACGCTTGCGACAATTCTTTCGGACATCGCCAAGCAGAACGCCCTCATCATCGTGGGCATTTCGCCGGAGCATCCCGAATGGAACTACTACCAGGAAGTTTCGCACCAGTACGGCAACTTCGTCCGCGTCCTCCAGTTCGACTCCGAAGAAGCGAACAACAGAGAAAAACTGCGCGACACACTCGCCGCATCTGACATTTTGTTCGCAGCCAACCTGCAGGAGCCGTCCGCCTCGATTATTCTCAAGGCCATGGCCGCAGGTACGCTCCCGCTCACAGGCCGTAACGTCGGCATCGCAAGCATGCTCACCGACTACACCCTCGAAACCGCAGGCGAAGCAAACGCATTCCTCGTCGATGACGCGAACGCCCCGCACCAGATGTTGCGCCGCATCAAGGACGCCATCAATGTGTATAACACGGAAGTCGCCGATTGGGACAAATGCGTCGTAAACGCCTACAGCGGATTCCACTACGAGTGGGCTAAAACAATTTCAAAATATTTACTAATTTTGGGTGAGCTGGGGCTTTAGCTCAATCGGTTAGAGCGTCGGACTCATAACCCGTTGGTTCCCGGTTCAAGTCCGGGAGGCCCCACTAATCCCCGTAACCACAAAGGTTGCGGGGGTTTTTCTTTTTAGCAAGTTCATCTTTAAATCGTGATATACGCTACACAATTTTTTCAAAACCGTAAAAAAAACGAAAAAATCACCCGCTTTTCTGATTTATGCCCTTAATTATCTTATTTTTATGTGGATGCATGCAAAAAACGTATTTTTCTATTACGGAGCATAGTGCATCAAGGGTTTGGTACTCTATGAAAAAGCAAGGTTTTTCCCTTATTGAATTGATGGTTGTCATCGTGATTATGGGAATTTTGGCCGCAGTCGCCGTTCCAAAACTGTTTGGCCAGATGGACAAAGCCAAAGCTGCCGAACTTGGACTGGCTGCCGGAACCTACATCAAAATGCAGGACACATACATCCACGAACAGCACAAAGGCGGCACCTGGCAATCCATCGGGTACAAGTCGCCAGCAGGCAATTTTTCCGGCAAGGCAAGCACATCGACCTTTGAATACGACGCTGACCAAAGCACCTACAACTGGACAGCATCAAGCACCGTTGGACTAAACAGCTGCGCTCAAGGCAAAAAATGGTTTGTCAATTTTCTCTTTGAACAAAGTCCCGATCACGCACAATATTGGGCATCTTCCGATGATGTCGCAAATTGCATCAGTTCACTAACTCCGAACTTCACCAACATAGGCAACACCGCCACGCCCATCAACTCGCCCAGCAGCGTGGAGTAAGCGCCGGTTTCGTGCGTGCACATCAAATAACGCCTCGTTATTTTTCAAAGCAAATTTTTAATATAGATTTACCTTATAGAAGAAGGTGTTATTATGTTTTTCCCAAAAATTGGCATTTCTGCAATCGTTACACTCGCAGTCGCAACAGCCGTCCAAGCAGGTATAAAAGGCGCCATCGTTGACGAATCGGGCAATCCCGTCCACAACGCCGCCGTCACCATCAGAGTTCTACCGAACCTCGTCGCCAACGCAAGAACGCTTACAAACGACAAAGGTGCATTCAACCTGAACAACGCCAAGAAAGGCCAAAGCATCGTCGTGCGCAAAGCGGGATTCCTCCCCGAAACGCTCAGCGTCGTTCCCGCCAAAAAAGACTATGGCAACATCACGTTAAAACGCGACCCGATTGAAAACAGAATCGACAGCATCATAGCAAAAATGACCATCGACGACATGATTGCACAAATGACCCAGGCAAAAGCGCCAGCGGTAAAATGCGGCAACAGCATCTGCGGTTCTGCGCTTGAAGGCGGTGGAGCCTACACAGCAGACTTTTACGCCAACGCATGGAAACAGAAAATACCGGTCATCTACGGCAAGGACAACGTACACGGCGTCGCCGACGTCAACGGAGCTACCATATTTCCACATAACATCGGACTCGGCGCCACTCGCGATTCTGCACTCGTCCGTAAAATTGGACAAGCCGTCGCAGAAGAAATGTGGGCCGCCCACATCGACTTGAATTTCGCCCCAGCCATCACCGTCCCGCAGGATGAGCGCTGGGGACGCGTCTATGAAGGATTCTCCGAGAACACCGAACTTGTCGCAAACCTCGGTGCCGCATTCGTGCGCGGACAACAAGGCGACCATAACGACGCCGAATGGCGCGTCATCACGACACTCAAGCATTTCATTGGCGACGGTGCTACAAACAAAGGATACGACCGCGGCAACGCCACGATGACAAACAAGGTACTCCACCAGAAATATTTGCCTCCTTACGAAGCCGCCATCGAACAAGGTGCATTGAGCGTCATGGCCAGTTTCAACCAAGTAAACGGCATCCACCAGCACGTCGATTCCGCATTGCTCACTGGAGTGCTCAAAACCGAACTCGCATTTGACGGCTATGTGATTGCCGACTGGGAAGGCATCGAAAGTTCTACAACGCCAGGCGCCGCTGGCGATTATTCGCCGGGACTCGTCACCGGAATTTCGTCAAAGGACGCCATCAAAAATTCAATTAACGCTGGCCTCGACATGGCCATGGTCCCGCAATCTGCAGAAGCCTTCGTCAGCAACATGAAAGAACTCGTCGCATCGGGTGCAATCAGCGAAGAACGCGTCAAGGACGCCTGCCGCAGAATCCTGCGCGCCAAAATCCGCGCCGGTCGAATCGACAATCCGAACGGCCCCGCCGCATACGTCGGAATTACCAAGAACATCGGCAGTGCAGAACACCGCCAACTCGCCCGCGAAGCAGTCCAAAAAAGCCTCGTTGTTTTGAAGAACAAAAAAGTACTCCCGCTCGCCACTACAGACAAAATTTTCGTCACAGGCAGCCACGCCAACAACACTGGATTACAGTGCGGCGCATGGACGTTGGGCTGGCAAGGCACCATGGAAGAAGTTCCAGGCGCAACCTCAATCCAAGCTGGTTTCGACGAAGTCGCCAAAGGAGCGCTGGTTGCCACCGCCGAAGAAGCAGGAACAATCGTCTATGTCATCGGTGAAGTTCCATATGCAGAATGGTTCGGCGACTACCGCGGCAACGATTTCAACAACAAAATCATTACCAAGAAAGCGCGAACTGACATGTCGTTCGACAGCACCGACGAAAACATCGCACAAATTAAGCAATGGCAAAAAGCAGGTCACAAAGTCGCCGTCGTGCTCATCACCGGTCGCCCGCTCCCCATCACCTCGCTCATCAACGCCGCCGACGCCTTTGTTGTCGCATGGCTCCCCGGCAGCGAAGGCGCTGGCGTCGCCGATGTACTCTTTGGCAAAGTCAAGCCCACCGGCAAACTCCCCCACACCTGGCCCAAAGACGCAAAACAAATACCCATCAACGTAGGTGACGGGAAAAAAGGACTCTATCCATACGGATTCGGATTGACGTACTAGGAAAAAACGCCTGCGATATTGCAACGACTTACGACAAGCAACTACACCTTAAAACCCGCATCCGCCATGCACTTCTGCGCAAAGCAGTTGGCCTCAT
The DNA here is from genome assembly GCA_017965445.1 of Fibrobacter sp. Classification (GTDB taxonomy): domain Bacteria; phylum Fibrobacterota; class Fibrobacteria; order Fibrobacterales; family Fibrobacteraceae; genus Fibrobacter. The sequence goes on along the minus strand of JAGCPZ010000027.1, from coordinate 106,908 downwards.
CCTCTTTTTCGGGATAGTTGTGCGTGATTTCGATGTTTTGCAGACAAATTCCCTTCTTACCGTGGTAAAGCACATGCGCCAGCTCGTGGAAGAACGTGAACCACATCGCCGCGCGCTTCTCGAAGCGGTCATGCAGCTGAATTAAGGGAACGTCCTTGTACCAGCGATACATCCCGTGAACAGGAGCGCTCTTGAAGTTCTGCACAAACAGCACACGGATACCGATTTTGCGGCACAGCGCCTGCAGGCCCGTCATGCAGTCGTCAACTACTTCCGCCTCGGGCGTCCAGTAGGTAATGCGCTTCTCACCCTTCGGCCGCACCTTGTTGGCCGCCGCAAACGCGATGATTTCAGGGAGTGCCACCTTCAGATTCTTGCGAACTGCAGGCTGTCCCAGCTTTTCCATCGGGTCTTGATCCGAAAGAATCTCGCCCCGACGAATCCATGCCGACATGGCATACGGGTCCTTGACCTCGGCTAGGGAAATGCGAAACGCCACCTTCAGGCGAGCATCTTTGTAGTAACCGTCCCACGCCTTGGGGGACGCCACCGCGAAGAATTTGAGGAGCGAAAGACCCGATTTGTCGTCACCGTCGTTTTTACTGCGCCGCACCCAGTCACGCACGTCAAGTTCTTCAGGAAAAGACTTTCGCCACAAGGGCTGGTTATCAAGCGTTGCCTTAATAAGTTCGCGTGAAAGGTATTCATCATAAGCAATTTGGCTACGCAGCCAAAACGAAGCTGGAATTTCTGTAACCATCTCCAACATAATTGCGACTTCCGGCATAATGCGGCAATTGCCCTGCAAAATATCATTCACTGCCTTGGGCGTGTAACCCATGCGTGCAGCCAAGTCATTCGCATCTAGGCCCATTTCTTCAAGTTTTTCAGCAAGATGCCGCCCAGGAGGCACCACAACAGCCAATTCATCACATCTAAAAACCTGCATAAGAGCTCCTACTTATGATAATCTACAATTTCTAAGATAGAAACAGTTTGTTCCACAATCAATCCGACGATATTCCCGTCACTATTTAAAACCGGCTTGAATATAAGCCGATACGGATGATCTAAATCGCACGCCCATTGCCCCGCACGGTCGCCAACCAATTCATGAAAACGCCCCGCCACATATTTCAATGAATCCAAATCAACAGCTCGAAGCAAGGCGTCTATTCTTACCGAATAAACATCCGCCCGTCGTTGCCCCAACTTTCGCACAGCATAGGCCCTGTCGCCCGCGCAGCGAGCTAATTCTTTGTCTGCGAACACAACCTGCATTTCAACCTCTTAATTTTACTACACCTATAATATAATTTAAAATTTTAATAGATGCAATAGGTGTATTAATTTTTATAAATATTTTATATATTTCGACAAGAGGCTTTTTAAAAATGAAAAAGATATTCATCAGCAGTGTTCAAAAAGAATTCGCAAAAGAACGTAAACAACTAGCAAAATACATCCGCAACGATATAATTCTTAGACGTTTCTTTGATGTATTTCTTTTCGAAGAAGTTCCCGCACAAGAGCGAGGCCCATCGGATGTTTATCTGAACGAAATTGTCGACAGCGACATTTATTTAGGAATACTCGGCTCAACCTACGGCAATGTAAACAGCCAAGGCATATCCGCAACAGAACAAGAATATAACGAAGCAGGCAGGCAAAACAAAGAACGCATTTGCTTCGTATTGAACAGACATAAAATCCGAGACATCAAACAAGAAAACTTCATTCATAAAGTTTCCACCGATACAGTACGTAAAAAATTTTCCAATTATGCTGAACTACAAAATTTAGTTTACGAAGCCCTAGTCAACTACCTTTCATCAAGGGATTACATCTGTACAAAACCATTTGACGAATCAACAAATGCGGACATACAATTAGCAAACCTAAGCAAAAATAAAATTCGTTCTTTCGTAAAGCACGCAAGGGAAAAAAGAGACTTTAAGATTTCCAAGGGAGCATCCACCGAACGGATCTTGACTTCTTTGGGGCTTATAAACGATATCGGCAGAATTCTCAATCCGACGGCACTACTGTTTGGCAAGAATCCTCAAAAACATTTCATAACCTCCGAAGTCAAATGCATACAATTCTTTGCAAATCAAGTTTCAAAACCACTAGCCGACTACCAAATTTACAAGGGAGATGTCTTTGAACTTGTAGACCAAGCGACATATTTCGTGATGTCCCACATTCGAAACTGGGTGGGTACGCGCGATAGTGGTGAAACTGCCGCCGTACCGACAAAATTTGAATTGCCTTATGATGCAGTAAAAGAAGCCATAGTGAATGCAGTTTGCCATCGTGATTATACAAGCAACGCCAGCGTACAAGTAATGCTCTTCAGCGACAGGCTCGAAGTGATGAGCCCAGGAGCCCTTCCGCGTGGCATGACCATTACAAAACTTACCAAGCCGCACAAATCCATTCCTGTCAACCCGCACCTTGCAAATGCAATGTACCTAGCAGGTTATGTGGAACGCGCTGGAACCGGAACGGAAGACATCATCAACAAGTGTAGAGAATGGGGACTTTTGGCCCCTGTATGGAAAGATGATGGAGATTTTAAGGTTACCATCTACCGAGAGAACCTACTAAAAAGCTCTAATCCTTTAATGAAAAATGATGGAGAAAATGATGGAGAAAATGATGGAGAAAAGAACAGCGCGATAAAAGGGCTTTCCGATAAGGAAAAAATTGTATTCAGCGTGATAAAGACAGATCCATATACAACAACCGCCTTTTTAGCTAAAAGCAAAAAACTTACACGTCCAACCATCGAGCGAGCGATTAAGAAACTAAAACAGCTAGGTCTCATCAAACGTATAGGTCCCGACAAAGGCGGTCATTGGGAGGTAAAATGACCAAAGCATCCAATTACCGATTGATGTGACTAGAGCTCTTTAAAGAGCTCCGCTTACACGGAAATTTAGTGATTGCCCTTATCTTAACGGGCGTCGTCGCGTTCTTTTGTGAGTAATCCCTTAACTTCTTTAATCACATACTGCGGGGAATCGTTAATGCAGATGTAGATGCGGCCGATGTATTCGCCGATAAGGCCGAGCATCATCAGGATAAGTCCGCCGATAATCAGAATCAGCGCGATGATGGTACTCCAACCATCTACCGTTGTGAGGCCAAGCAGCCTGCGGACAACAACAAGTACCGAAAACGCGAAACCCAGGAACGCGAAGAAGAACCCGAGGAATGTGCTTGCGCGTAGGGGCTTGACCGAGAAAGCCGTAAAACCGTTCAGCCACAGGCCCAGCAGGCGTGCGAAGGAATAACCCGATGTTCCCTGCAAACGCGAGCGATGATTCGTTTCAACCCAGGCAATCTTGCGGGTGATGCGCAGAACCAAACCCACCAGGTAAGGGAAGGCGTTCCGGTAGTTGCACATTTCACGAATCACGAAATTGCGTGCGATGTAGAAGCTGCTGCCCTTCATGTCCTTGGGCGGATCCAGCATCATCTCGCCCATCTTGCCCGCCATCCACGAGCCGAAACGGCGGAACAAGTTCTGCTTGACCTCGCGGTAGTAGGCGTACACCACGTCGTAGCCTTCTTCCAGCTTGGTAATCAGTTCGTTCAGGGAATCCAGCGGGGCCTGGCCGTCGTCGTCCAGCGAAACAACGTATTCGCCGGAACACTTGCCGTAGCCCGCCATAAGCGCGGAATGCTGCCCAAAATTTTTCGCCAGATTGATGCCGATAACGTTCTTCTCCGTCTCGGCCAGTTTCTCGATGACGCTCCACACGTTATCGGGGCTGCAATCGTTCACCAATACGATTTCGTAATCATCCCCCGGACGTTTGGCGACCATTTCGCTCTTGATTTCTTCGACCACGGTCGTGATGGTCTTTTCGGAGCGGTAGCAGGGTATCACAAAAGAAAACTTCGGCATGATATACTCCAAGGGTAAATATACATCATTTTATGCACCTTTCAATTTTTTAAATACACCAAGCCATGTAAGACGGAATCTTCATTACCCCACCATCCATCGCAAACTGCTTCGGGTGGACTATGATAGACTCCCCTACCCGCTTCTTAAATTTATCCTTGAACTTGCCCAACGACGTTGTCGTATAATTTTTCGAGGATTTAACCTCTATCGGGAACACCTTGAAATTGACCTTGCTTTCATTAGAAAGCAAGAAGTCTATCTCCATAAAATTGCGATGCTTTGCAGCATCGTATTCCGTATAGAAAAATAGTTTTCGCCCTTTGGCCCGAATCATCTGCGCAATCATGTTTTCATGGAGCATTCCCTCGTTCAGCGACAGTTTGCCATCCATAATGGCCTTATACAACTGGTTCGACGCGATTTCATTTTCACTGAAAGCAAGGCTCACCAAAAGGCCCGTATCGCATAGATAGCACTTGACCAACGAATCGTTTTTGTTAAGGGCGAAGCCGACATTGGGATCATCGCATTTATAACAAAGGTTGCAAATCATCGAGTCATCAAGCCAAAATAGCGGTTCATCATATTTGGAGAAGGTCGCCGCATTGGACTTGTCAATCTCGGTAAGGACAATTTTTTTCTCGTGAGTCGAAAGGTAACCCGGAATGTTTTCAAAAATCGCAGAGACCTTGGAATTATAGCGCTTAGATGCCTTCCTGATATCATCGCGATAAAGGTCCAGAATCTTCCGTTTTTCCTTGTCGCTCTTCGAAAAATCCCGATTATTCTCTGCATACGCCACAATGCTTTGAGGCATACCCCCCACCAGCATATACTCTCTAAAAAGGCGCGTTGCACGCTTATGGAAATGGTCTTCTAGAGGTTTCTTTTCGGCAAAGCATTTGCTAATGTAATCTAGCAAAACATCTTCGCCCAAAGCCCTAGCGAATTCCTTGAAATCGCAAGGGTACATTTTCAATTTTTCTTCTTCGGAGGGAATCGTTATGTCATCGACATTTTCCTTGATAGAAATCAGCGACCCCGTCTCGACGAAATCGTAGCGACCATCCGCCACAAGATACTTTATCGATTCCCGCGCCTTCGGGAATTTCTGGATTTCGTCAAAGATAATCAGCGACTCTCTTTTGAATAGTGGCTTATTGTATTCCAGAGACAGGACCTGGAAGAAAACATCCAGATTGTTCAAGTTCGTTTCAAAATTATCGCGAATCTTTTTGGAAGCCTTGTTGAAATCGACAAGGATGTACGACTTGTATTCTCGTTCACCAAACCGCTCCGCCACAGTGGATTTGCCGATTCGACGAGCCCCCTCTATCAGCAGGGCACTCTTCCCCTTGGACTCTTTTTTCCATTCCACAAGACGGTTGTAGGCTTTTCTCTGGATTTCCATGAATTCCCTCGCTTCAATAGTACGCAAAGTAAAATATACTCGATTTTACAATAGTGCGCAAGGTATTTTTTGTAGAAAAAGCCAATAATGCGCAGTTTTCCTAAAAAGATGTCAAATTTGACCATTTTAAAGGAACATCACAAAGTATATCGGCAAATATAGCACCGAACCTTTTTGCACCACCTTGGAACTATTGGACAGCACAATCCCTTTTGCGTTCTCGTTCGTTTTGAGCAAGTTGTCGATAGCGCTATGAACCCGATAATCTCTGCCAGATTTCACTTCTATCGGGACAACAGAAAGCGAATCAAAATCATCTATCAAAAAATCCACTTCGCCCTTGTGCCGATTGTCGTAATAAAAGAGTTTCTTACCATGAGCTTTCAGTTCTTGCGCAACGACAGTTTCATAAACCGCGCCAAGATTAATGCTGGGGACATCGTTCAGCACCGCAGAAATATTCGAGCCATACAGCACCCCGGTAAGGATGCCGACGTCATTAAGATACAGTTTCAACAGGTTCTTGGTTGAAGACTCAATCAAGGGAAACTTGACATCCGTTATTGCAGAAACTTTTGTTTTCCATCATCGATGGAATCACGTCGCCTTTGAATCTTCCGGTATAGCATTTTTCAATCACTTTTTGCTATAAAAACATACACTTTTCAAACGTTTTAGGCAATATTTTTTAACACTTTTCAATAAAAACGCCCGCGTTTCTACACATTTGTTCACCATCAAATACACTTCAGGAACACGTCATTGTCAACACTTAAAGACTAAAAATGGCCAAATTCGGCCATATTGGCCGCATGTGGTGATTAGCCTACACCGCGACCTTGAATACGATACCACCCGTCACGTAACGGTGGATGATGGAATTGATGAGCGTCTGGTAAGGCATGCCCGCGGCCTTCGCCATTTTCTTGATGCCGTTCAGATCATCGAGCTGCATACGAATAGTGATGTTCTTCGCCGAAGCAGACATAATGTCAGCCCGAATCCGTTCTTCCTCTTCGTGCGAAAGCGGAACTGTTTCGTCATTTTCCACTGCTTCCATCAAAGCGCGTTCTTCGTCATCTATCGGCTCATCTATGAATTTCGAGTTCGCCATTTTCAAACCTCCTTTGATACAAACGGCTTTTGAAAGCTGTCTTGAGGAAATATGTTCCATCGTTTTCCTCAATAAACGGAACGCAATGAACATACCCATCCACAAGAACAAGAAACATTCTTTGACCCTTATGTTCTGTTTGGTTATTAACCATCCTAGTGACAAATCGGCCCGCAAGGATTTCTTGCCTTACTGATTCCATATCGATGTTATGCTTCTGCTTGACCACGAGAGCCTTCCCCGCATCAAATCGCACCTTCATCTCTATATTTATAATATACATAATCTACAAATTCCCGTCAAGTATAATTCAATCGTTTTTACCCCGCGAACGATGTACATTCGTGGCTTGAGCAGGTTTTTATAAGGGGAATTCTAGGCTTCTTGACCGGCACAACGGTCACATCATTCTTCATCTTTCACTCCTTCCCGCAAACAAGCTTGAAATTGCGGGTCTTCAATTGTTTTTCGTGAACAAAACTACTCACTTGTGCACTAATATAAATTTTCAGGGTGTCATTGTCAAGCGTTTTTCAAAAAAAGTTTGATTGAAGTGCCGTCAACGTGCCGAGAACGTGCCATTGCTCCATAAACTGAATATTGTCTAATAGAAGTGGACAATTTCGCTTGTTTTGCAAAAAATGCCCAGTAGAATTCGCTTTTTGTCGCCCATTTTCCCGACTCCGCCTGTTCCGGCAGGGCGTTTCCCTGGCATCCGCCCCTAACGCAAAAGCGAGGCGATTATAACAATTCTATATTCCCCATCAGATGCTCACAGTCCTTAAATACATCGCCCTGATTGGCACGTTCTTCATTTACACAACCTCGGGGGTGTTCTCGAAGCTCGCGTCGCAGCGGGAGTTCCTCTCGCCGGGGTACATCGCTTTCCTTGCCTGCACGGTGGGCGTGCTCGGCATCTACGCGGTGCTGTGGCAGCAGATTATCAAGCGGATGGACGTGAGCCGGGCCTATATGTTCAAGGGCACGGGCGTGGTTTTCGGTAACGCTCGCGCACTTTGTGTTTGGCGAGGCCATCACCTCACTATCGCAAGCACTTGTTCCTTGGTGACAAAATTCAGCACCGAGAATGCTGTCATCTGATTCCCAAGGTCCTTGAACGACGCTCCCACGTGATAAACAACATCGTCGACGATGACAAAACGGTCGTGGACCTCGCGCATGTTCTCTAGATGAACCGTCGGGAATTGTCTGTTCAGACGGGCTTCTTCTTCCCTCATGGCATGGGTAATTCTAGCAGAATAGATAACCGCATTTACCCCTTCGGCACGTTTCGCCATAAGGGACAGAACCATGTCGTTGGCAAACGGATCAATGATAACCAGTTCCTTTTTCGCAGAACGCACCAGCTGCACGGCAAACTCGTAACCGCTCCACTGCGAATGCGCGGGCAGCAAACCCTCGCTTGGCGGTAGGTTTGCTTTTACGAAAAAATCCACCTGTTTTTCGAGATAAATAACTCGGGAATCAAGGTTTTCTAGCCTGTTTTCGTGCGAAACAAGCCTTTGGTTGACGCTAAATCCCTTAAGCATGTGCTCCTTAAGCACCTGGTTAGCCCACTGACGGAAGCGGGTCCCTTGGATGGATTTCACGCGATAGCCCACGGAAATGATAACATCAAGATTGTAAATCTTCGTTCGGTACTTTTTCCCGTCATTTGCAGTTAGTAAGGATTCCTTACATACTGACTTTGCATCCAGTTCGTTTTCTTGGAAAATATTCTTGATATGAAGGGTTACATTATTCCGTGTACTGTTGAACAATTCCGCCATCTGGGCCTGCGTAAGCCAGACGGTCTCGTTTTCGACCCGAACTTCAATATGGAATTCCCCGCCCTCCGGCTGATAAACGATAATCTCGTTCTTCTCGGCAGGCGGCATCAGCTCTTTTCCATTCATTTTTCACTCCTTCCCCACCTACAGTCCTGAAAAGGCGGGGCAAAAACGGTTTTAATACTCAACCTCGTCGGGGCGGCAATCATCTACAGTCGGTAAGGATTCCTTACTTTTGTCAAATCCAGCATCTCCTTAGCGATTCAAAGTTTATTTTCTCATATCACAGCAGCACCTCTAAATACGCTCTGAGTTTTTTTTCTACATGAAAAGTCTTTGCAAGTTGCATCAGTTTCGGAATATTCTTTTCTTTACGGCCGACGTACGTTTTAATTGCATAGGTTATTGTCTGGATATCGGCCGCAACTTTGGCCGTCATGATTTCGCACAAGGTTCTTTCGGCAGAATAGGTGCGCACAACGTTACCTAAGGGCGTTTTGACCTCTACGATCTCAAGCGGATAAAGATTCTTCGATGAATGCTTTACTACAATTCCATTTTCTGCTAGAGTGGGCGAATGGTAGAACCCCTTAAACGTCATGGTCCACATAAACGGCGCGCGTTCTGTCAGAGAATGCAAGAACAAAGCCGTTTCGCATGAGAATACGCCCGTCGGGCAACGATGCTGCAAATTCAGGAGTTCGTCCTCTTGTGCCGTTTCCAACTGATACACTCCTCGCGCAACCCTTACGATTTTCCCGGCATCGGAAAGCTGTTTCAGGAACATCCTGTGGATACCCGCAAGAGAAGCCTGCTTCGCAGTAATCCGTCCGCCCTTTTCCAAGAGAAGATTCATTAGTATCTTTTCTTTGTTATTGACAATCATACTAACAAATATACAAGATATTAGTATAAACGTCAATATATTAAGATCGTTCATCTTTCACTCCTCCCCGCAAACAGGCCTGAAATTGCGGGTCTTCAATTGTTTTTCGCGAGCAAAACTACTCACTTGTGCACTAATATAAATTTTCAGGGTGTCACTGTCAAGCGTTTTTCAAAAAAAATTTGATTGAAGTGCCGTCAACGTGCCGAGAAAGTGCCATTGCTCCATAAACTGAATATTGTCTAATAGAAGTGGACAATTTTGCTTGTTTTGCAAAAAATGTCCAGTAGAATTCGCTTTTTGTCGCCCATTTTCTCGTTTTCGGCTGTTCCGGCAGGGCGTTTTATAAAAAAGTCACCGGAATTATATTTACCTTGTCCGTCAATGGTAATGATGTTTGCGATAGGCATATGACGGCACCAGTCCCCACTGGTAAGCCGTACTTTTCCAGTATACCGAAATGTTTTATGTCCTTCTGAGTGGGATTCGACGTCTTCTTGATTTCAACAGGATGCAACAGACCGTTTTCTTCCACAATCAGGTCGATCTCGCGATTTTCCCTGTCGCGATAAAAGCTGAAATTTGGTTGCCGTCCATTATGCCAATAGGTTTTCAAAATCTCGGAAATCACGAATGTCTCTAGCATTTCTCCGCATTTGGCGCCAGCCTCTAGAACTTCCGGCGAAGTCCATCGCGTCAAATAGCAGGCTAGACCCGTATCCAAAAAGTAAACCTTGGGCATCTTGGTCATCCTGTTTCCGATACTTTGTGCGTAAGGATACAATAGGTAAACGAGTCCAGAGCTGACCAAGATAGAAAGCCATCGCTGCACGGTCGGGACATTCTTTCCGATGTCTTTCGCGACATCGGAATAGTTCAGCAACTGTCCGGTCCTGGATGCAACCGCCGTGATGAACTTTGTAAATGCCAGTTCGTCTCCAATGTTGACCAACTCTCGCACGTCCCTTTCAATATAGGTCTGTATGTAAGAATTGTAGAAATCCTCCCAATCCATTTCGGGATTTTCGTAGAGAGCCGGGTAGCTGCCTCGCCAAATCCGGCTGAATAAAGACTGAAGGGAACCTTCTGCTACGGAACAACTTCTTTTTTCAAGCCATTCCTTAACGGGAACAAACTTGTCGATTTCCGGTTTACCCGCTGTTTCATCAAGGGAGAGTCCCTGTAGCTGCAATATGCCGACACGACCTGCAAGACTTTCGGATACACCCTTCATCAGGCGGAACTGCTGGGAGCCCGTTATCCAGAACAACCCCTTTTCCCCGATTTCATCAGATATCGCCTTGATATAGGGGAGTAGCTGCGGTGCCAGGTGGATTTCGTCTATGAGCACAGGGGGCGGGAACCTCTGTAAGAAAAGGTCTGGATTTTCGCAAGCCAGGATACGGTGTTCCATCCTGTCCAGTGATACATAACGACGAGCCTTGTCGCTGTTTCGTAGGAGCGTGGATTTACCGACCTGCCGAGGCCCTGTAACCATGACTACAGGAAAGGACGCATTCATCCTTCTCACGGCTTTTTCTAGTGTTCTTTGAATATACTGCATATATTGACAAATATAATGTGTAGTGTTAAATTTGTCAAGATTTTTACTGATTTTATATAATTTTGCTTTGAACTATAAAGAATTTCTTTATAGTTGCCTCTCTAGGCAACTCCCCGTCCGTGTAGATATTTTCTATATGCTGACCGATATTTTGACGGGTCGTGTCATAAATTTCCGCAAGTTGGACTTGTGTCACCCACACATCCTCTTCGGCAAAACGTACCGAGACATTCGTTTTGCCGTCTTTGTCCTGATATAACAGAAAGCTATTTACTGATTCTTTTTTGTTGTTAATCTACACAAATGTACACTATTTAAACAGCTCTGTCAAGTCATTTTCATGAATATTTGGGGATTTTTTTTCTGGCAAATTCTATATTCCCCGCTAGATGCACACAGTACTTAAATACATCGCCCTGATTGGCACGTTCTTCATTTACACCTCGTCGGGAGTGTTCTCGAAGCTGGCGTCGCAGCGGGAGTTCCTCTCGCCGGGGTACATCGCGTTCCTGGGCTGCACGGTGGGCGTGTTGGGAATCTACGCGGTGCTGTGGCAGCAGATCATCAAACGGATGGACGTGAGCCTGGCCTACATGTTCAAGGGCACGGGCGTGGTGTTCGGGCTAATGCTCGCGCACTATGTGTTTGGCGAGGCAATCACCACGACGAATATCGTCGGGGCAGCAATCAGTTCTTGAACGCCTGGTAGACAAAAGAATACGATTCAGCATCCAAACAATGCGACTCTTTCGCCTTGACTATATTCTGCTCCGCATTTTTTATAGCTGTTTCGAGTTTTCCGCCTCCGCAAAGAGCCTTCACCCAACCGTCATTCTCCAGGAACTTTTTCTTCTTCAAAAATTTTCCAATCGGCGGGAGCACATCATTTTCGTACAACTTATCCAAAAACGGCTTTAAATGCGGACTCAGACGATTGTTCACCTTTCCATAGAATCTCATCAAGTCGGTCCGGTTTTCAAAATGCAACAAGAACCAATATTCAATGCTTGGCATGCTCGGGCAAAAAACAACCTTGCCCGCATCCAGAAGTTTTTTCAGACGTCGCTCTAGGAGTTTATGCTTTTTCAGGTTCGTCTCGTTGCCATACACTGTATCCCAGTCAAACACACAAAAAATCTTCGCGTCGGCATCTTCGGCTAAAATTTTTTTGATTCTTTCAGGAAAAACATCTACATAGCTAGATTCGTCACCAAAATATTCTGGTCGGACATTAAACTTATAATCTGTGATTTTTGAGACGTGTTTAAAATAGTATCGTTCCGTATTCCGTCCGCCACTTACTATAAATGGATACGAGGGCCGAAGTTCCAATGAACCCAGCTCTACAGAATCCGCAACAATTTCTTGCTTGGGGAAATAGTGACTTTGAATATCTTTCTTTATCTGCTTCATGTATTTCCAAATTGTGTTGCACCAAATCTTTTATTTCTATAAGCAGACCTTATTGAAGACAGTCGGTTCAGCCCTTTGAAGTCGCTCAACCTGTAAACAGATGAACAGGCAGCTTTATTCTTTTCAACAAACACTATTGAATCTTTTCTCAACAAATCATCGGTTAAATCCAACAAGCCGTCGTTATGGGTCGTAACCAAAAGTTGCGAAGCTGATTTTGTTTCCAGGTACTTGAAAAGAATCGTTTCTAGCAATCTCGGATGCAGCGAGCTTTCGATTTCATCTATCGGGAGCATGCAATTCTTTTCCATCGCTTCAAATATAGCCGATTCCACGCCAAAGGTCCTTAACGTTCCTCTAGATTCACCTCTTTCATCGAAATGGTACATACCACGCTTATTCCCAAGTTCTACTGTATGTGAGAATAAAGCGTTAAGAGCATCAAGCGCGAAGTCTTCTCCGATCAGCTTTCCCTTTAACAATTGCTCGGCATCTTTTGCCAAATATGGATTTTTTTCAATTCTAATATCGGATATGTTAAAATCAGCATTCTTCAAAAATTCAAGAAGATATGGAATCAACGCGGGATTCTCGAAGCCCCTGTTTTTCGCAAAAGACATCAAGTTCGTTGTAGGCTCGACAACTTGCATGATATTCCGTTTGAAATAACCAATGACTGCATCAATAGGAGGAATTTCAACATTTACCTGTGTTTTGGCCGCAAAGAAAGACATGTTCTTTAAACAGTTTAGCGATATCTGCTCTTTCGCTGTACTGCTTAATTTTATAACCTTGGGTGCAAACCAGATTTTTGATTGATTGCCTTCTAATGTTCTTTCAAACAATTTCGTAGGCTGAACACTTTTGTAAAAATACAGCCTTTCTTGGAGAACCTGATTCACATCGAGTTCCAGCTGATACCAATACTTCACCCCATCAACAAAGAAAATCAATTCAAATCCGGAAGGTTTGTTTCTAGAAAGCACATCCATTTTAAAAGGTTCAACCAATGTACCATCGTCGGGATTGTCCGACTTATAAAACCAGAACCACCTTAGAAACTTGAGTGCGCTCAATATATTCGACTTGCCCGCAGCATTATAGCCGTATAGCACCATAAACCGCAACAACCGGACATGATCGTTTACAGCAACAACCTGACAATCCTCGGCAAAAGAATCGCTTGTAGCTTCGAAGCTCAGCCGAATTTCTTCCCTTATTGAAAGAAAATTCCTTATTTTTATTTCTTGAATCATATGGTTACCCTATATCAAAATATAATAAAAAAAGCAAGAAAAGTGTGCTTTTATCTAAAAAATTAGCAAATTTTATGCCATTTTCCAAAATAAAAGCGAACAATCGAGTTGTTTTTCTTTTTTTTAGTCATAATCAGCGCCAAATTCGGCCCATTTTCCTACCCCCATTTCTTGTTGAACTATAAAGAAATTCTTTATAGTTGCTCCCTTGGAGCATTTCGACCCCATAAAATGGTTAAATTGAGTAAAAATGACGTTATTCGGCGTAGCATTATCTATATTCCCCATCAGATGCTCACGGTCCTTAAATACATCGCCCTGATTGGTACGTTCTTCATTTACACCACCTCGGGGGTGTTCTCGAAGCTTGCGTCGCAGCGGGAATTCCTCTCGCCGGGGTACATCGCGTTCCTTGCCTGCACGGTGGGCGTGCTGGGAATCTACGCGGTGCTGTGGCAGCAAATTATCAAGCGGATGGACGTGAGCCTGGCCTATATGTTCAAGGGTACGGGCGTGGTGTTCGGGCTGATGCTTGCGCACTTTGTGTTTGGCGAGGCCATCACCACGACAAACATGGTCGGCGCAGCAATCATCATCTGCGGCATCACGCTGTATGCGAGGCAATTGTTCGCGGAATGCGCTAGCGATTTGACAACTCGTTAAAATCGGCCAAATAGCAATTATTTTTTGCGGGAATAGCAGATTTTAAACGCTTACGGGTTCATCTTTTCGAGCTCGTGAGCGACGCTTTACCCGGCGCCCCTTATCGCATAAGACATTCATTTTTCTCTCTAGAGAAGAACAATCATAATTGTCAACAAATTGAATTTCAACATGTTTGTCCAAAGCATCAGCAACTTTCACAAGTTTAGACAAAGACAAAGACAATTTTGCATTTTCAATATACCTAAACGCCTGCCTTGATATTCCCATTGTTCGAGCTACAGATGCAGCACTTTTGCCCCTATAAGCTTCGAATATGGAATATGCAACAGCAAGTCCGTCATCTACATCTATAGGGACCAATCCCTCTTCCACATTAGGAACCGTTTTGGCAACAGGAAGTGGATCATGGCGTTCATACATGCTTTGAAGGACACCGTCTAAAGCTTCTTTCGCCATTTCCTTGGCTTCATTCATAGTATCAGCACAAGTAAAAGCTCCAGGAACATCCGGAAACTCAACTCCGATACCATCATCGTCCTTGAAGAATTTAGCTACGTATTGCATTTTGTCCTTTTTTTGATTAAAAAAACGTTTTATGAAAAAATAGGAAAAATAAATACCAAGAAAGAATTAACAATCTATTCCGGCCGTTTTCAATATATTCTTCAGCGTACCAGGCTTCAAATCCTTATTTCCATGAAACGGCACCGATATCGGAGGAAATCCTTTTTTTACGTAAATTCTGTGCGAGCCATGAGTTCGATCAAGCGTAAAGCCATTTTGTATCAATTTCTTTTCTACCTGCTTTGCAGTCATCCGCCACCTCTGCACCAACGACATTCATACCGAATCGCCTCGCCATTTTTCCTTTTCACTTAATATAAACAATTATACATATTTTGTCAAGATATATTTTTACAAAGTGATATTGTTGTTTTACGAAAGAAAATATATATTAGACAAGTCGGTTGGCAAACATAACGTAACTTTGCCATGTCGACAGAACATCAGATACAAATATAAGTACGATGGTATGTACATAAAAGTCGCAAAAAAGGAGCCTGATATGAAAATTGATCACATTGGCAACAGTAACGGAAAAGATTACATCCTTTTTCGAGTTCTCAAAGGCACGTGTCTACATGATTACGCCGTGTATGATACGACCTATGACGAAAAAGGAAACGTCTCGAATAAATGGCGTCATTTTTATCGTTTTCCAAAGGGAGAAATAATGACAGAGGATGGTTATCTATGCCTCTATACGGATAACTCCACCACGCAAGCTTATATTGAAAGCCGCCCAATTAAAACATTTCATATGGGTTTGCAAGGAAACATCTTTAACGAAGAAGGGGACAGAATATATCTGATAAAAGTATCAGACATTGATTCAAAAAGCTATTAAGATCGACTGGAAAATGCTAAAAAATGGGCTAGACTATTATGTCGAGCTCATTTTTTATTTTTTCTCCCGTTTTTCCACACATTCCCGCCCATTTTCTCATTTTCGCCTGTTCCGGCGGGGCATTATATATATATATTACTAAATGTAAAAATCCTTTTAAGGTATCTCTTTGGAAGACAGCATGTTAACTAACAAGACGATTCTGATAACTGGCGGCACGGGTTCGTTCGGCAATACGTTTGTCCCGATGACATTGGCCAAGTATAATCCCAAGAAGATCATCATCTACGACCGCGACGAGAACCGTCTATATCATTCTTGACGGCATTTATCACAAACACGTCAATTATCTAGGAACCCTTTATGAAAGCAGTTATCTTCGCAGGTGGATTTGGTTCGCGTCTTAGCGAAGCCACAGACATTATTCCAAAGCCGATGGTCGAAATAGGCGGAAAGCCTATCTTATGGCATATCATGAAAATTTACAGCCACTACGGAATCAACGACTTTATTATCTGCTGCGGTTACAAGCAATACATAATCAAGGAATACTTTGCAAACTATTTTCGGCATAATTGCGATATGACCGTTGATTTGTCAAACAATAGTGTAAAGATTCTTGACAACCATTCCGAAAAATGGCGAGTGACAATGGTAGATACCGGTTTGAACACCATGACGGGTGGACGACTCAAACGCGTGCAGAAATATGTAGGCAACGAGCGTTTCCTTTTGACCTATGGTGATGGAGTCGCAGATGTAAATATTGCAGAAACTATCAAATATCATGAGTCCAAAGGCGGAATTCTAACAATGACGTCATACCAACCAACCGGAAAATTCGGAGCCGTAAAAATTGACAGCAACAACAAAATAGTTTCATTTAGAGAAAAACCGTCAGATGATGAAAAATGGATAAATACAGGATTCTTTGTTTGCGAACCTGAAGTATTTAGTTATCTTCCTTCGAATGACGATACCTGCATTTTTGAAAAAGAGCCCCTGATAAGTATTGCTCGAAGCGGGAAAATGTACGCTTACAAACATACAGGATTTTGGCATCCTATGGATACACTTAAGGATAATAGAGATTTGAATGACATGTGGAACACAGATAAGGCCCCCTGGAAAATATGGTAATGGGAATAGTCATGTCAAGAAAAGAAGAACTCAAAAAACAGATTCTTAATCTCACCCGTGAATACTATAAGGAAATTCACGAGGTCAAATCCGAATTTGTTCCTGGCAAGACCCATGTAAATTATGGAGGCCGTTTTTTCGATGCTGAAGAAATGGTGAACCTTGTTGATTCATCATTGGATTTCTGGCTTACGGCCGGTCCCTGGGCACATAAATTTGAGACCCGCTTTGCCAAATGGCTTGGTATCAAGCACTGTAGTTTGGTGAATTCAGGATCATCAGCAAACTTGCTTGCTTTTTATGCACTGACAGCACAGGAACTTGGTGACCGCCAGATTAAGCGCGGCGATGAAGTAATTACGGTAGCAGCAGGATTCCCAACAACGGTAGCCCCAATTGTGCAGTATGGCGCGGTTCCCGTATTCGTGGACATGAATATCCCGGAATACAATATCGACGTTTCTAAGCTTGAGGCCGCATATTCGCCCAAGTGCAAGGCTGTGATGCTCGCACATTCTTTGGGCAACCCATTCAATCTGCAGACAATCGTTGATTTTTGTCGAAAGCATGATCTGTGGCTTGTTGAAGATAACTGCGATGCCTTGGGTACGGAATACCTTATTGACGGTGAATGGAAGAAGACGGGCACCATTGGTGATATCGGAACAAGTTCTTTCTATCCGCCCCATCACATGACTATGGGCGAAGGTGGCGCCGTTTACACCAATAGTGACGCACTCGACAAGTATGTCAAGTCATTCCGCGACTGGGGCCGCGAATGTTGGTGCGTGGGCGGTGTAGATAATACTTGTGGCAAGAGATTTACGGGTCAGTTTGGAAAACTTCCTGTTGGTTACGACCATAAGTACGTCTATAGCCATATGGGTTTTAATCTCAAGGCGACTGATATGCAGGCTGCCATTGGCTGCGCCCAGCTTGAAAAATTAGATACAATCGTGGCTCGCCGTCGCGAAAACTTCAAAGTTCTCCGCGAAGGTCTTGAAGGCACCAAGGGACTCATTCTCCCCGAACCGCAGAAGAATTCAAATCCATCATGGTTCGGTTTTCTGATTACGGTCAAGGAAGATGCCGGCTTTACGCGTAATGATCTGACAACTTACCTTGAAAGCAAGAAAATTCAGACACGCAACTTATTCGCTGGCAATTTAATCAAGCACCCGGCTTTCAACCAGTATCGCGAAAACGTAGATTACCGTATTCCAGAATCTCTCGAAGTTAGCGACTTCATCATGGAGCACACATTCTGGATAGGAGTCTACCCAGGCATGACCGAGGAAAAACTCCAGTACATGATTGACTCCATCAAGGAATTTTGTAATCGGTAACATATGGTTGATATATTTGACAGTTTCTACAAAGGAAAACGTGTTATCATTACTGGACACACCGGTTTCAAAGGAAGCTGGCTTTCTATCTGGCTTCATGAACTTGGAGCTGAGATTGTCGGCGTATCGCTAGACCCTTCTTCAGATCGAGACAATTTTGTTTTGAGCGGTATTGGCAAAAAAATCAAAGCCGACATTCGCGCTGACATTCGTAATTTGCAGAAAATGAAGGATATCTTTGCTGAATACCAGCCGGAAATTGTTTTCCATTTGGCGGCACAACCCCTTGTTCGTCTGAGCTATGAAAAACCTGTAGAAACTTATGAAACAAATGTCATGGGAACAGTCAACATCCTTGAAGCAATTCGTGCTACGGATAGTGTAAAAGTCGGCGTGATGATTACGACCGATAAATGTTATGACAACAAGGAACAGTTACAAGGATATAAAGAAAATGATCCTTTTGGCGGTTACGACCCATACAGTTCTTCAAAGGGAGCCTGCGAAATCGCCATTCAATCTTGGCGTCGCAGTTTTTTCAATCTGGAACAGTTTGAAAAACATGGTAAGTCCATAGCCTCTGTTCGTGCAGGCAATGTTATCGGAGGCGGCGACTGGAGCCTTGACAGGATTATCCCTGATTGTATTCGAGCCCTTGAGGCGAACAAACCGATTGAAATTCGTTCGCCAAAATCTGTTCGTCCTTGGGAACACGTTTTAGAACCGCTTTCGGGCTATATGCTACTTGCAAAGAAAATGTGGGATAACCCGACTAAATATTGTGAAGGCTGGAATTTTGGCCCAGAAGCAGAATCTATTTCTACTGTATGGGAGGTCGCTTCAGAACTTGTCAAGAATTTCGGTAAGGGTGAATTGAAGGATTGCTCCAATCCTAATGCTGTTCACGAGGCTCAGCTCTTGATGCTCGACATTACCAAGGCTAAAACGAGACTAGACTGGAAACCGAGATTAAACATGCAGCAATGCATGGCTTTAGTTGCAGACTGGTATAAGCGATACAAGCATGAAGATGTGTATAATCTTTGTGTAGAAGAACTAGAAAGGTTTTTGACATGAGTGGGACAATTCTTCTCACAGGTGCGGGACCTAAAGGTGTGACGGGGCGTTTGATAAAGGATCGTCTCCAGTCAAAATACACTTTGCTGACTCCTAGTAGTAAAGAACTTGATTTGACAAATGATGGTGCCGTTTCTGAATATTTTAATCTAAACAAGATAGATTATGTTATCCATTGCGCTACGTTTCGTCCGGTATCTACAGATTCGTCGCATCTAGTTGATGAAGAACTTGAAAGTAATTTGAGAATGTATTTCGCTTTGGCTGCGCAATCATCGAAATTCAAAAAGATGATTTATTTTGGTAGCGGGGCCGAATTTGACAAAAGTAAACCTATAGTTGGCGTGTCTGAAAATGATTTTGGCCACTCAATTCCCCAAAATAAATACGGATTGGGAAAATACATAATGAACTGTCACACTTTAAAAAGTGACAATATCTACAATTTCCGCCTTTTTGGCACTGTTAACAAGTACGAACGTTATACAAAAAATGTGGTGTCGAATTTGTGTGTGAAAGCTATTCTTGGCTTGCCGATAGAACTGCGGCAAGATTGTCGATTTAGCTTTTTTGATATAAACGATGTGATTTCAGTCATTGAGCGCGCTTTAGATCAACCATTGAAATATCATGACTACAACTTGGTTATGGATGATAGTTATCTGCTTTCAGAAATCGCAGAAATGATTCTTAAGCTTGCCAAATCAAATGATAAAATATCCTTCGCTAAAGAAGGCTTGAACCTTGAATACACCGCTTCCAATCTCCGTATGAAGGGGGAATTCCATCCAAATATTACATCCATGGAGGCTGCTGTTGAAAATGTTTATAGGCACTATTTGGAGGTGAAGGATTCTCTGGATGCTAGTGAAATTGATTCTAGATGGAAAAAATAGACTATGATGAAAGTTTCGGAATATGTTATAGAATTTCTCTTGAAACATGGCGTGAATGACGTGTTTATGTTTGTTGGTGGTGGTGCCATGCATCTCGATGATTCTGCTGGTGCCAATCCTAAAATGAATTGTGTCGCGTGTTTGCATGAACAAACGTGTGCAATGGCGGCAGAAAGCTATGCCAGAAATAAAAATGGTTTGGGTGTGGCTATCGTTACTACCGGTCCGGGGGCAACTAACACGCTTACGGCCGTGGCTGCGGCTTGGATTGAATCGACCCAACTTTTCATTATAAGTGGTCAGGTGAAAAGGAGCGACTCCATGATTGGTACTGGAGTTCGCCAGATGGGTGTTCAAGAAGTCGATATTGTCGAGATGGCTAAGCCTGTAACCAAGTATGCTGTATTGCTCAACGATCCGCAAAAGGTTCGCTATGAACTGGAAAAGTGTGTCTATATGGCTAAAAATGGGCGACCAGGTCCCGTTCTCCTAGACATTCCTTTGGATGTTCAGGCAACACGTATCGATGAAGATTCCTTGAAAGGCTTTAATGCTGCTTATCAAAAGTATGAAGTGGCACAATCTGATTTACTCCAAATTGGGCAACTTTTGAAGGCCGCGAAGCGTCCCGTTCTTTATGTGGGTGCTGGCGTTGCTTTGGGTGATGCCCGTTCAGAATTTTTGCAATTTGCAGAAAAAATGCAAATTCCAGTTTTGACAACTTGGAACGGCATGGACCTCATATGGGATGATCATCCGTTATATATGGGACGTCCCGGAGCTATAGGACAACGTCACGCTAATTTTGTTGTTCAGAATTCAGATTTGCTTATTGCTGTTGGAACGCGTTTGGCTCCGTTGCAAACTGGCTTTGCGTATGATGCCTATGCCCGTTATGCAAAAATGATCATGGTCGATGTGGATCAGGCCGAATTGAACAAGCAAAAGTTGCACCCATTTATGAAGCTGCAATGCGATGCAAAGACGTTTTT
This sequence comes from Fibrobacter sp., assembly GCA_017965445.1. Classification (GTDB taxonomy): domain Bacteria; phylum Fibrobacterota; class Fibrobacteria; order Fibrobacterales; family Fibrobacteraceae; genus Fibrobacter. Next base: position 86,030 of record JAGCPZ010000027.1, on the reverse strand, counting down.
TAAGGCGTTGAATGCGTTGGACATATCCCCAAATGACAATTCTAAATGGATTGCGTTGGGAAAGAGTTGGGCTCAGAAATATCCGGTTCTGAATCCAGAATGGCTGAATGAAAAGGATTTTGTCAACTCGTATTATCTTGTAGATTCCATATCCCGCCTGATGACCGCCGATGATGTTTACTGTGGAGGTCGTGCCGGAACGTGTGTTGATACCGTAATACATGCGTTCAAGGTAAAGAAGGGACAGACCGTTATTGCGACAAAGGGACTTTCTTCTATGGGGTATGGCTTGCCCGCCGCTATTGGCGCCGCAGTCGCTCACTCAGGAAAGAAAATCGTCTGTAATAATGGCGATGGCGGGTTTGTGATGAATATTCAGGACCTAGCGACAATCAAATTTCACAATTATCCTATCAAATTCTTTATTCTTAACAATAATGGCTATGCGACAATTGTTGCTACGCAGACAAACGTGTTCGATAAGCATTTTGTTTGCTGCAATAAAAATTCTGGACTTGCCATAGGGGATATCAAAGCGGTTGCTGAGGCTTATGGAATAAAGTCTTTCTGTATAGAAAAAAATGAAGATATTGACCGTGTTGTGGCCGATGTGTTAAATTATGATGGTCCCGCCCTTTGTGATGTAAAGGTGTCTATAACCCAGCCTATTGTTCCTAGACAGGCGAACTACAAGACTCCAGAAGGACAAATGGCGTCCAGGCCACTTGAGGACATGAAACCTTTGTTACCTGCTGAAGAAATTGCAGAAATAATGTCGGCGTCCAAGGGATAAAGATGGACTTGAGGGTTTTTATAACACAGAAACTGGGTGTTGACAAGGCGATATTCTTCACCTTGTTAAGTAGAGTTTTACAAATTTCTACAGCCCTGTTTACGATATTTTTTATTGCAAAAAATCTTTCCCCAGAAGAGCAAGGGTTCTATTACACATTTGGAAGCATTGTTGCTTTGCAAGTGTTCTTTGAACTTGGATTAACGAGCATAATAACACAATTCGTTGCGCACGAAGCTTCGCATTTAAAATTAAATGCAGAATTTAAAATGGAAGGCGAAGCTTTATACCGATCACGACTGTCGTCGCTGCTGAAATTTTGTGCAAAATGGTACGTTATTGTTGCAATATTGGTCTTTATTGCCTTGGGGGTGGCAGGGTCTCTGTTTTTCTCTATGTATAGTGAAGGGCATAAAAATGTTGAATGGCTCTTGCCGTGGCTCTTACTGGCTATTGGAACCTCTTTTAATTTACTTTTATCGCCAATAACCGCTTTTTTAGAGGGACTAGGCAAAGTTAAAGAAGTTGCTCAATTACACTTTATCCAACAAATTGTGCATCCAATTGTAGTTTGGGGAGGCTTATCCATCGGAGGGAAACTATTTGTTTCAGGAGCCGATGCATTTATCAGAGTGTTTGTTGTTGCGGTAATTATCGCCAAATCCCCATTCTTCAAAATTTTGAAGAATATTTGGAATGATGCGAGAAACAAAAAAGTTCTTTATATGAAAGAGATTTTTCCATATCAGTGGAGAATAGCATTAAGTTGGATTAGTGGCTATTTTATTTTCCACTTATTTAACCCAGTCTTGTTCGCAACAGAAGGTGCAAAAGTTGCAGGGCAAATGGGTATGACACTTGCGGCTTTTGATGGAATACAGGCATTGACACAAAGTTGGATTAACACAAAAGTACCAAGACTTTCCGGTTTCATTGCACAAAAGGATTATAAAAATCTTGATATCCTTTTCGAAAAAACGATGAAGCAGATGTTATTGGTTGGTACAGCGGCAATTTTATGCCTTGTTTTGGCCATTTACTTTATGCAATCGAATAAAATAATGTTTTTAGGAATAAATATTGGAGAACGGTTCTTGCCTATAATTCCATTATCTTTGATGGCATGGTCTTCCTGGACAATGATTCCGATATCTCCATGGGCAACGTATTTGCGCTGTCACAAAAAAGAGCCTTTGCTAATAAATTCAATTGTTATGGGAATACTTTGTTGTATTTCTACACTATCGTTCGGACATTTATACGGCTTATATGGAATTGTCATCGGCTTTGCTTCGTTAAGGATTATTTCAGTAATTTGGATATATTATACCTACATCACAAAAAAGATGGAATGGCATTCGGTATAAAAAAGGTAACTTATGAAAGATTTGTTTGAAATCAAAGACAATATTTTTTCAGCACCATACAAGTCAATTTTAAAATGTGGAATTCCATCCGAAGAATCTATTGAAGTGTCAATATCTATACCTGTATATAATTCGTTTAATTATTTTGTTAGAGCACTGAATAGCGCAATTCATCAAACGTATAAAGAAAAATATTCAATTATTGTTGTTGATAACAATTTTGAAGAAGATTTGAATGTAGTAAACAAATACGAACAGTTCATTATTGGTTTAAACTGTGATAAAATATTGTATTATAAAAATGAAAAAAATATGGGCCCAATTTACAACTTCAATCAGGCTGCATACCTTTCGAATAGTGAATATTTTGTTATGTGCCATGAAGATGACGAGTTGTCTGAAGATTGCCTTGAAAAACTAATTGAATTTAAAAATAAACATTCTGTATCAAATGAACTTATTTTGACTTCTAACACAATTATAGACGAAAAATCTCAAATAAAAAATTCTATTTTCAATAAGAAGTCCCCTTTATGCAAAGGGAATATTCGTAAACTACATTTATGGGATTTTTTCTTATCAAGCCCATCAAATGGGTGTGGATGTTTAATAAATCGAAGAGCTTTTGTTGAAATTGGAGGATATAATCCCGATTATAGACCTTCTGCAGATTACGCGATGCTATCTTTATATGTTTACAAATATGGAGGTTTTCTTATTTGTAATGAAAATCTGTATAGATACCGAATTACAAACCAAAATGCATCTAACAAGGTATTTTATACATGTATAGAACGGGATGAATTTTACAGAAATTGTATGAAGAGAAAAATAAGGATTCCCAACTTCATTCTTGATCGGATTATTAAAGCAAATAAAGCATGCCATACTGAATTTGCCGAAAAAATATGGTTGGGAAACATCCTACATCCCGCCCCTTTAAAAGAAAAAATCATAATGGAAATCATTTCTAAATTAAATAACTTAAGACATATAATCGGATAAATCATAGGTCATCATACAATGTTCAATATCTCTAAGCAAACCAAATATTACGTCCATTGTCCGGCAGGTGTTGTTACTGGTGGAGTGGAATTACTTCATCAACTTGTTGATTTTCTGAGAAATAGCGGAAAAAACGCCTATATTGTCTATTCGGGAGAAAAAGAGCATTCTGTCCCAGCGGATTATAAATCATACAACATCGAAATATCAGAAAGCATCGAAAATGATCCATCTAACATCGAAATTTTTAACGAAAGCGAAGTTGCCAACCTTTTCGATCACGGTAAAACTCAAAAATTTCTGTGGTGGTTAAGTGTTGATTTTTTCTTTCTGATTTCAAGAGGAGAAATATCATTAGTTGATCATTTCCATTGGAATAAAATAATTTTCTTACGACAACTATGTTGGCATTTTTACCAGCTCATAAAAAATAGATTTAAGATAAAAAAGAAAATATCAACAAGAAAAATCATCTCATCCGGAATACTTTGTGGCTACCAATCCGAATACATACATTCTTTTTTACTTTCAAGGAAATTTGAGCGAATTGTTCCTTTGACAGATTACATAAATACCGAATATTTTTCAAAAAATAGTCTGCCCCCAAAAGAGAACATAATCCTTTATAATCCTAAAAAAGGAATGGATTTTACAAAAAAAATTATAGCGGCAGCACCAGAACTACGTTGGATTCCAATACAGAATATGACTCGCATCGAGGTAATTCAGCTTATGCAAAGGTCAAAAGTTTACATTGACTTTGGAAACCATCCAGGAAAGGACCGCCTTCCTCGAGAAGCTGCCATCAACAAATGTTGCATCATAACCGGGAAAAGAGGTGCTGCCAGTTTTTTCGAAGATGTTCCAATTCCTCAAGAATATAAATTTGACGACAAAACAAATAATATTCCCAAAATAGCTGCCACAATCAAAAAAGTTTTTTTAAATTACGAAACCGAAATAAATAAATTTAACTATTATAGAAATCAAATCAAAAAAGAAAGGTTTCTTTTTGAGCAGCAAGCATCAAATATTTTCCTTGACCATTAAACATAGCAAATCCACCTCTCTTCCAATGCCACTCGTTTCTATTATTGTCCCAAATTACAATCATGCGCCATACCTTAGGCAGCGTCTTGACTCTATATTCAACCAAACATTTCAAGACTTTGAAGTGATTATTTTGGACGACTGCAGCACAGACAATAGTAAAGAGATTATTGAAGAATACGGTTCGCGCCCTCAAGTCAGCCACATAATCTACAACGAAACAAATAGCGGTTCCCCTTTCAAACAGAGGGCAAAGGGGTTTGAGTTAGCACAAGGCGAATACATCTGGATTGCAGAAAGCGATGATTGGGCAGACGTTAAATTCCTAGAGACAATAGTTCCTATTATCCAAAAAGACCCGTCACTATCTCTAATATACACCGGCATTAATATCGTATATCCAAATACGGTTACTGAATTAAAAACCTATCCTTCCAGCAGATACATTAACGGAGATTCCTTTATCCGTCATAAAATGACCGACATGAATGCGATATACAACGCCAGTTGCGCTATATTTAAACGTTCTTGTTTAAAACAAATCAGTAATAGTTATACCAATTATAACGGATGTGGGGATTGGATTTTTTGGATAGAAATCTGTAAGACCGGAAATGTCTATTATTGTTCTGAATTATTAGACTATTTTAGACAACACAACAAGAGCTCAACAAAGAAGAACTCCCAACTTGGCAAGCAAGCTCTTGAATTCTGGAATATTTACCAACATTCAAGATCATCTTTTTTCCATAGGCTAGATGAATCTACAAACTGGTACTATATAGCCAAGCAGAGCTACACCGACAATCACATCATTAAAGCAATGGATTTGCGAAAACAAATAATGTCGCCGTTCATTATGAATTATCTTTATATAAGTTGCTTTGTTTTTTACAACCTTCGCAAGTAATATTTATTATACTATAAAAATAGAGGAAGCCGAAATGCAAAATCTCGTTTCCATAGCAATTCCCGCTTACAAGGCCGACTTTTTAAAGGAGGCTGTTTTATCGGCGTTAAATCAAACATATTCGAACATCGAATTAATTGTCGTAGATGACAATTCTCCAGAAAACATAGAAGCGCTTATCAATAGCTTTAATGACCCAAGAATTCGCTATTACAAGAATGAAAAGAACATCGGGGCAAAAGATCCTTCTAAAAATTGGAACAAATGCCTTAATTACGCCAAAGGCAAATTTTTTGCACTGTTGTGTGACGATGATACATATGAGCCAACTTTTGTAGAGGAAATGTTGAAGCTCGCCAATGTATATTCTGATGTAAATGTATTTCGAGCACGAGCCAGAACAATAGACGAAAGAAATCAAGTCATTAATTGGTACCCTTCGGCGCCAACATTTGAAACCTGCTTTGACTATATGTACCAGAGGTTGTTTGGTTTTCGTCACCAAACAATCTCTGAATTTTTGTATCGTACAGACTATATAAAAAAATTGGACGGATTTACAAACATGCCTAGAGCATGGACGGCAGACTCTTTGTCAGTTTTTAAATATGCGTGGGAAAACGGAATAGCATCAAGTCAAACTTTTTTAGTCAATTTTAGATGTTCAAAGAAAAACATTTCTTCCATCTATACTGATACGTTGGAAAAAAGAAATGCTTTGATTCAATTCAAAGAAGAAATTAACGGTTATGCACAAAAATTAACAAACTCCACGCAAATCAAAATTTTAAAAGAATCTCTATATCATTTCATGTATGCTGAAATTATTGCGCTCTGTTCTCATGCTTCTCTTTCTGATATTTTGAGAATCGCAACAAAGGGGGGATTCCCTAGAAAATGGACTCTATTTATCCTTGTACAAAAAATTGGATTGCTTGGGAAAAATAAATGAGTATAGCCATATCAGTAATTATTCCAGTCTACAAAGTTTCACTAAACTATCTGCGAGATTGTTTTAACTCATTAACAGCACAAACCACGCAAAACTGCGAGTTCATCATCGTATCTGATGGAGCACCGGAAGCAGAATGTTCCATTTGTGAAGAATACGCCGCCAAAGATTCTCGATTTAAATATTTTAAAAGAGAACATGCCGGCGTTTCAGCAACACGCAATTTCGGCATAAAACAAGCACAAGGCGAATACATTTCTTTCGTTGATAGCGATGACTATGTCGAACAAAATTATCTCTCTTTTCTCTCTCATTTACAAACATCTTCGGACATCATCTTTTTTAATTATACGTTTCAATTTCAAGATAAAATTATTCCCATTCCCTTTCCACAATCGACTTTTGCGACTGATAAAAAATTAATTCAGGATTGCCTATTGAAATTGTTTGGTTTAGGTAAATATGACCATATTGGCTATACATGGAATAAATTTTTCAAAAGATCTCTTATTAACATCAACAAAATATATTTCCCGGAGGAACTTTCCTTTATGGAAGATTATGTTTTTACCTTGCAGTACTGTCAACATTTGTCAAGTTTATATATTAACGATGAAAAACTTTATCATTATAGGCTTTCAAAAAAAGGACTCACTTTTGCAAAACTCGATTCATCAATTTATTACGACGTATCAGTAAAACTTACACAAGCTGTAAAAAATTACCCAAGTATTTTTAAAGATGCCATAACAAATGTCAGAATTCTTTTTCTTCATTTTCTTTCTATAATCAAACAAAAAGGGATTATTAGTTATCAAGACTATAAAGTTTTTCGGGAAACATATGCAAAAGAGCGAAATGACAAATTCAATTGTTTGACACTTCGAACAATTTTTGCATTTCCTCCTCATATAGCATATGCTCTATGTTATGTTTATAAAATGCTATGCTGGTTACCTGGCTTGAAATTTCCAAGCACATTCAGATAAAATGAAAGGATAATAAAGGTAACGAAGTATATTATATTTTTTCATCAAAAGAAACACGCGGAAATATCCCTAAATTTCGCCCCTTATTTACCGCAATCGCAGTATCCAATCCGCTTTCTTTTCTATCATTCAAAAGGATACGTTCTCCATAAGGTAAATCATAGAGTATGGTATCATATCTAATACCGTGTTGTTCCAAAAAGGTTTCCGTCAATTCACGAAATTCTTCTTTTCTTGACGTCAAAAAAACAATCTTATCCCCTTCCGGAATCGATTCTATAAAAGCCTTTGCTCCATCGAGTAGTGAATCCACACCATCAATCTTATAGCCATTGTGCTTGACAATGGTCCCATCCAAATCAATTAACCAGGTATGCCCTAAGCATGAAAGACGTAAAGAATCACACATTTTTCAAACTCGCTCCGATGGCACCACCAGGATGGTTCGGCTTAAAGTCTTTTTCCAACTTCAAATCAAATCGTTTAGAAAGCTCAATAGCAACCGTTTGCAATACAATCAGATTTAGCGTTGTTGAATTATTCGGAACGATATTCCACAAATCGCCTTCATGTTCTAGATGAACAACCAACTTGTTTTCAATGATTGACGAAAGAGCGCCATTTTCGCTAAAAGTCAATAGCCAAATAGAAATGCCGCTACCCTGTTTCGACCGTTCTTTCAAAAGATTGGCAAGATACACAGATTCCTGAGTCGAACCACTTTTGGTGAGAATAATAACAAGATCCCCATCTTTCACCATACCCATATCGCCATGAACGGCGGAATTCGTATGCAAGAATTGCGCATCCAAACCGAGCGAAAGCATGGTTCCTTCAAATTTCTCACATATAGGCACATTCTTGCCCAATCCAGAAGCAATGACTTTATGACCGTTTCGCAGAGTCCTTTCACAGTCGTCAATCAACGCGGTCATCGATTCGTCAGAAATAGACTTCAGAGCATCATCAATAAGACGGCTCGTTTTTTCAAAATAGTGATATGCGCTATTCATTAAAAGCCTCCTCTAAATACAGTTCACCCTTGTAAAATGCGCCGCAAATAGAATCGTAGTCTTCCCACGCGTAGGTAGTAAGGCTAAGCCACGTAATCGCCAGCAAGACTTTCATCTGTTTTCTGGACACTTCTTTTTCCAACAGGGCAAAGAAATAGTCTTCTAATTCTTCAAATCCGTTGGACTCGATATTCAACGAAACGCCATTTTCACCTATAGTCAGGCCAAACCGCTTTATATTAAACTGGTCATAATTGCTTACTAGAGAATAATATAGCTTTACCCAATCATATGCAGGATCACCATAGATTTCGGTTTTACCAAAATAGCCCCGCGGGTCAATAAATACCGGTGTTTTATCTTCTTTAAGCATGATGTTGCTAAAAGTCGGATCGCCGTGTATCAATGAAAATTGTTTAGGGATAAATTGCATCACCATTTTTTCAAGCTCGGTCTTATTGTAAAAAACGTTTCTGCAATTTTTCCCATTAATATTGATAATCGGCTGATCAGCAAAAGGCACCAATTTTTGGACTTTACTTAACCGATTGAACGTTTTATCTAAATAGGCATCCCTGAAGCTAGCTTCTTCATATGGCGCGGATTCAAGGCCATGTATTCTCTTAAGACCATCAACAATTTTATTGAGAATTTCCTTCTTTGATTCTAACGGCAAATCAGCGTATTCGTAAATATTTTTACCATTCACGCGCTCCATTGCCAATGGAGCAAAGGAATAAATATGCGGAAGAGCATCAAACACATAGCGTTCCATCGTCTTGTACCATGCGATTTCGCGCTTTGCCAGGTCTTCGCCCTGTTTATCAATCGCCTCTTTAACAACCTTATCTCCCATGATAGTCATCTTATTGAAAGGACGGCATCTATTCTTGGGCAGTTTATTCCACTCTTCGATTAGGCCATACTCCCTGGTTTTGTAAAGAGGCTGCTCTTCAAAAGCAATAGATTCCGTTTGCAACCAGCGAACGAATTCGCCCGAATCAGGGACATTTTCAATTTCCTTCTTGTTTTTGAAAATAAAGTGCCCCGCAACGCCATATTCCGCACTTCGTTCTTCTTTGAAGGAGCCGTCTTTATACATCCACCGGCATACAAAATCCTTGGATATGCCGATTACATTCTTGTCAGTTTCGGGAACCTCGTACTCTTTAGGCAATATCAAGTCGCACCAGATAAGCATGAAACGCTCGCCATCCGGAATATACGCCAATGCATCCTTCAAACCCGCACAAGTGCCTTCATGTCCCGAGCCAGAAACCAACTTATAATCAACTGTGGCAAATGCATTCAGATAAGACTCAAGGACATCAATTTTATAGTCGCCAATGATTACGTAGTGTTTGTCGGGATACTTTCTAAACAAATGGAAAAGCATCGGCAGGTTGTTGACAGGGACAAGCGCCTTCGGCTTATTCCTTGTAAGGCGTTCCATACGGGAGCCCTTACCACCAGCTTGAACAATTATATAGTCCATATTACACATCCAGATTCCATTTTTTCAAATATTTATCAAATTCATCAAGTATTTTATCATCATCATTTTCTTTTTCCATATAGGCTTCATAAACATGACCTTTAGGACGCCATTCCATCAAAGAGTAGGGTCTTTCATCCCCTTCAACATCAAGTTTTATGCTATTAACATCCTTCCACTTCTCATATATAACAAACATACTTGTGTTAGAAGGAATTAAAAAATCTACTACGCCACTTCTCACAGACACAACAAGCGGTATTTCGCAGGCAATGCTGTAAAGCTCTTCTATACCGCAACGAAGAGGAATAGACCCGTTTATTTCCCGTTGTTCGCCAACAACATTTGTATAAACAATATACCCAAGCAGTTTCAATTTCTCACAAATACGTTCATAAAGAGAAACAGAATAACTCATAGAATATGAATAAGGATTAATTACACAAATTTTATTCCTTAAATATTCAAAATCTTTTATAGCACTAATATTTACCTGAGGCAATTGGTGATAAGAAATTGGATCTAGAGGCATATTTAAAATATGAGCCAATTGATTTCTTGTTCCTATGAAGGAATTCTTTTTTAGCCACCTTTTATGGATTCTCGGAATTACACCAAAAATATTTCGTCGCCTAGCAATTTCAACAGATTTCGAATGATACAAACACGCCGATAGCATTAAAAGCAACACATGTTTCATACCTAAATGTTTCAAGTATACAATGCCATCTATCGGCGGATTATACGTTTCAACGATACGTTTGTACCGGTCTGAAAGATAAAACACCAATTGTGTATCAGCCTGATTTGAAAGTTTGTATAAATTTTCCCAAAAAGACAAAATATATAAAGTATCTCCGAGTGCACTTGTCGGCAAAATGACAACTTGATTTTTCTTTTTCTTGAGGAGCAGATAAAATAGAGCTATATACGATCCTGGAATCGCTACCAGCGGAAATAGTTTTCCGTTGAAACGTCCATAGAATTTTTTCACGACAAATGAGTAAACAAAATTTATTAAGCGCACATTCAACAAGCCTCACATGCAGGTTCTTTCAAAATCAATAAAATTATTCTACCGTATTTAATAAGAACTCATTTCCCTTCCACAATCTTCAACGCAGTTGCAAAGTCCTGCATCCGTTCCATTTCTTCGGGTTCCAGAGAAATATTGAATCCCGATTCAATCGCCAGAATCAAGTTCAGGTGATGGATAGAATCCCATGCTTCGCAATTGGCCTGCGACACGGTTTCATCTATATCATTTGTTTCGAGAACTTCCCTAAAAATCTGCAGTAGCTGTTGGGACCTATTCATACACTACCCCTTTTTTAGAGAATATACATAAGTTTTGCCTGTTTCGTTCTCGCTTGTTTTAGAAAACCCTACAGACCCGTAAAATCCGGCCACGGATTGATTTTTGGGCATCTTATTGAAGCAGGCGGTCACATTTTCAAAGTTTTCTTCTCTTAAAGAACAGATAATTTGCTCCATAAATGTCTTTTCAATTTTTCGTCCTAAAATGCGGCAGCTCAAGAACAGATTGTCTATATGGGCATCATTGCCAATAGCCGTTATAACAGCGGCCCCTGTAAGGCCGCTGTCGCCAAATTTATCCTTCACGGACAGGGAAAAAATCATGCCATGTCGGGAAGCTATTTCCTTGATTTCTAAGTCCGTATACCGTTTCCCAGTCAAGTTAAACTGGTTTGTCTTCTGCGACATCTGTGCAATTCTAGGAAAATCGGCTTCGTCGTTCATGCGAATCGTAGTCTCAATTTCAAGACTCTTGATAAAGTCATCAATATCTGTAAATTGCTGCTGTAGCTGATGCCGTTGAGCATTCTGCTTGTACTGTTCCGTTTTACCGCGGTCTTCCTCCCTCGCCTGGTAAACGCAGAAATATTCATCACGCAGAGTCTTAAGGAATACCGGCAACTGATACGGCGCTGCAGGGAATTCGGGAACAGTAATTTCTGGAATAAAGTTCTTGACAAGTTCTCGCTCGGCAGGCTGGTCATCCAAAAACACCATACTGTCTAGGCCGATGTTCAATTCCTGGGCTAATTCACGGATGTTCGTAGCTTTATCCAGCCAGTTAATTCGCCAAGCTGCAAAGTGTTCTTTTTTCAAAACCTGGTCACGGCTCGTTTCAAAGAAATCAAGGACGTCCTGTTCGTTGTTCTTGCTACATATAGCAAGAATGATCCCGTTCTTTTGCAACTCCAGAATCTGCCGCTGGAACAGGAGGAACGCCTTACCCGGATAATCACCGCCTATTTTCAAGTGTTCAGGTCCGTCCTCCCCTAATATTCCACCCCAAAGAGTGTTATCAAGGTCTAAAACCAAGCACTTTTTCGCAACCTTTACAGTCGCCTGCTTTTGCGCGGCAAACCACTTTCTGAACGGCAACGCCAACTTGGGATTAAGCGCTGTTTGCGAGATAAAATAGAACTTCCAGTCAAGCAATTCGCTTTCAGGATACAGCCTGCAAAAAGCAGCGAAATCTATTATCTTGACATTCGATGCTTCCTTAGCGAACTGGATTAACGACGAATTGAATTCATTTATCGCATGGACTACAGAGAAATCTATGAGTTCTGTGCGGAAGTCAAACAAATTGAAAAGCGTAAAGGCATAGAACGGCTTTGTCGCAGGAACTTGCGAATGAACCAGTTTAAAACGGTCTATATAGCTTGCGATTTCTTCCGCCGTCTCCCTAGTATTGGCATGCATCGGAACAGTATAGAACCAGACATATTCGTCAGCATCGGCATTGGCATTGGTTACTTCATCATAACCGGAATACGTAAAACCCGTATTCCCGAACAAAAGTTCAACCGTTGAATTTCTGAATATATGCGTCATATCAATACTCCACCAATTCAGACACCTTGGCTTTGGAGAGGTTCAGCCAAGCCGTTCCCCAAGAAAGCCCCGAACCAAAGCCAGAAAACAGCACCGATTCCCGCTGCGGATATTTTGCTGAATCATGTAATTCCGACACAATCGTAAGCGGCACAGACGCCGAGCTCGTATTCCCGAAACGGTCCAATGAATACGGAGTCTTTTCAGGACTAATTTTCAGATGTTTACTGAAGAAGTCCGTCATAAACTTATTCGCCTGGTGGTAAATCAGCAAATCGACATCGTCAATGGTCTTACCGATGTGATTCAGTATTTTCCGGATATCCGAAGGCACTGCACGAATTCCGAAATTGAACACCTCCATGCCATCCATCTGCAAAGTTTCTTCTTTTCCGCAGCTCGGGTTACGGTATCCCCCATAAGTCATTTGAAGAACTTTTAACTTGCTCCCATCAGAATTGAGAGAAAACGCTGAGGCTCCGAAATCTCCAGATTCAATCAACGAGGCTGTTCCCGCATCTCCAAACAAAGGAACCATTCCCTTGTCATTCTGAGAAATCGTTTTGGACATCGTTTCGCCAGCAAGCAACAAGACCTTCCGAACACCAGGGTTACTCGCAAAGGCAAAAGCCGTCGCAAGGCCATAGATATAGCCGGAACAAGCTAAGTTCACATCGAACGAAAGAACGCCAGTCGTTAATCCGAGCCTATGAGCAAGATTAGGCGCCGTCGCCGGTTGCCGGTAATCTGGAGTCTGGCTCAAGAATATAAGCGCATCAATTTCTGAACGGTCTATAGAGTTGTCGTCGAATAGCTTCTGCGCCGCCTTAAAACACAAATCCGATGCGCATACGCCATCATCAACATAACGTTTTTCTTTTATCCCGACAAATTCAATCGTCTTCTGCAATTCCTCGGCATTCAAGAATCCTGCAAGATCCTCATTTTTCTCAATGCGTTTAGGAACGCAAGCTGCAACCGCCGAAATGCCAATATTCTTGTAGTCCAAAATCGCCATGGTTATGCATTACCCTTACTTTTCTGAACAGCATCGAACAGATCTTGAATCGTTTCTGCTCCACGAATGACGTCACTCGGAATGGTTGTACCGAAATTATCTTCTATCATAGCGATTTCTAGAAGCGCCGTCATTGAGGTCCAACCGCTAAGCTCGTGGAATTTAGTCTCAGGAGCAAAAGTGGTTTCATTCGGATCCATAAATTGGTCGGCGAATCGTGTTACAAATTCAGAAATATCCATAAAAACTCCATTATTTAAACAGCCGAGCAAACTTTTCACGACATTTGAAGTAATCAGCCTTGTTCAAAAAATATGTCGATTTTGGTCCCTTGGAATCGGGCGCTTTTTTATACCCCAAAACTAGATTAAAATCGATAGCGCGCTGGTTATCGTCCATGATATGCGCCACCATCGTTTCAAGTCCAAGTTCATCAAAACAAAAGTCATTCAAAGCAAAAATGACACGGAACGGGATATCCGAATTCAACAAGGAATCTTCATAGATAAAAATCCCGCCCTCGCCTGTTTTTTTACCAAAATCAACATCCTTGACATTAGTCAAGCCAACATCCTGACCCTTATAGTTTATAATAAAATAATAGTTATTCTCGTTATTGACACTTGCAAACCATTTTTTTTGCATTTCGGCCGTAATATGGTCGCGAAATTCCATGTACTGAGAAATTTTTGGGTCATTTCTCCAATTGCGGACAAGTTCAATCTTATCTGCAGTCAGTCGCTCTAATTTCACACCATACTTTTCAAAGAACATCTTATTCCTCGAAATTGACTTTTTCCGAGATTACAAAAAGCGGGCGTCCTTTCACCTGATCAAAAATCTTACCCACATACAAACCAACAATGCCAAGCATTGCGAGCAAGAGACCACCCACAAACCAAATAGAGAATATCGTTGTAGTAAAACCAGGAACCTGAATAATCCCCGTCAAATAGGCAACTAAGTTATAAACAGCAAGCAAGAAAGATATCATGGCTAACAAAAAACCCAGTTCGACAGCTATTTTCAAGGGTTTATTGCTATTCGCTATCGTCACATCAAAACTCAGCTGGATTAGCTTTGCAAGCGTGTAAGAAGTTTCACCCGCAAAACGCGCCGCATGCTTTACCGGAATAGCGGTTGTTTTAAAGCCCAAATAAGAAATCAATGAAGGGAAAGACCTCGCCCGTTCAGGCATCTTATTAAATTCGTCTATGACCTTGCGGTTATAAATGCCAAAATTTGCAATCGTCTTATCTGTCTTGATACCGCTAAAGAAATGGAAGGCCTTATGGAACAGCGTAGACGACAATTTCTTGAAGAAATTGTCAATGCGATACATCCGTTTGGCAAAAACGATATCAAAACCCTCAGTCGCCTTATTGTACGGGTTCGGGATTTCTTCCGGGACATCCTGCAAGTCACAGTCCATCACAACCACCCACTCGCCCTTAGTCAAGCTAAGTCCCGCCGAAATAGCATAATGTTGTCCAAAATTACGGCTCAGATTAACGCCCTTGACGCGGGAATCTTTTTTTGTGGCTTCCAAAATTTCACACCAGGATTTATCTGGGGAAGCATCATTCACAAGAATAATCTCAAAATTATCCGTAATTGAAGAAAGGCTCTGCGTCAGGCGCAGAACAAGCTCTTCCACAATCCCCTCGGCTCGATAAACGGGGGAAACGATTGAAATCAAAGGATTCCCGATATTCATAATCTGAAAAATAATATAATTTCACGAACTAGGATTGTGTCACCGCTCACTTTCCAAAAAACTCATAAACCTTTCCACAGATGTACTCAATTTCTTCCATTTTCAGCCCATAGAACATCGGCAAGCGCAGCAAACGGTTGCTTTCGCTTGTGGTATAACGATCCTCTCCGTGGAATCTGCCAAAACGCATACCAGCTGGCGAAGAATGCAACGGCACATAATGGAACACCGCAAGAATTCCGTTATAGACCAAATGTTTCAAAAGTGCCGTACGCGTCTGTAGGTCCTCCACCTTCAAGTAGAACATGTGGGCATTGTGAGTGCAGTGTTCCGGGATATACGGGAGTTCGACCAAACCCTTCTCGGCAAGCGGAGCAAGCCTCTTACGATACTCGTTCCAGCATGCCATGCGGGCGTCATTTATAATATCGGCACATTCCAGTTCGGCATAGAGATACGCCGCATTCAGTTCACTCGGCAAGTAACTCGAACCAAGCTCCACCCATGTGTATTTATCAACTTCGCCACGGTGGAACTGGCAGCGGTTAGTGCCCTTCTCGCGGATAATCTCGGCACGGTCGCAAAATTCCGGACGGTTGATGAGCAGCGCACCGCCCTCGCCCATGCTGTAGTTCTTGGTCTCGTGATAGCTGTAGCAACCGAAATCGCCCATGGAGCCAAGAGCGCGTCCCTTGTAAGTCGCCATCATCCCCTGCGCGGCATCTTCTACCACGAACAAATTATGTCGTTTCGCGATTTCGTTTATCTTGTCCATCTCGCAAGCAACCCCCGCATAGTGGACCGGCACAATCGCCTTAGTCTTTTCAGTAATCGCATCTTCGATAAGTTTTTCGTCCAAGTTCATCGTATCGGGACGGATATCCACGAACACGCATTTGGCTCCTTGTGACACAAACGCATCGGCCGTGCTCACGAACGTGAACGAAGGCATAATCACCTCGTCGCCGGGAGCAATATTGCAGAGACGAGCAGACATTTCGAGTGCGTGCGTGCAGCTGGTAGTCATGAGCGCCTTGACCGCTCCCGTATGCTTTTCGAGCCATTCATGGCAACGCAGGTTAAAAGTACCATCACCACAAATACGACCGCTCTCCACGGCCTGCTTTACGTAATCGAATTCCATCCCTACAAAGGGAGGCTTGTTAAAAGGAATCTTCTGCATGTTCGAAATATAAACTTTATTTTACCTTCTAGTTAAGAAGAAAATAAGGAATTAGTTTAAAATCACAACCGGGACCCAATGAGATTTGTGCATCCGCCGTATTTCAGGCATGCCCAAAATCGGGCGATGCGCCCCTTGAACAATAAACTGTACATCGGGGTATTTTTTTGCAAGTGCAGCAATTCGCGTTAACGTGCGATGCAATTTACCACGGTCTCCCAGCCTAGAGTCTTGAGTGGTCCATGCTATCACACTTTTTTCTGCGTTCACCAAAACCGAGTCCAGCTTTAAGGTCATTACAGAATCACTACACGAGTCACAAAAGAGCATTTCTCTATATCCCAATGTTGGAATATATCCCTTGCGGTCATATTTCAAAGAATCGCCTCCAAACATGTACAATCCCGTTGTATCATTATTGCGATACTCGACCAATTCCGCATGCTTTGTCCGATTGGCTAGTCTTTGATGCAAGCCATACTTGTGCGGCATCTCTGCAAAAAGCGAAAAATCCTCCGCAAGCAAATTCTCGTCCGTGGGTACGCCCCATGCATCCACCAAGATTAGCACCTTTCTTTTTGAAGAATCCCCCACCTGGTCAATCATGCGGATTTTGTCATAAATTTGGTATTGACTTGTATATGCAACCGACAAAGAATCTTCGTGGACTGACGGCTGCAAATGCCACGGTTTTTCCTGACGACCTAAAAAATCCATCCCTAAAACGTACAGCAAAATTGTGCAGAACGCCACAAACAGCAAAAAAAACATCAAATTAATTTTCTGAATCTTTTTCATCATCGGCACCATCTTCCCTATACTTAAACATCAACGTTCTATTCCAAACACGTACCGTATCAACCACAAGTTTTTTATGATAATGGGTTTCATAAAAATGTAAATAATTTGCTCGAGAATCTTCTATGACATACACATTTTCTTTCACAATGTCTCGCAGCGGATTTTGCACACCTCGCTTCGCCAATTCTTTTTTCATTTGTGGCAAATGAATATTCCAATAACCAATCGGAATTATGTTGTCCCAACTCCCCGGAGGAATAACCTTGTACGCGGCATCTTTCGTTTCCGCCAATCTTTTATAAGGTTCAAAAGCCAACAAAAACACATCATTTGGATGATTACGGGCATAATCCAAAAAAGCAGCGTTTTCGGGCGATAGTTCAGGAATCGAAACAAGGCCGCGACGTTCCGTCTCTTTATGCGACGGCGTCGCCATGATAATAAAAGCCACCGACACCAAAGCCAATCCCAAAACAGCAACTCGTTGATATTTGGAAGCTTTCCCCTTAAAAAAATCCTCGCCCCTTGGCATAAAGGCTATCGCAGCCGTTGTAGCACATAACCAAATCCCCGTCTCGACATGATAAACAACTCTATTGACCAACAGCAAATAACCTATACACATGCCAACAATTCCCAATGACACCCACGGATAAAGTCGGCTTTTCTTATTCGAAAACAGAATCAAGAAAATACAAAGAATCGCCCAGCACCACGCATTCATTCGAGAAAAAGCATTCGACAGCACAATGACAAAAGCCGCGGGCATCCGCAACTTGTTCGGAACATACATATTATGTCGAACTACTTTGGCAATTGCATTTACGCTATCCAAACAAAAGACGTCTGTATCGTAAAAATCCCAATTCTGCAAATGATAAAAGTCACGGCCCTGCATTCCACGTTCCTCAAGTTCATCGTACGTTGACTCTCCGTCATAATACCTTCCATCACCAAAAAACGCACGGGGACCTTGATACGCCGCATAATAACTGTACTCGTTATTTTGGTATAAATTTCGATTAAACGATTTTAGTCCCCAAATGGCAAACATACAAAGAAGAACAGTCAACAACGTTTTCCAATAAATTTTTCGAGAATCAAGAAAATTTGAAAACAGCAGGACACAAGCAAAAGGCATGGCTATCATAAAAGCATCAGAACGCATCACATAGCCACCAATCAAGAAAAATAGCGAGCCAAAGATGAACCCCTTTTTGCGTTCAACATCGCCAACAGCCAGAAGCAAAACACCCGCAGCAGTCAGAATCGTCGCACATTGCGTAAAATTGACATTCGAATAAAAATCCGGAGCAATACAAGCCAACAGGAAAAAAGACAACAAACCGCCCCATTTGCCCCCGGAACGTCGAATAAATATGAAAGTGATTACGAAAAGCGACGCAAAGACTTCGAATATTTCAAAAAAATAGAACCAGCCTACATTCGGAAAAAGCCAAAAGAACGGCTTTAGGACATACGCAAATATGGCATTGATGAAATACAAGTGAACATCGTACACAGAGCCATAAGCACCGGTCAAGACGCCCGACATAAAGTAATCGTCAAGCCCCCCGTACCGGACAATTCCAAAAATAAAATACCCGGCCAAAAAGAAAATATTTAAAGCAAATGCAAGAATCGCCGGATTTTTCAAAAAATCGAATCGGTTTTGAATCATACCATAAATATAATGAAAATGACCGCAACCTACATCAAGTTGCAGGATGCTTTTGCTTCTGAAGCTAACAAGGTCGGTACTTGGAGGTCTATCGGTTACGTCGCTCCGGGTGCAACTGCTGCAGGTTCCTCGGGTAATACGACAAACTTCTCGTATTCTGGCGGAATTACAGCTGATGCTGATATTACCACATCTTCGCCCAGTAACGCAACAGGTTGGTTGGCAGATAACCTTGTTGCTTTGAATGACTGCACTATTGGTAGTGGAGATTGGACAATTTCTGTGTCTGCAGCAACCAATGGCAACAGTTTGACCTATAACGCAACAACTCAGTGTGGAGAACTTACTCCGTCTTTCACGAAGATTGGCAAGTAATGGCGTAAACATATAACGCAAAAATTCAGAGAGCATCCTAACTGGGAATGCTCTCTTTTTTTTAAGAATTAGAGCTAATTCGAGAAAGGCGGGGCCGTTTTGCTCAGCTTTTCTTGGGTAAATGTGTTTTTATTTTCCAATCGTGCTATACAACGATTATCTGTTGAGGAATTTGTGCGGCAAATCATATCTATGAAGGTTTTCATTCCCCTTGCTGTCCTATTCTTCCTATGTGTGAACCACTTCGACGGATTTGAGCAAGACTGTATCCTCTATACATTGCAAGCAATCAACAGGATTTTTTCAGGGCGATTCATTGACGATCCCGCCTTCATGTTCGGGAATCAGGATGCATTCAGCATTTTTTCTCCGCTTTATGCCGTTTTTATAAAGCTATTGCCTATCGATACAGCCGCATTCTTTTTTACTATGCTGACCCACTGTGGGGTGGCCATTTCGTTTGCCTGGCTTTCCCACAAATGGACAAAGAAGTTCCATCAACAACAATTAGCCCTACCTATCACTCTTTTCTTCTTCTCGATGTATGCCTATGGTGAATTCCGTAACGACATGTGGGACACAATCAAAACAATTGAAGCATTCCCTGTGGCCCGAACTCTTTCGGTTTGTTTTGGTTTCTGGGGACTTGCGCACTTATTCGACAAGAACAAGTGGATAACACCGGCAATACTTCTCATAGGATCTCTGGTACACCCGCTGACTGCCGGCTGGGGGCTTCCGCTATGGATATTCTTCCGTTTTCCAAAGACTAAGTTGCCTATCACTATTGCGGCAGTACTTTTGCCTGCGACAATACTCATCAACAAAGCTCCTTGGGCTGCATACCCTGAAGACTGGGTTCATATCGGTTGGGACATCGAAGGAATCATCCCGCTGGTACAAAATCTCTTGCTGAATCTTCTCTTCTTGATTTCTGCTTCAACTAAATTCATCCAAGATAAAAAACTAAAAAAGTTTGCACAAGCACAGGTATTTACCGCAGGAATTGCCATCTACTGGTTTATCGTATCGGTGTTTACCCATCACATATTCTTGTTCCAAGTCCAAACTTTCCGCATTCTTTGGCTTTGCCAAGTTTCCGCCATATTTATCCAGTTCTTTATTGGGGCCCACCTGTACGTATCCAAATTGCGCAAAGGTAAAACTCTTGACATTTGGGACAAAATCTTCTTCGCAATCACATTCGTATATTGGATAGATTCCCCATTCATTCTTGTCGGAGCGGTTGTTGCTGCAATTCTGTTCGTAACCCGAAAGAAAACGTATTTCGGAATAATCCGAGTAATAATGGCCTGCACATGGATTGCCACAACCACTTTTTCAGCGTATTGGATTATTTTCCTGCATCAACACCCCTTGCCGGAACTATATAAAAGTTACCTAACATTTATACAAGAGTTTTTCGCAATGACCGCAGCCCTTGCGCTAGCCGTCCATACAGTTTATCCAAAATGGAGAAAAGCCGTTATCGGCATTACGCTTCTTTGCGCAATTGAAATACTTTGGGGTAATCAGATTTTTCCAAAACAGAATTTTTCACTTGCGTTCATTTTAGCCGTTGTCTGCTGGGGAATGATTGTGCCTGTTCTGAAAAAAAATAATTCTGTCGGCAAAATAGTTTCTTTAGGAATGCTAACTATTTTACTTTGCGCCATTGCCGTCATCAACTACGACCATCGTGACAACGAACAAAAGGAAAAAGAACGAGCGATGAACCAATTTGTGCAAACACCACCCTTCCCAATTATTGAAAAACGAGGGCGAGTCCTTTACTCCGTCAAGGACTATGCGGGAAAATTACCGCGAATACACTTCCTTTCAGGCGCATACTACGACGAACAGTACGAAGTCGGGTGTATCTTTTTCGAGGGGCACAAGTATGTGTCACAAGACCGTGAAAAAAGAATCTTTCTAGGAGCACAGCCTACCGCTGCAGAATGGGAAAAACTAAAATGGCAAGTTCGTAAGCACCTAGCATCGAAATACCTTTTCGAAAAGGATTCTTTAATATCAAGGACGCGTCACCTGTGCCATGAGCACGAAATAACCCACCTGATAACGAACATGCGCGATTTGCCTTTTACAAAGAATGATTCACTCGCCCTATGGTACAAAGATGAACAGATTTACCTTCATTCATGTGAGTCAATCAATTAAAAATAGTTAAACTTTTCTTTTCAAGAAAATAAGCCATATCAAAAAAATGATTATCTACCTGCGTATTCTTTTCGTTTCCGTGTTAGCCTCCTTTGGAGGTTTTATCGCATACGATTATTTTGCAACACCTTCATTACATGGCCTCATTAGTGGCGATATTCTTTTATTTTATTTATTATGGCTACTTCCAAGGAAGAGTAAGCTAAAAATCATCCTTTTATTAGGTAGTATAGCCTCTATAATCTGTTTAAATCCGATTATTGGAATTTGTTTGTTATACACGACCTGCATCAGTTTTGTTTGTCGTGATTCTACGAAAAAGAATATCTTATTGGTAACCCCGATTATTCTTTTCTCAATCGTCTCTGAATGTCTCGCGTTTTTCAAAGAAACATTTATAATGAACATCTCGCAAATTTGGAATGTTAGCTCTTTTTTTTGGTGGGGGACAATTCTTTTCTTCTTAGTTCCTTTGGGATATACGGCTTTAATTGTG
Source organism: Fibrobacter sp. (assembly GCA_017965445.1). Lineage (GTDB taxonomy): Bacteria > Fibrobacterota > Fibrobacteria > Fibrobacterales > Fibrobacteraceae > Fibrobacter. Next base: position 64,139 of record JAGCPZ010000027.1, on the reverse strand, counting down.
TACTTCTCCAAGGATTTTTGGGGAGAAATAACAAAAACACCTTAAAACCCTTTTTTGTGATTGCATTCATTCCGTTAATATTATTTGTCAACATGGGCTTTACAAGTTTCCAAAATAGAATGCTTCTTGTTGATTTTCCTATTTATAGAGAATTTTGGAATTACAACACTTTTAAACCTTTTGATGAAGATTCCACAGTTTTTAAAGAAGAAAATTTGAGTAAAGAAGCAAAATCTGTTTTTCAAATATGGTCTCCTGAAGACTCTACAATAATACCCCTGATGCATTTACTAAAAAAGAATCACATCGAATCCTGGTATATGCACGGCTATGATGAAACATTCTATTCAAGAAATGAAAAATACAACCAATTTGGATTTGATTCATTACTTTTTATTGATCAATTCAAAGAAAGAAACGCAAAATTATGCAGTTACGGTTTCGAAGGCATTTGTGATTCTTCTGTAATAAATATTATTGACTCAATTTTATATAGGCCAGGCGACAAGTTCGTATATTGGACAACTCTTGACTCCCATCCCCCATATAACGGCAATCTTTTATTACAGTCAAATTCTATTTTATGCAAAGATACTGTCCACTCAAATAATATGTGTGTATATCTTTCTTTGGTTGAAAATACATTAACAAAAATAGCCCAACTCGCACAAAAACATCCTGACTATCAATTTGTTATACGAGGTGATCATAGACCTATGGCAACAATCAATGCGGATGATTTCTATTACGCATGGGTTCCTATAATCATTATTAATTGAAAAAATCCCCCCGTAATGAGCATTACATATTTTTTTCAACAAAACAGACTCGGATAATGCAAAAAAGACAGGGCGTTGAGCCCTGTCTTTTGTCGTATGAAAATATTTTACACAAAATTACAGTACAAAATCTCCAAAAAAGCGTGTTAACTATATGAATGTGGAAGAATTCTTCATTCGTTGAACATAAACACTATGGAGATTTTAAAATGAATATTGAAGACGAAAGCCTGTTCGAAACATACGAGCACAGAAATGACGCAGAAAGCGCCAGGAAAAAGTTTGAGGGGCAAAAATACCTAGATCCCAGATGCGACCCAGCATTCAGGGCTCTGCTCGACAGCGAGGATGCGCTTGTGAATTTTTTGAACGCAATACTGCATTTTGAAGGCGAAAATGCAATTGAGTCCCTGACTTATACGGTTCAACAAGATGAACTTTTTCATTTGCCAGAACCCTACCGTGTCAAGTTCGACATCGGCGCCCGAACCAAGGCTGGTAAGCGAATAGATGTAGAAATGCAAAAGCTCAAGTTGAACGACTATGTTGACAGAATGATGATATACAACGCATTCTTGCTGCTACGTGCAAAGAACGATTACAACAAGGAAATCGACTTTCAGAACCTTCCCGATTCGAAAAAAGAAAAATTCCGCTACACATTGCCGGAAATCTATTCCATTTGGATCATGGACTATCCCGTTCAGTTTATGGGAAATGTTTATCGTGATGAAGTTGGTCTTTATAATTTGTCTAGTGTGGGCAAGGAAGGTTGCATTCCCATTTCTACGAAAAATAAGTATATTATTGTGGACCTTACCAAGTTTAACAAGTCGAAAGACAACCTCGAAACAGACGAAGATCGCTGGCTCTATATCTTGAAAAATGCGGGTTCTTCAAGTTCCCTGCCCGAGTTCGACAATCCGACTTTCGAGGATGCCCTCCGACGAATTGAATGCGATACGGCAAGTGACGAACTATTAATTAAGCAGGCTAATATGAAAGATTTTCTCTATGCGTATAGTGACGCTATTGATGAAAGCTTTGAAAAGGGGGCTGAGTACGGGCGTTATAATCGTAGCGCCGAAATAGCGCTTGACATGCTTGCCGACAACGAGCCTCTTGACAAAATCATGAAGTATTCGCATCTGCCCAAAGAAAAGGTGCTCGAATTGCAGAAGACGAAAACCTGCAAAACAGTCAAATAGCTGTAAGAGGTGCCATAATCTACGCAAAAGCCAGCTCACACAAGAGCTGACTTTTGATATGTATTTGACCCCAAAAGAGTCTCCGTTTTTACGAAGATTCTATTGAATTTGTTCTAGGTTGTTTGCTTACTTGCCGATTTTGTCGAATGTCGGCGTGAGTTGCGGGCAATTTGTTAGAGCCTTGTAAGTAACACTATTGCCGTTATCTTTTTCTTGATGGAAATAGACCAATTAGCTCCATCAAAGGTTGGGCTGGTCTGAGCCCTAAGTTTAATGAATCCGGTGATTTTCCGTTATTGTTTTTACGAAATTTTCCCGTTCGGGAATATTTTAACGCATAACACCAAACAAGACCTTGGTTTTTCCCGTTCGGGAATATTATATTTGAAACATGGAAATTCAAGGTGTCAAAGACATATCGAAAATGATACGGACAAGGCGTAAAAGTCTTCGATTGACCCAGGCGGAATGCGCCGCCTTTTGCGGAGTCGGCGTCCGTTTCTTTTCGGAACTCGAAAATGGCAAGGAATCGTTACACATCTCCAAAGTCCTTCATGTACTGCAAATGCTTGGGCTTAAGTTACAGGCAATCGAGAACGGAGTTAAAAACATAGCGACACAAGATTTATTGTCCAAGGAACCCACCGTCCCACATTAGATTCTCCAGAAACTAGAAGATTGTTCAAATCTCCTTGGGTTGCTATAATCATTATTAATTGAGAAAATTTCCCCGTATGTGCCATAATTTTTTTTCAACAACACAGACTCGGATAATGCAAAAAGACAGGGCATTGAGCCCTGCCTTTGAAATTCTGTATTACAGTTGTGATTACTTGCCAATCTTGTCGAATGTCGGTGTGAGCTGCGGGCAATTTGTTGCAGCCTTGTAAGTAACGCTATTGCCATTATCGTTTTTCTTGATGGAAATAGACCAATTAGCAGCATCAAGAGCAGCAGAAGCCTGAGCAGCACACTCATTTAAAGCGACTTTATTTGCAGCACCCCACACCTTTGTATCATTGGCATAGGTAGAAATATCACTTCCTTCAGTGGCGTTAACAGCCGGTGATCCTGCTAAATACGCGAAATTGGTGGTAGCGCCTGCAGAACTTGCTGTGGTAGAACCCGGAGACACATAACCAATCAGATGCCAAGACCCGACCTTGTTAGATTCAGACACGTAAGCATCCTGCAACTTGATGTAGGTTCCAGCTGCCGGGCCGACTTCGGAGGCCTTGGACTTAGCAATCATGCCGAAGAGTTTCGGAACTGCGACTGCTGCGAGGATGCCCATGATAACGATCACGACCATCAATTCAATAAGGGTAAAACCTTGCTTCTTCATAGTGTATCTCCTTGTTTTTAGTTACACATTCTTTGTTTTGAGCGTTACCGCCCGTTTACATTAGCTAATATAATCACTTTTTTTTCGAAAAGCAATACTTTTGTCAAACTTTTGTCACATTTGTGTCATGGACAGGTGTTTTTTGTGACAAACATTACTTTTTCAGCCTAAAAACGCGTTTATTAGCCAAATTTCGATGGTTTAAGTATAGATATTTTTTTACGGAAAAACATCTTTCTTCTGTTTTTCATACTCCAACTTGGAATATACAAGGTCGATTTTGTGACTAAAATCACGTCGGTCTCGGTTAATTCGGTTTATAAAATTTTACAATTCACAATATCGGCAACATCAATACGTTTTTTGCAGTAAAACAAGAGTCTAATTCATCCCAGGCAACAAAAATTTACACGAAAAATTCAGGACAAACGGGTCAAAAAAGCGTGTTAAGAATATAGGGACAAATCAAAATACACCTAAAGGAAAAACAAATGACCGAAAATAACACGCAATCCAAAAAAGATTTCTACATCGTCACTAACGCCGACGGGGAACAATTCCTGCATCCCAAATACGCCGACACATTCCGCATCCTAATGGACGACAAGGATACGATTCGCGACGTACTCAACAGCGTTCTTGGTCTCGACAATCATCATGAAATCATCGATCTCAAATACGAATTTGAGAAGCCCATCGACATATTCATGCCCGAAAAGAACCCATCCCGCCTCGATGTCTGGGTCTCAACCACGTTTCTCGAAAAATAGGTATATTGTAGTTGACCTACCGAAATCAGACGACCCGATATTTTCGGATGCGATTGAACGCTTGCGCGTGAGTCGCGTGAAGCAGGACTTTTTAAAAGCTATGGAGGCTCAAATGTCAGACGACATCCATGTACGTGAGGCGATTGAAGCCGAAATTTGGCTCAAAGCAGAAGCCAAAGAACGCTCTAGAAACGAGGCCGCGAACGCCGCTCGTGACAGCCAGAGGGCCGAATATCTCCGTTCGCAGAACATCCCGGACGACGTCATTTCAGCGATGCTCGCCATCAAATAGGCATTTAAGACGAAAGGCGCAATCACATCAAGTTGGCGAATACTTACGTGGCAAATTACAGACTGCCGAGGACCGCAGACTTCTGGTGAATCGCGCTTCGGAAAGGCTCATCATGGATCAGGCAAACGATATGGTATGGACTGAAGAGGAATTGGATCGTCTGGCATTGTACAAAATACGAGCCCGTGAAAAAGCTCGTGCGGAAGGTCGTGAACAGGAACGTATTGAAACGGCTCTCGACATGCTCGCGGACAATAAGCCTATCGAGGAAATCGTCAAGTACTCGCACCTTTCCTTGGAAAAGGTCCTTGAACTGCGTGATTCGCAAGCTGCGTTCACTGCGAAATAAGACAAAAATACTTTTGCAAAAGCCACCAGTTCACATTAACTGGTGGCTTTCAATTTATACGAAAAAGCTCCCCGACAGGAGGAGCTTTTACTTAAAAGATTCTATTTACCACCATGCTGGGGAGGCAAAAGGTGAGTCCAACGCCATCAGTGTCTTCGAGAAACTGGGTGTTTCTCCCGAAAAGATTGCCGAGGCGAAGGCGATGCTTGCAGCACTTGCGAACAAGTAACCACCATCGCCATCCTCCTTCCTCGTCATCCTCGCGAAGGCGAGGATCCGCTAGAATCAATCAAACGGCAAAAGCCCCGGACGTGTGTCCTGGGGCTTTGATTGTTTAGGGGAAAAGGGAAGGCATCCCCAGTGAGACAGAAAAATATTGCGTATCCCGTCCTACCAGAAATTTAAATCCCATTTAATAGTCTTCTCAGGATAAGCATAGACAGTGCAATTATTGCCCACATCAACTCCTTGCCAACCACCGCATGAATGAGACATGGTTGTAGTAGTTCCGTCACACTTTTTTATGTTCACGGTAACAGGTGTTTCAGGGGCCCACCAGCATCCGATTTGCAAATTGCCTGAGGAACCCGCAGAATATTTAACACAACTATTAGCAGCCATTTGCACATCTTCTGCAGGGTTGTGCGGATACATTTGCGTAGAGTTTCCATCATTACAGGGGAATGCCGTCGCACCGCTGGAACTTGATTCTGCAGCACTGTTGCTTGACGATGGAGTCGGACCACTTCCTCCACACGGATTACTTGTCGCTCCCGAAACAGTAGCGTTTATCCAGTCACCAGGAGGTATTTCCATATAATATCCACCATCTATCTTTGCAATAGAACTGTAAACAACTGCACATGGATTATCTCCACCATTCCAATTTAAGCAATAAGAGGATACTTCTGTGCCATTAATTTTAATTGACCGTCCATTAGCATTGACATTTGTTATTGTCGTACCAAACGCACAAACATTAGAGTTATTACTGTTTTGAGACACACCAGCATTTGACCCAACAACGATATTATTACAGTCACCACAAGTACAATTACAAGTAGGACCAGCAGTAAACTCTACATCACAATCATGCTTGGTTGTACCTACAGAATTTGTCAAAGAAACTTCATACGTTTCAGTAGCTCCGTCCGATTTACCTGATTCAGTAAACGCAGGCAATGCACCTCCAGTATAACTATTTCCCGTTACACCTGTTCCCGTGATTGTATAATGACAGTAACTTCCACCCTCGTCACAGCCAACTACATTTTGCGGCGTTATCTTTACATTATCAGATCCAGTTGTATTAGCTTTCAAATTCGTCTGGCAACTAAATGAAGGTGCAGTCAACGCTACTGTCAAAGGAGTCGTACATGTTGGATGAGAGTTATTATCGCAATCGCAGCTAAATTCCAACGTTTTTGAGCCATTAGATGCAGCGGTTTTAGTGACACTAATATTGGAATTATTGTAGTAATTTTCTGATGCCCCTGTATCGAATTTATATATGCAATTCCAACAATTATTTACCTCGGCCGCCTTGCTTGCCGTAAACGTGTACTCGCCTCCTTTATTCACTGTCGTCGGTGTCACCGAGCATGTAAGTATCGGCGCTATTGTTACACTTCCTTCGCATATCTTGTTCGCTCCCTTTGTCACGGAGTATGCATACGTGCCTGGAGTTGTAGGAGCGTTTATTGTATTGTTCCAGCAGTTTGCTGTACCGCAATCTATTGTTTTAGAACTGTTGTTGAACGTCCATGTAAACTGCGTGTTGGCGTTTACACCGGAAACATTGACCGATATTTGTTGCCCTGCATAAGGTTTCCCGCCAATGGTGCAGGCGCCCGAGATGTCGTTCACCGTAACACTGGCATCGCAAACTTTTTCGTCACCGACATAGAGACTGTAGGTATGCGTACCCTTTGCGAGACCCGTGCCCAAGTCCTTCACGTTCGTGATTTGAGACCATTTTTGTAAAGTTGCAGTTCCTAATTCAGTATTTTCTTGTTTCAGTGTCACATTGAATGTTTTATCGACACTTTCTGTATTGCGGGCCAAGAAATAAAGTCTGTTTCCTGTAAAGACGGGATCCACAGAGAATGCGTCTGAACGTGTAGAAATTCCGCATGTGACCGTCGGCGGAACTTCTTCTTCTTTTCTCAAAACTTTGAAATTAGCAGTACACTCATCGAAAAGTTCGGGATTTGACGTGCTTACTACTTTATATGTATGTTCACAACCCGCGGTAACATTGCATTCTTGGCTTTGATTTGCCGAGTGGCGGGCAGCCGTTTTTTCGATACCCTCTGCAAATTTTTCGTTATCTATATAAACTTCATAGCCGCAGCCTGCTCCTGGACATCCATTGAAATCGATATTGAATGTCGGGAATCTGGCTCCGCTCGCAATACTTCCAACTGACGAACAGTTGACGCCGATTTTACCAATTTTTCTGGGAGAAACCTCGCATTCCTTGGTTTCTTCTTGTCCATTTGTCGTACCCACAATTTTCGCATTGAACCTATATGATTTGTCTTGGCAACATTCATAAGGATTGTCCGGGATGCTTACTACGGCAATATTGCCGTTCCATGCGATTCCGTCATCGCCGGTTGCTTGCTTGGTTACATTAAGTGTATGATCAGCATCTTCGACAGTGGCTGTAACTTGCTGACTCACAATCAGGTTTTTGTTCGTTACTTGAGTCATCACGTTCCATTTGTCGCCATCAAAGGTAGCTGTGCAGTAGTTTATACCGATGGCATTTTCGCAAGAGCTTGTAATCGAGGTTAGCGTAGCGCTTGACGTGCCGTGGTTTTTCAGCACTATCTGCTTTACGTTTTCAGGGTCGAAACCGCTTGAACCTGTAGCAAATTCCTGCATGACATCGAAGGTTCCGCTATTTCCGTGCATTTTGACGGAATGGCTTTCGTGGTCGCTGTCGCCCCAGTTGTCACTTTCGCTGACAAGCCAAATTTCGACTTCGCTGTTGTCTGTGTTTTCGAGCGCAATGTGAAGCGTTGCGGCCCTGAAATTCTGTTTGCTATCGAAAACGATAGATTCTTCCAAGCCGTAGTTTATAGGCTTAAAACCACTGAACAGGTCTTGATGGGCAGAACATTCGCTGAATTTGCCTGTCCAGAAGGCTCCGCAATGAGCTCTCTGCGATTCAGCGTCTATGCCCCAGGCTACATCTTCATCCGCAGTGTTAGTGCAGTTTCCGAGCCAGGCTTTTGCGGTCTTGTATTCGACTCCGTTATCGTCGGTATAGCCGTGAGCACCGATTCCGCTTTCCGAGAAATTATAAATATCGCAAGACCCGCCAAGGCAAGCATCGTCGCCGTTATAATAATAGAGCGGCGTGCAACCTTTAGAATCGAACCAGCCAGAATGTCCAACCCAAGGTTTCACGTCCACACCCGTCTTGATGACTCCATCTGTTGCGACAGCGGCAAACGAGCATTTGACCGTGGGGTAAGTATCGTGGCATTCCGAATTGTAGGTTCCGCTCTTCCAGCCGATTCCGTAAATCTTGAAGTTCGGGTCGGCGAGGCTAAACCCGACATATTCATGAGCCACATCGGCAAGGGCGTTGTTGAAATCAGAAAGGGCGAATTCACATTCGTATTCCGTCGCGGAACCATAGTAGTTTCCGACGTTGGCGCGCACTTTGATGGTGTTTTGCGTCGTTACTTCTGCGGTTACCATGACCATTTTGGAATTGGATACGCGTACCGTATGGTCATTGTTCGTCAACGTATTGGACAGACTTGTCGAGCCCCTTGTCAGCTGGGCTTCGAGTTCTCCGTTGCCATTTTCGTACAGGTTCAACATAAAGTAATCGTTGCCGTACTTGTTTGCACGGAGCATGAACCCGGATTTCTTTATGTTCACTGCGGATTTATCGTAGCTGGACGTTGCTTTCGGAACGTTAATCAGAGCTTTAAGCGTCCCCACGATGCCCGCATTCACCGTGCTCATGACGACAATGGGTTCACGTGCCGATTGCTTCTTTTTCTTGATGACGGTCTTGTCGATATGGATTTCGCCGCTTGAGCCCGTGATAATCTGGGAAAGAATACCGGATATCAGGTGCCACTTGGAGTTTGTAAAGAGTCCGGTCGCATCGGCTGCCGTACACACGGATGTGGCGTCGTTATCGCACTTGTCAATACAATATTCAGTTTCTATGGCATCGCATTCCACTGATTCCCGTTTGAATTCGTCAAAGAAACAATGTTTATCCGCTTCACCAAAAACGGCCGTCAATTCGGTAGCGTCATCGGTGATGGAGAACGAATCGTAGGTTTTGCTTGTGATTGTGGCGTCTGTTGTCGGGCAACTCGGACCGGAACATCTCCAGAAACTGAATTTTTCAGCATCGTTATTGTCTTCCAACACGACGGTCACGTTTTCGCCCCTGAAAACAGAAACCGTGCACGTCCTTGTCGAAGATGTATCGGTACTTGTCGAAGCGTCATTATACCTGCATGTTTTAATAATTTGATTGCCAGAGCCACGAGACGCGTAAACATTTATTGTTGGATTCTTGCCACCGACGTTACCCGAGAAGCCTACAGTAAACGTTCTCTTTGTGGCTTTGGCACTTGCTCGTAAATCGTAGGTGGAGTTTCCTTGAACGTGTTCTATGGAATTGTTGTCTTCAGGGATAATCACTACGCAACCGCTATTGGAAACTTCGGTTAGAGTAACCGGCTGCGAATTGCCGACCATGATGGCCCATGAGGTATTGGCGACTTTATTGATGAAATTTGTCCCTGTGGGTTCGACCCAAGGTATGGAAACTTCGCAATCCGGCCAGTCCGAGAGATTTCCATCAGGGCACATTTCCCGGTTGTCTTCGCAGAATTTCCTGATATCGCCGGTTGTTGCATCGTTGCGGTTCAGTTGCGCGATGGACTTGATGAAAAGTTCGGTCGCATTCGGTGAGCCTGGAATGTAACCTTCGCCAGGGAGCAACTGGAATACCATAGTCCCTTCAACGGCGTTATTTGTTTTTATCGTAGCGAGTATAGGTGTAGATGCCGGGCCTGCGGGAAGGTTTATTGTGCAATTCGTGCCTTCGCGTGTCACGCCCGCTCCGAAAGAAGCATACTCCCAGGCTTCATTATCGACATCGGGGCAATAGGCGTTGACAACAAGCGGTTCTGCAAGTGCAGGAACGCTGAGTAACACGTCTTTCTGTTCGCTGGCGCCCATTTCTTGAGATTCTAGCGTGAAAGATATCATTTTTATGGCACGAGTGCTGTCGCCGACATTGACCCAGAAGGGAACGCTAGAATAGCCTGTAGCCGAGGCGGTACAGGTATAGTGTCCCTTGGCGAGTTTAGTCGGCGGTGTATAGAGTTTTCCCGATGTGGGCAGGGTTGCTGACCCCGGTCCTGTACAGGTTACGTTCACCTCCGATTTTTTCAAGGTGGAGCCGTTGAGTGGCTGAACGTTGTAGTAATCCGTCAAACTACCAAAGGGGTCACTGGACAGATAAATGATACGCGGAAGCACAATGAATGATGGGTTGAGTTCTGTTACGTTGCTCCCGCCTGCTTCAGGAAGGGGCTCTTTACTTTTGCCTTGGGATTCCAATCTCACGCCCAACTGCGGCGCCATCGAAATATAGAAGGAATCATATTCAGAATTCGTTGTACTAGAACCAGAACCGGGAACCCCTGACGATGAAGAACCTGCTGTAGAGCTTGAACTTGCAACGGCGCCTCCGCAAGAGGCTTTCCCTACAGAAGCAGGGCAAACAACACCATTTGCCGTCAAGTCGGTCATCAAGGCTTCGTTGAAATCCATTTGGCGGGTCTTGATATCGCCAACTTTCGCGCAAGTCGCCGCTTCGGCATAAATGGAACCGCTAAAGACTGCGTCGTTGAACATTATCCCATCAATATCTTTAGGGGTGTAAATAAAGTAATTATACGTAGCGTTATTGACTGCCGGCTGGAGCGTATAGGCGTTTCCACCCCCATGCCCTGTACCCTCCTTCAAATAGAGAAATACGTAAGAATCCGATGTGGTCGGCGGCAGGCTCTGCTGTCCCATGGGCTCAGTTACGATGATGATGAATTTACCTTTCAAAGGAGTATTCGGATCGGCCTTCCAATTTTTGCGAACTTTCACAACTTGATAACCGTTATAGAGGCTGTCCTTTGCGCGCTGCGGGTTGCTTGTGTTATCTCGATAGCATCTGTTCAACCTATCGGGCATGGTACTGCCCCATTGGGTAACATCGCGACAACCTCTGTTTGCATATTTTTCGAATTTATCATAGGCGGTGACGAGAATGTCATCTACCTTGTAATCGGCGTTTCCCCTGCGAAGTCCTTGACTATTCACTGTAGATTGACCTGCATGGGGGCACCCTTCACCCGGTGTTTTTCTCCAAACCAAATCGCAATGAGCCTTGACGGATTCGGCACATTCAAAATTCCTTTCGGCCGGGAAGTTTCTTGTTACGGTACCTTTGGATTGGAACCACGGGGTGACATCGCATTCAGGGCGCCATTTATCGGGAGAAGCCTTACAATACGGTGAACCTGTTGGTTTTCCATTGTAATTCAGAAGATGGTTGCCTGCGGCTTGATAACCAAAACCATACCCACCACCACCGGTCGTATAAAACGGCTGATTTTCAACATAATAGCTCGCATAATACGTCGAGCCGAAACCCCAGCCGCCAGCCGCACGGGACACGATGAAATCGACATCCTGCCCCGGCCCGTCATAATAGTAAAGATAGTAGGCGTCTGTTTTATTCCTCAAGTGAGCAGGGAGATCTTTATAAACTTTGGTCGTTTTGTCATCCCATCTAGCTTGTGCGCCCATACCCGCATTGCTGGCGGTCCCTCTGTAATAGTCTTTAGATTCGACAAAAGTCCTGTTGTTCACGAGAGTCACATAATCAGCTGTTGAATGGGCACTTTTGATGTAAATTCTAGAATCAGTTTTATCCCCAAGGATGATGTGGTCGTAATTGGCGTCGTTCTTTTCGCCGTTTTGTATCCATACAGGGTAGGTTGATTCAGCCCAGATATTTCCACCGACCTTAAATTTACGGACAGCGTTTTTCTTGTCTATAACAACTTGAGCATTTTGACCAAGGCAAAGGTTTCCGGCCACTTGGGATTCGTGAGCGCCAAGATTTGTTGTCCATATACCATTCAGAGTTAGATTCTTTTGAAATTTCTGGTCTCCGGGATCGGGTGGGGCAAGATTACCTTCGATATATACATTACCCGTAAGGTACGCTCTGCTGAGACCTGCCGCTTCAGATGCGGCCGGGAAAGTAAATCCTTTTGTCGCATTTCCAGCAACATAGAAGTCATTACCGAACACACCGTTATCTGCACTGATATTGCCTCCAATACAAGCGGTACCTCCAGCACCGACAGAGTTACCTGTTATATAAACGTCTCCTGTAACAATGAGGTTTTCTTCTGTATATGGAGGGTTGGAACCGAACAAATCACCATTAATCAAAAGGGAATAAGCCTTTATATGTCCTTGAGATTGCGTGGAACCGCCAAAATAATTGTACTTGAACGGGATGGACGCGACAACTTCTTCGACTTTTTCTTCATGAAAGAGTTTCACTTGGTACAAGCCATCTACGTTGAAAATGGCGCTTTCGTTCCAAGTGGCGACGGTAACGTCCCCATTATTTGTATTTCCAAGAACCTGTGATACGCCAGATGACAGAATTTTCAATTTATACGTACTTCTTTCGGTGTTCACGCCCGTAAGCCATACGTGGTAATCCTGCTTGGCGCGTTGCCAGCGACGTACTCTGGCATCGAGGTTGATGGGCTTGTTGCCGCCTTCGATGAACGCCTTCACCAGCGCACCGACATCATTGGCGTGGAACGTCATCCACATACGGGTGTTTTCAATACCGGCAAGGGCGCTCTGGCGGGCCTCTTGTTGTTTCATTCTGCTTGCGCTAGAAAGGCCTCCGCTTGAGAGCAACTTGTACGTAGCGGTCGCGGCAATTGTCGCGACGAGCATAAACAGCAGCACGGTGACAAGTGACACACCGGTTTTTAGATGAGAGGACGCAAGACCACTACGTGGCTTGCTACAGACGAAAGACGAAAGATTTTTGCAGTTTAAATGCATAAAATTCCTCCTAATCGTGGGGACCGTTGCTCGGCGCCGGAATAACCACTTCAACATGTCCTGATTCGCCATTGCGTTTAATGTCCAGTTTTAACAGAAACGCCTTCACGTTTTGCTTGTCGTGCTTGTTTGATTCAAAATCGTAAGCTTCAAAATTGTAGTTTGCACTAGGAATCTTGGTAAGTCTTAAGTTTGTAATAGAAATCTTTCCCTGAGAAACGAGTGGAGAATAACAGGCAAAGGTAAATGAAAGGCACGCGTTTTCAACTTTTTTTGCTACAGAGAATCGCATGGAACGGCCCGGTCCGCTCCCTTCTCCTTGTAAACCCATCGGCGGGAAGAACGTAAAGTCGTTCACCTGCACGACATCGTTTACTTTGGGCAAGTCGCCTGTTTCTCTGTCTCTAAAGCCAACAGACATATGGTCTTGACCAGGTATGAACAATTTGCTTTTATCCGTATTTACATCCGGGGAAGATACTTCGAACGAAATTTCGTAGAGTTCGCCTGGCTCGAACGTGAAGTGGTTGCCTTCTCTGCTGCATAATGCTTCCCAAGAAGTTTCTGTCGTCGTTTCATTGCGGATGGCGATAACTTCATTGAACTTCCGTTCTGCTTCTGATTTCACCGTTTCAGTAACATGGTCATAATTCTGGTAGAAATTGCCCACGGTCTGCTTGTTTCCGCCCTTGTGGACCTCGCTGAATTCGTTATAAATAACGGGCAGTTCGCGATCCCCGTCATTTCGACCAACAAGCCTAAACTCCGTTACACCTGCTGCCGGGAAAAGCTGGATATCATCTCCCACGACACCGGGTTTTCCCGGTATAACCGTAAATGTACTCACGCCTTCTGCAATTTCTACTTCTGTGGAGTCGTTGCACGGGTCATCTGCGGGAATTGTCGATTTGCATTGAGCTCCATGAACGGGTAAAGTAACGTTTTCAACAACGGGGTCTCCGCCACCTTCAGGAATATGCACTATTACATTAGGTAAAAATTTGCATTTACGCCGTAACGTTCCATTTCGAACATACCAGGCAATTTGTTCTTTGGCCAAGAAAAAGCCGCAATCATCGAAACGTAAACGACGAATGGTGAGACTGTCGAAACCGTTCCTGTTGATTACCGTAAAAGAAGATGAATCCCCGTTGCTCGGATCCATATACATATCCATGTCGATGCCGCTGAATTTGTTTCCGTATTGGGCTCCTAGACCAGACACCTCATCTTCCATCGAACTTTTTGCACCAGTCTGCGCAACATCGGCCTTGATTAGATTGGCGACACTCTCCGCAACTTCGGAAGCCTGCAACATGTTCTGCGTACGGACTCGCATTCTTGTGCTATCGCTGAAAGCCTGACCTGCAATGAGGACAATACCCCCAAGTAGAGCTATATAGACCATAAGCTCCATGAGGGTGAAACCTGCTTTTTTTCTTGAGCCCCAACAAATCATTTCATTTCCTCTACACCACATCGTTTTTACTATTAAAAATAAGTTTTTTGAATGTAAAATGAAAAAAAATTTTTTCAGCGTGCTAGGTATCACCCGAAAAACGCAAAAAAAAGCCCTTTTGAGGCTTTTCCTACTCTATTTCCCGAGAAGCGACCTGAAAAAGCCGTTTTTCTTCTTTTTCGTGGTTTCCGTTTTTTCGCTTGCAGTGGCTTTTTCTGTTTCAGCCGTTGTTGTGGTGGTTGTCACAGTCTGAGCTGGTGCATTTTTCGGTTTGAACTTACAAGTCACTGTGGCGTCGCCTGTAACTATGAATGTTCCATTTTCATCACAGGGGGTGCCTTTCCAAGTTTCGGAGTATTTCAAATATCCAGCGGCGGGACGAGCCCAGAACGTCAACTTTGTACCCTCTTTAACTGGTTTCGAAAGGTCCAGATTCTCGTTTTTCGATTCTATCGTACCATTTTCAGGTTGAACTATGGTTATCTTGTAATATTTTGGTGCTTTTACTTGCGGAATGGGCGTGTTGGCGTTGCTCTTGTCGAGTACCGGGCGAACCGTGTATCCCATAAAGCGTGAGCCGCCTCCCTCTCCTGCAAAATCAGACGATTTGGGACCGATACTGATACCATTTGCTCCGCGCGACTCTGTGCGGCCAAGATTCGATAACCAATAGTAACATTTCTTGCCCCTATCGCTGATATTGTCCTGCCATTTGCCTGAAGCGGGCAGGAAAATATGCGTGTCGGACAGAGAATATGACGCCAATGGCGTTTGGCCTTTATATGCACGCTTGTTTTTGTTGGCTTTTGTTTTTGCTTTGTAAAACACCCAGCCGTTCACGCCTGTACCGTTATAATTTTCGGTCCATACGCCGTAGCAGTTTTTATTCAGTTCCTCCCAATCTTTTTGTGTGGGCATACGCCATTTACCGCCCCAGTTGGCTGCGGCGGCATCGTCGGCCGCATCAAGCGTTTTCTTGCCATCGCCAAGGAACTGCCACGAGTTGCCGTTCCATTTGAACCACGACCCTCCGCTGTTGTTTTCGTCGGGAATCTGATATTTATTTATGAATATGTAATTTTTGAATTTGTTTACATTTTCTTTTTTCAAAATTTTTTCCCAGCCCGGTAGCATATGCTTGTATGCGGTAAAAGCATATGTCTTTGATTTGGTGGTCATACCCCACATGTAATAGTCACCCGCGGCCTGCGGCGCTTTTGCACCAACATTGCTCGTTGCCCACATTTTGCCGCTTGGCAAACCCAAATCAACGGCGTCGTTACCATTGGTATTGCCCGAACGCGGGCAAACCGGACGAACAGTCTTTCCATAATCACGGCTAGAGGTTATTTCTACACGAGCACCTTTTCTACTGTCAATTTCAAAAGATTGTGCATTCTGTGTGTTGTATTCCGATAACGATGACGACCAGTAACTGCATTCCGACGCGTTTTGAATACTGGCTGAGGCGTTCCTGTAGCCGGCGGCAGGAAGGAAAATATGCGTGTCGGCGGTAGAATAAGAGGCCGATGGAGTGCCATCGGTTTTTCCTTTGTCGGCTTCGGCTTTAGCCTTATACACAATCCAGCCACTTTTGCCACTGTAATTGTCGGTATGTGCAATGTAGCTGTTGCTTATCAGCTCGTTCCAATCATCGGCAGTAGGCATAGCCCAGTCCCCGCCCCAGTTGGCAGCAGCTACATCGTCAATAGCTTCGAGATTTTTCTTGTTGTCGCCGACGAATGTTACTCCCGAATACCATATAGCGCCCTTCAGTTGGTCGTCAAAAGTGTATTTGTTGACATTGAACCAGTCGGGGCCTTTTTTCGCGCCATCTCTGCCATCCATTTTAGCATCGTTCATGTATGCGTACGACGACCATTCATAGACGGTTTTGGGGTTGGTCTCGCCCCAGGCGAAATAGTCGCCAAGTCCTTCGGGTTTGTCTGCGCCAACATTCGAGGTCGCCCATAGCGTGCCCGAAGGCAGTCCTAAATCGACATATTGCGGCGTAAATTGTTGGTCTGCAGCCATTGCGTTTGCAACTGCAAATAATGTTAATGCTGCAAATATTTTTTCCAAAAACATTTGTTTTTATTTTCTCCTTGGTTCTAAAAAAGCCCTTATAACATTTACTTTCTGAATATACCTTTATTTACGGGTTTGCAAGCGGGTTGGCGCAGAAAAGCAAAGCCAATTCTTGACCTTTTAGCCATTTTTTAGGCAAAACTCGTGCAAAGAGTCTGCGTTTTTTCTAAATTTCGCCGTACTATGAGTGAATCTATTAACAATGTCAAACAGGCGTTTGATGCAGAACTTGCACAAACCGACCTTACCAATCAAGAAGCAGTCAACAATCTTCGCGTAAAGTACCTCGGCAAGAAGGGCGCTGTCACCGACCTCATGAAGCAGATGGGTTCTCTTTCTGCCGAAGAACGTCCTGCTTACGGTAAGCTCGTGAACGAACTGAAGGTTGCCGTTTCCGAAGCGATTGACAAGGCTATCGCAACCGCGAACGAAGCCGCTCTCCAAAAGAAGCTCGCTAGCGGCGCAGTCGATATCACGCTTCCGGGCGCAGGTATTGCAGCAGGCTCCACACATCCGCTGTACGACGTCCGCGAAGAAATCATCGACTTCTTTGCGCAGATGGGTTTTGATGTAGATTTCGGTCGCGACATCGAAACGGATTGGTACAACTTCGAAGCGCTCAACACTCCGCCCGACCATCCGAGCCGCGACATGCAAGACACGTTCTACGTCGATAACAAGGTCATGCTCCGCACGCATACTTCGGGCACACAGATTCACTACATGGAAACGCACAAGCCGCCATTCCGCATGATTGCTCCGGGCCACGTGTTCCGCGTCGATAACGATGCCACCCACGCCCCAATGTTCCAGCAGTGCGAAGGTCTTGTCGTTGACGAAAACATTAGCTTCGCCGACCTCAAGGGCGTGCTCCAGGTGTTCATGAACAAGCTCTTTGGCGCAGGCGTCAAGACGCGCTTCCGTCCGAGCTTCTTCCCGTTCACGGAAC
The DNA here is from genome assembly GCA_017965445.1 of Fibrobacter sp. GTDB lineage: Bacteria > Fibrobacterota > Fibrobacteria > Fibrobacterales > Fibrobacteraceae > Fibrobacter. The sequence goes on along the minus strand of JAGCPZ010000027.1, from coordinate 46,755 downwards.
CGTCTGCAGAAATGGACGTGAGCTGCGTGTTCTGCGGTGGCAAGGGCTGCCGCCGTTGCAAGGGCACCGGCTGGATGGAAATCGGCGGCTGCGGCTCTGTGGATCCGAACGTGTTCAAGAACTGCGGCATTGATTCCGAAAAGTTCACTGGTTTTGCATTCGGCTTCGGTCTCGACCGTATCGCCATGCTCCGTCACGAAATTCCGGAAATCGGACTTTTGACGGCCAACGACCAGAGATTCTTGAGCCAGTTCTAGGTTAGACGAAAGACGTAAGATTAAAAAGCGGACCGTTGAGGTTCGCTTTTTTTATAACCGATCCCGGCACGGGGGCCGGGATGACAACGCAAAAGACAATCCTGGAACGGGGCCGGGATGACAATGCAAAAAAATAGCGGGCCACGAGGCCCGCCATTTTTTAGATCCTTCGACTTCGTACTTCGCACTCCGCTCAGGATGACACAGCTAGAGTTAAGCAAAAATCCTAACCACTAGCCACTGTTTACCAACCACTTATTACGATCTCTTGTAGTCGTCCTGCATGCGGATGATGTCGTCTTCGCCGGTGTATTCGCCGACCTGGACTTCAACTATCACGAGCGGGAGTTTGCCTTCGTTCTGCAAACGGTGAACCGTTCCCGAAGGAATGTACGTTGATTCGTTCGGACGCACGTAGAACACCTTGTCGCCAACAGTCACCGTAGCGGTGCCGCTCACGACCACCCAGTGTTCCGAACGGTGCAAATGCTTCTGCAACGAAAGGCGTTCGCCCGGACGCACGACGATGCGCTTCATCTTGTAACGGTCCGACGATTCGAGCACGGAGTATGTACCCCACGGACGATTGACCGTCTGTGGAACCGTTGGCAAATCGGAACCACGAGCCTTGAGCTCGTCAACAACCTTCTTCACCTTCTGGCTACTCGCAAGCGGAGCGACCAAGAGAGCATCCGGCGTATCGACTATCAGCATGTTGTCGAGGTCGATTGTACAAATCTGACGCTGGCAACCGAGAACAAGAGAGTTCTTAGAACCAACAGCCAAGTGCTTTGCGTTTATGTTATTGCCATTTTCGTCGTGGTCGTATTCGCCATAGAGAGAGTCGAACGCGCCAAGATCGGACCAGCCGATATCACTCGGAACAACCTTCACCTTGGAAGACTTTTCCATCACAGCATAGTCAATCGAGTTCGAAGGAATGTTCATCATGTCGTCATGATCGACACGGACAAGAGCACCCTTATTTTCTTTCTTGGCATTCGCAAACGCAACCTTCGCCGCAGACAGAATGTCCGGAGAAAACTTCGCTAGTTCATCAAGGAACGTCGAAGCCTTGAAGCAGAATATTCCGCTGTTCCAGAAGAACCTTCCAGAAGCGACATACTTCTTTGCAGTTTCCAAATCCGGTTTTTCGACAAAGCGCTTGACATCATCGCCGTTCGCTTCGATGTAGCCGTAACCCGTTTCCGGGCCCGTCGGAGTAATACCGAACGTGACCAAGAATCCTTTTGCTGCAAATTCTTCGGCCTTACGCAAGCATTCTTCGTAGGCGTCCGCTTTGCGAATCACATGGTCGGAAGGCGAAACAAGAACAACATCATCCGGGTTGAGACCGAGGCACGCAAGAGCGATTGCCGGAGCCGTATTGCGGCCCACCGGTTCCAAAAGGAAACGAGCATGAGCCGCACCGACTTCTTCAAGTTGATCCTTTGCCAAGAAATACTGTTCTGCATTACTGACAATGTACTGTGCACTGCAAATGCGAGAATTCGTCTTTACGGTACGCTGGAACAGGGACGCTCCGTCAAAAAGACGGGCGAACTGTTTCGGCATCAGGGAGCGGCTAATCGGCCAAAGGCGCGTACCGCTGCCACCGCACAGAATCAAGTTAATCATAGCGTCACCCTATTTCCGATTACTTCCATTGTGTGTTATGGAATTGCTGGATGTAGTACATCATGTTAACAGCATTATGACCGGTATTAACTGTAGCATTGAGCGTCGGCGTAATCAAACCAAGGATACGGTTCCATGTTGCAAGGCCAGAAGCATCGACATACACGATATCGCGCGGATTCATTTCAAAGCGGTCTGCCATAGCAAGGGCCATCGCGTTCTTCGCATTCAGCTGATAAATATCGATTTTGTCAGGAGCCGTATTTCTGATAACATAAATATCTCTCGACGAGGCGTTCACGGCATTCACACCACCAGCGGCAGCAAGGGCTTCTGCCAATGTCAAGTAATTGTCCATGCGGACAACCCCGCTCCTCAGCACCTCACCGAGAACATAGACCTTCCTATCCCTTTCGGTATCGGCCCTCAACGGGACAAACAATTGGTCACCCGGTTTCACGAGGATGCGCTCGATAGGAACGTTCTCCTTGAATGCACGGACGTAATCAATATTATAGACTTTGTCACCACGGCGGAGTTGAACAAACGCAGGATCAGCCTTTTCGTTAAACCCGCCCACTTCAGCAATGACATCGGGAATCGTCATCGGATTCTCGTCAAACTTCACATAACCGGGTTTATTCACTGCTCCCGTCACCAAAGCCTTGCGGCTGTGATAACCCGTCACACGGACATCCACCTGAGGGTCGTTCAAAATCTTGTCCGAAAGACGCTTTGTGATTTCAAGACGGAGTTCCTGGGCGGTAAGACCAGCGGCCTGAATCACGCCTGCATACGGATAGAACAACTTGCCATCGGTCGTCACCTTCTGGCCGGCCGGCTGGTACTGACCCATCGGAGACGTGAGTTCTGGATGTTCCCAAACAACTACCTGAACCATATCCAACGGTCCAATCCTATATTCCAAGTCCGGGAGAGAATCCACCATGAGATCGGCCAAATTACCGTCTTGAGGATTTACAGGAGCCGCCACAGGTTCACCCATATCTCCCTTCTCAATGGAATGAAGCTTGAACGAGATTCCATTGTATGTTGTGGAATCCGAAGGAACATCCATACGCATTTGAGGTCCAGCAGCACAACCACTCAAGATTGCAGCGGCTACACCACAAAGAACTATACCAATTTTTTTCATACTTTTCCTTTCTTATTTATTTGGCTTCACTTTGCCTAATTTTTTCAACCCAATAAGGCGTCAGCTTAGAAATAAAATTCCAGGCCAACACAAATGCATTTTCTGGACGTCTATACGGGTCAGGGATATCCACCTGGTGAGATTCACCATAGCGGAAAACCTTACCCTCTAGCCAGGGATACTTATGCAAAAGTTCCCTCTTATGTCCGTTTTCCATCACCAAGATCAAGTCTGCCCATTTCAGGATGTCCAAATTAATTTGGCGAGCCCTATGGGCACTCATATCCACACCATGCTGCATGGCAATTTTCTGAGCAATTTCATGTGCAGGATTATCAACCAATGCACCAAGACCAGCACTCATCACATTAAAATCCGGCCCGAGTTCCTTCTTCAGGAGGTACTCCCCTGTCGGACTACGGCAGATGTTACCAGTACAAACAACAAGAATATTTTTCATGATGCGTAAAAGATAGAAAAAAGTAATGAGAAATGAGCATTGAGCGATGAGCAATGAGTTGCGTTTGTGGCGAAACAGCAATCAAACTCATGGCTCAAAGCAACAAAGTTGCGGGCTGAAAACTCAGAGCTCCGAGAATGCGAAGCCAAGATCCTTGAGCGCCGGATTCTTCGTGTCCTTCTCGGAAAGGAGAGGCTCGAAACCATTGCCTACCGGCCACTTGATGCCGATTTCGGGATCGTTCCACATCAAGCCACCTTCGTCCTTCGGGTCGTAAAGGCGGGTGCACTTATAGACAAAAGTCGCCGTCTCGCTGAGCACCACGAAGCCGTGTGCAAAGCCTTCGGGGATGTAGAACTGCTTCTTGTTCTCGGAAGAAAGCACGACACCTTCCCACTTGCCGAACGTGGGGCTACCCTTGCGCAGATCAACCGCCACGTCGAACACTTCGCCTTCGATCACGCGGACAAGCTTGCCCTGCGGATTCTTCTTCTGGAAATGGAGGCCGCGAAGCACGCCCTTCTTGCTTCTGGATTCGTTATCTTGTACGAAAACCATATTCAAGCCGACAGCATCGAATTCTGCCTTGTTGTAGGTTTCCATAAAGTAGCCGCGCTGGTCGCCAAAGACCGTCGGTTCGATAATCGTCACACCCTCGATGGAGGTTTTGATAAAATTGAATTTGCCCATAAAAAATCTCCGATTTTTTAGCGATGAGGTTTGAGCACGGTCGTCCTATCGTTTCACTCTAGGACTCCCTCTGAGGTATGAGGTTTCATAATCGCGCCTATGGCGCCTTACTTTAGCCCAAAGCGACATAGTCGCGACCTCAAAGGCACAGAGTGCCGAGCCCATAGCCCACTACCTACCTATTCTTATACATCGTTTCGTAATACTTCTCGTAGTCGCCGCTGGTGATGTTGTCGAGCCATTCCTGGTTATCGAGGTACCAGCGCACCGTCTTTTCGATGCCTTCTTCGAACTGGAGGCTCGGTTCCCAGCCCAGTTCCTTCTGGAGCTTGGTGGAGTCGATGGCGTAACGCGCGTCGTGGCCTAGGCGGTCCGTCACGTAGGTGATGAGGTCCATGTCCTCGCCTTCGGCGCGGCCAAGGAGCCTGTCAACAGTCTTGATGACGACCTTGATGATGTCGATGTTCTTCCATTCGTTGAAGCCGCCGATATTGTACGTCTCGGCAATTTTGCCGTTATGGAAAATCACGTCGATGGCGCGGGCATGGTCTTCCACGAAGAGCCAGTCGCGCACGTTCTCGCCCTTGCCATAGACCGGAAGCGGCTTCTTGTGGCGGATGTTGTTGATAAAAAGCGGGATGAGCTTTTCGGGGAACTGGTACGGACCGTAGTTGTTGGAGCAGTTCGTCACGATGGTCGGCATGCCGTAGGTGTCGTGGAACGCGCGAACGAAGTGGTCGGAACCCGCCTTACTCGCCGAGTAGGGACTATGCGGCGTGTACTTGGTCGTCTCGTAGAAGAAGTCGTCGCCGTAGGCCAGGTGATGTTCGGAACTCGAAGCAGTCGTGGTGAACGGAGGCGTGATGCCTTCCGGGTGGTTCATCTTGAGAGCGCCATAAACTTCGTCCGTCGAAATATGGTAGAAGCGCTTGCCCTCGTACTTCTCGGGGAGGCTTTCCCAATAGAGCTTCGCGGCCTGCAACAGGCTCAAAGTTCCCATCACGTTCGTCTTCGCGAAAGTGAACGGGTCCTTGATGGAGCGATCGACATGGCTTTCGGCAGCGAGGTGGATGATGCCATCGACCTGTTCGTCCTGCATGAGCTTGTAGAACGCGTCGAAGTCGCATATGTCCATCTTCACGAACTTGTAGTTCGGCTTCCCTTCGATGTCCTTGAGGTTCGCAAGGTTGCCTGCATAGGTCAGCTTATCGAGGTTGATAATCTTGTATTCAGGATACTTGTTCACGAAAAGGCGAACAACATGGCTCCCGATAAAGCCTGCACCGCCGGTAATGACAATTGTTTTTTTCATGTTTTTCCCATTTATTTGGTCTAAATATAGAAAAATTACAAAATAGCACTAAAATCATTACTTACGTATGGCTTTTTAAAACAGTCTGTTTTTTAAACCAAGAAATTTAGTTCTAATATAGAGCCAAGGGATAAATTTGAACCTGATAAAAAGGTAGTCGATTTTATGGCAACGATTTAATTTGCGAAAATTACATCCTTTCACAACATTTCGAAAATCTTCTGAATAAAAGACTTGTTTAAGCCTTTTGATATTATCTTTAGACGGATAAGGATTATCTTTATGGTAGTAATCTAGAGATAAACTCTCAACAAATTTGTATAGTATTTCGTTACAAATTTCTGCGTGATACATTCCATTTGAAAGTTCCTTCATCCGTTCAACATATTTCATGAGTGTATCAAACGCGTCATGACGATATTTCTTTGTTATCGAATCAGCATTTTGTCTATAAAAATAAGCACTCCGATTCAAATACGCCACACGTATATCTTTTGAAAAAACATGCATATTAAAAATTCGATCTTCTCCTATTTCTAGATTTTCTTCGAACATGAAATTTTTCACCAAAGACGCCTTATACAATTTACATACCGGATAAATAAAAACCAGATATTTCTTATGTTCGGCAAAGAAAAGATTCCTTTTTATAGCATTTAACGATTCTTCCGACAAAAGAAACTTATCCATCGTTGAATATCGAACAGGAAGTTTCTTTTTATTGGATACCGTAACACAATTCCAAAAAGTCACATCACTATCATTTTTCTTTGAAAAATCATAGGCTTCTTTTAGAATATTTGCATCTATCCAATCATCACTATCAACGAAAGACGTATACTCACCTTGTGCTTGTCTTATTCCAAAATTTCTCGCAACAGAAACACCTGCATGTTCGCATTTAAAAAACTTGAATCGAGAATCTCTGGCAACATATTCCTCGCATACAGAACATTCTGCTTCAGGAGCTCCATCAGACACCATAATAAATTCACATTCCCGCAAAGTTTGTGCAATAAGCGAATCCAAACAATCTCGCAAATATTCTAGCGGGACTTTATAAACAGGAAGAATGACAGAAACCTTTATATTATTCATAACTAAATCCATTTAAGAACTAAAAAAAATTTCTTTTTAACGAAAAGAGGACTGTTCTAATATAAAGCCAAGGAAAAATTTTACATTTTATAAAAAGGTAGTCAATTTTATGGCATTTATTTAATTTACGGAAAGAACATCCATTTACAACATTTCGAAACATTTCTGAATAAAAGATTTGTTTAAGTCTATCAATATTTTCTTTAAACGGAAACGGATTATCCTTATGGAAGTAGTCTCGTGATAAACTTTCTACGAACTTATACAACGTTTCATTGCAAATTTCCGTATATTGTTCACCATTTGTTAAATCATCCAATCTTCTAATACCTTTCATGAGAACGTCAAACGCATTATGACGATACTTATTGGTTATAGAAAAATCATTTCGCCTATAGAAGTACGAATCTCGATTTAAATACACCACACGGACATCTTTTAAAAATATTTGTAAATTGAATATTCTGTCTTCTCCACTCTCTATATCCTCTTCAAATGGTATATTCCTTACCAAAGACGCTCTATATAATTTACCCCAAGGGACAGCAATAATCATGAATCTTTTCTTTTCTACAAAACAAAGGTTTTTCCTTATAGTTATTAACATTTCTTTTGATAAAACGCCACTATTCATTAATGAAAATTTTTGTAGGCTTCTTTTTTGCGGAGAAACTTCAACATAATTCCAAAACGTGACATCACAATCTTTTTCTTTAGATAATTCATAGGCTTCTTCAAAGATTCCCGGTGCGACCCAATCATCGCTATCAACGAATGTTATATATTCCCCCCGAGCTTGCGCCACACCATAATTTCTTGTTGCAGAAACACCTGCATGTTCTCGTCTAAAAAATTTAAACCGTGAATCTTTGGCAACATATTCATTGCATATAGAGCACTCTTCTTCAGAAGCTCCATCTGACACCATAATAAATTCGCTTTCTTGAATAGTTTGCGCTGTTAACGAATCCAAACAAGTCCGCAAATACGGTAATACATTGTAAATAGGAATAACGACAGAAACTTTTATATTTTCATTCACTGGAAAAGGCCCTCAAAACAAAAAAACATTTTCACTTGATAAATATCGTATCATATCCAAATTATCCATTTTAATTTAACCTTGAGATATTTCCTGCAAATACAAATTTTCTAATTGTTTTACAACAATACTCATATCCCATTTTTCAATTCCAAAATATTCAGGATGAATTGAACACGCTCCATTCAGTTTTTCGGCCCATTGCAATGGAGCTGAATCTTTGGGCATTTTCACTACTAAATTCGAAACGTTAGCCGCTTCAGGGATCGCATCAGAAACAACACAAGGAACACCCATTCTTTGAGCCTCTATCAAAACAATTCCCAAGCCTTCAAAAAGAGAAGGGAATATAAATACATCCAGCGACTTCATTATCCTAGGAATATCCAACCTCGGCTCCAATATCGTTACTTTCTCTCTCAGTTGCATTAATTTTATTTTTTCTTCTATGTGTGAACGCAATTCTCCTGAACCCACTAGAAGTAAATGCGCATTCTTTTTTATTTTGCAAAGTTCATAAAACGAATCTACAATTAAATCGTGCCTTTTTAAAGGAACGAAGCGCCCAACATGACCAACAAGAAAAGCGTCTTCACTGATATTCAATTCTTTACGAATCACTTCTTTCGATTCTGAAACATTAAACCTACTAAAATCTATACCATTGTTTAATACAACCGTATTGTTTACATGAAACATTTGATTGAGTTCTTGTCGCATAGGTTCATGCAAAGCAATTAGCCTCATTCCATGTTTTTTTATTAATGAAGAAACCGCTTTAAAATCCCTATTAGCATAACGGGTTCCTGTACACCAAAATTCCTTGGGTTCAGAATGTACTGTATGAAACAATTTGCATTTTTTTGAAGGATTTACAAATTCGATAATTCTGTTAAAAGGCTGGTGCGAATGAATGATATCTGGTTTTTCCTTTTTTATAATAATTTTCGCAATTAATTTATCCAAGTACGAATGACGTACAATTTTATTTACAAGACGATTAAAATACAGCTTTTTAAACGGGAAAAAATCACTAATAAAAAAAATTCGTATTCCCGCATTTTGTAATAACTTTTCATATAGCGAACCAATTCGGTCATGGCATAAAATAACAACATCAAATTTTTCTTTATCTATCAAAAGAGCGTAATCTTTCACAAGGGATTCAGCGCCCCCTATATTTAAACTATTAATAAAATGAAGAAGTTTAATCTTTGTCATATATTTGTTCCAAATAAACTTTTGCAATAAAACCAAAGATGTTTAATCAATCCTCAAGATTTTCATGTAAAAGACTTAAACTTAATCACTTTTGCGGGAACACCGCCAACAACAGCATTATCAGGAATGTCCTTAGTCACTACAGCTCCAGCACCAATTGTAACGTTATTCCCTATTTTTACGGGGCCAAGAATCGTAGCACCCGTGCTAACATAGCAATTGTCGCCAATAGTAATCGAGCAATCAATTTCCGGATTTTTTTTACCAAAAAGAACCATTGGCAAAACTGTGCAATTAGCACCCATTTTTGTTTGTGGTCCAATTCTTACAAAACCAAGGTGCGGTAATAAAAGTCCGGGTCCTGACGTATTCGGAAATATATACATACCATACTTCAAACAATTTTTTCTGTATTTTAAAAAGTAGAATGCATAAAGCAACTTGCAAATCAAATTTTTCTTATTATTCTGATAGAATTCCAATTTACGCAGTGTCTCAAGATATTTGCGAGTTACCGCATGTTCACCATATGTCAGCGAGGCCCATATCGGGTGTTTCATTTGTTGGCGTTCAAAATCAGCCTTTATATAGGCTTTCAAATCAGACTTACTTTTTATCATTTTGACAATCCTCTAAACTAATGAATCATCTAATATTATGTGATTATCTATCAATTTCATCCGTAACACCTAAATATATCTTTTGCAACAAAGCCGATGACGTTTGAACGTCAAAACCACGTTTCGCAACCTCATTAGCGTATAAAGAACGATTCTTTGAAAACGAGCATTTTTCCAACATCTGCAACCAACACTCCGGCCCTTTATCTATCGGTAGCCAACGAACTAAATCCGTAATTTCAGCTTCTTTAGAAATCGTATCCGACATAAATGTCGGTAACCCCGAAGCTTGCGCTTCGATTGACACTATCGGGAATCCTTCAAATAAAGAAGGCAAAAAGAAAGCATCCATCCCCATCATAAGTTCATTCACGTCTGCCCGCTGCCCTAAAAAAGAGACACAATCCGTTAAATTTAATGATTTCACATTATCTTGAATTTCTTTTAAATAAGACCCATAACCCGGACCAATAAAAACCATTCGAATACTCAAATTCCTTTTTTGGGCCAGACTTGCAAATTCAACCAAGAACTTTTGATTCTTTTGGGCGTTCGTCCCCCCCACATGCCCAATAAGCATTTGATTTTCAGGAACATTCAATTTTTTTCGAACTGAAACCCGGATATTTTCCATAAATTTATACTTAGAAAGCTCTATTCCATTGGGAACAATTTGAAACGTTCGCCGATTTCCATACATCCAGAGTCCCGCTTTACGCCCACACGCTAAACAATTTGTAACTGTTAAATTCAACAAGATTCTACAGATTTTATGGACAAATATATGATTTCCAGTCGTATTGTGGCTATGCGTACATACATTCTTTACACCGGCAATTTTTGCAGCCAAAACCTCTAACACAATACTTGCGCTACTTCCGTGAATATGAACAACATCATATTTTTGTTTTTTCAAGTGACGAACTAAAAGAAAAAAATACTTGACAACACCTTGCGACTTAGGAAGATAAAGTGATGAATCTCCGTTTTTCGAAAAATCGGATATTTTTTCATTAATGACACCGATATCTCCAAAAAAAGCGGGGTAAATAAGCGTACAACGAAAAAGCTTATGATCAAAACACCTATAATTATTCATGATGAAAGCAGATATTCCATCAGAGCCAAAACCTTTATTGCAGATAATCGCAACTTTTTTCATTATTCTTTCACCAAATTTTTACTTTAAAAACAAATCGTCAATCAAGTCTAAAACTTTTGCATTTTCTTCGAACTTGCGAGCAAACATGACATATGGTTTGGTTTCCATTTCCGCCTTTATTTTAGGAATATCCGATTCGTCTATCGTTTTAGGAGAAGCATTTTTAGACGAACTCCAATCAATATAGTGACACATCGGCATTAACGTCTTTTCAAATTCCGGATTTGCAAGCAATATTGAACTAAAAGAGGTTTCATCTGGGCAGTGCGTATATTTATAAAAGTCTCTAATTTCCGGATTTTCATAAATACTAATAAATTTTTGAACGGCGTCCTTATTAAGCGCCCACCAAACTTCATTAAAATACATAGCAAGAGATTTAGGATAGACTCTTTTTTTAAAATAAAGTTTTATCGCCAATGGCAAAAGTTCACTACGATAACGGAGCAACCGATAAAAGCCTAAAATCGTTTTTAAGCGCAAGGATTTGGGCTGTATTTTAGCTTTCATCCTTTCATCTTTGGGATTTTTGCAATCAAAGGTGTACGATATAAGGCGTTCATAGCCTCCATTTTCAGAGACCTTGACCGGATCAGGAATCGGATAAATCGTCATAAAGTTATAATCTTTATGCGAATCAAAATAATCCCGAATATATGCGGGTGTCCTCAAAGGATAATCTTGACCCGATATAAGAACAAAACGACCTTCAACACGAGAAGAAATAGCTAAACGCATACAAGCCAAGTAAGCATCTATTTGGCAGGCATCCCCCCATCTTACATCTACACGATTCATTTTTTTTACATAATGAACATTACCCTTTTCAGGAATTAAAAATTCAAACTCCTTATCATGACATTTTTTATCAACATGAATAAAAAAATTCACCCAGGGAGCATCCAAAGCTCTAACTAGACGCTGAAATTGCTTTGGTGACTTATGGACTATAATCAGATAATTTACAGACATTCTACACTTCCAAAAATAATTTATTAAAAGCAGGCATCGTATCCATGGGATAATCGCTATGAATCCGACCCAGTTTGACAGCATTGAGCATCGCTTCCGCTAATGAATAAACATCTTCAGATTTCGCTAAATATCCTGTTTTACCACCTTCAACAATTCGAGCAACAGCGGGAATACACGTTACCGCCGCCGCTGGCGTTCCAAGATATAAAGCCTCAATCAACACATTCGGAAGGCCTTCGTACCGACTTGACAAGACAAAGCAATCTGCATTTTTCACATACACATAAGGATTTTTTTGATACCCCATGCAATGAACTTTTTCGCTCAAGCTCAATTGTTTTATCAAATCATTAATTTGCTTATAGCAAGCCTCATTTGGCCCAGAATTTTTGCCAACCATATAAAGCTCAGCTTCTTTCATCTTTTGAGAAACAAGAGCAAACGCCCGAACAAGAATATCAAATCCTTTTTGATGAGCGAAACGACCTGAAGCAACGAAATACGTTTTCGATGAATCTTTAAATGGGCTAGATTCCCGCGCAAGTCTACTTATCATCTCAAAATCTTGAGGATTTTGAATAGTAACAATTTTAGAGGCAGGCAAGAGAACTTTTTCGATAAGTTCATTTTGCATTTCATCGGTCTGTGCAACAATTCTTTGTGCTCGATGATACAAAAAACGAATCATCAACCTTTGACGCGTATTAAAAGAAAAAAAATTATTCTCACATCGAATAATAAATTTAATTTTCGAAAAAAAAGGTTGTAACAAAAGAAGTTTTGTACTATAATGCATCACCGATGAAAATATAATATCAGCAGATTCTTTTTTGATTACTTTATATAAATCAATCAACAAAATGAAAGGATTCGAATGTTGCAAATGTCCTTTAAACTGATTTTGAGGAATAAATTCCGAAATTTCACATTTGCGTGGGCCAACAGCATAAAAGCAGACATTAAATAATTCCGGATTCAAGTTTTTCCCGATAGTCACAGAAACACGTTCAGCACCACCAACACCTGGCTGCACAAATATGAGGACTTTCTTTTTCAATTCATTTCTCTTTTTCAGGAATAGGTTCAACTATATAATGCTAATACGACTAAAAAAAATATATAAAAAATAGCTACCACAGTCATTCGCAACTCATAACAAATCTAGAGATAGCCAAAGCCGTCCGTCCATATCCAGAGGAACGACTTGCAAAGAGATAAGAAAAAATGTATAATGCCACCAAGAGTCGTCAGACCTGATGACATAAGGAAATAAAGATGCGAACATTTGTTAACACCATTAAATCAGCAAAAAATACTCGAGCCGATTTTTTTATAAAAATGCTAAGAAATCTGAATTTTCTTTTTTCAGATAAGATTTATTTGCAACTGATGTTCCGTTGCAAAATGGGGTATAAATTAGATTTAAGTAATCCCAAAAGTTTCAGTGAAAAAATACAATGGCTAAAACTGAATAACCGCAACCCTCTTTATACAACACTTGTCGATAAGTATGCCGTTAAGAATTATGTTGCAAAGATAATTGGTGAAGATCATATAATCCCTATATTAGGCGTGTGGAACAGTGCTGAAAAAATTGATTTTGACTCACTACCAAATAAGTTTGTTTTAAAAACAACAAACGGAGGTGGCGGCAATGTATTAGTTTGCAAAAATAAACTAACCCTTAATAGGGAAGCCTCTATAAAAAAGATGGACATGCAATTAAAGCAGCGCAGCATTTATAAGACATATAGGGAATGGCCTTATAAAAATGTTACTCCTCGTATTATTGCAGAAAAATACATGGAGGATGAAAATGGGGAACTTAATGATTACAAGTTTTTTTGTTTTAACGGGAAACCACAATATTGTCAGGTTATTCGAGATCGATTTACCAAAGAAACGATTGATTTTTACGACTTAGAATGGAACCACATGCCATTTGTTGGACTTAATCCTGTTGTTGAAAACGGACTTAATCCCGTTGAAAAACCTAGATGTTTAAAAGCATTAATTGAGGCATGCGAAAGCCTTTCTGAAGGAATCCCCTTTGTTCGTGTTGATTTTTTCGTGATAAACAATCAATTTTATTTTGGAGAAATGACATTTTATCCAGCCAGTGGATTGGGAGAATTTCGCCCAATGGAGTGGAATAATCGTCTAGGCGACTTAATAAAACTTCCAATCAAATAGAAAAAAATACTTGATTAATGATAGTTTCTATCTGAAATTTTCCATTTTCCGTATTTCATCAACAATCAATTTTGAATAAGCAGTAGCACCACTGTCATTCAAATGCGTTTTGTCGGCAAAAAAAGCCGGATTGTCCGAAATACCGGGAGTAAACAAATGATTCAGTAAAGGAACATTGTATTTTTCAGCCAATTTTTCGCCATAAGCATATCTTGGCGATTGTTCAGTTTTTTCAGTTGAAAATTTAGGACTAATCGCAAAATATAACGTTGAACCTTGGCGGGCGGTTTCTTTGACAAATGAGTCAAATATCTTTAGCTTTATCGAGTCCAGTTTCAACATAGAAGTACCCTTTTCTGAGGGAAAATTGTCACAATTTTTGCATTTTTTATAGAGTGGTAAATACCCCCTATTATCAGTTTTTTCATCTACAAAAAGATCCCTTATGTTGGGGATAATACTTGACGAACTACGATACATATTCGACAGCATTTTTAAATTGATGAAGGATTCACCTATTTGTGAAATGATATTCCTAATTTTTGGTCCATCACCATAAGGTCGCAAATACTTCAGGTATTTTGAATTATCGTCTTTTTCATAATCAAAACTAGCAATATCGTGTATAATAATTTTAGGCACATGCTTTTCAGTGCACATCAAATACCGTCCATATCCAAGTATGACTCCCATACCATCGTTCCCCGCATTATATGCAATACCGCCTAATGAATCTAGGATTTTTGGCAAGTAATGGTGAGTCGCTCTTGATGAACCAAGAACAAGAATATCAGCATCACATTTATTTGACAAATAGTAATTTGTTCGAGTTCGCCCCCCTTTAGCATGACTTTGCAGCAATGGTAACACGACTCCACAAATAGTGTCAACAAGCACCATGAACACGGCAAAAAGAAGAAATTTCAATACAAATTTTTTCATTTCAGAAATTCGCATAAATAAACTCGCTCCCATCAAAAACGCCAATCAACGCTATCAAACTTGACAGAGCTATGTATATTCCCCAACGAACAAAAATGTACCGCATCAATTTCCGATATTTTTCTTTATAAAACTCATGCAAAACTTCAAAAATCACAAAAGGAACAAATGCGACGACAAAATAAGCAAGCATGTCAACACCATCCATGGCCACGTAAAATCCTTTATTCAGCGATATAATTTGATAAACAATATTGAAAAAATCAGCAATTGTCTGACTACGAAAAAGAATCCACGCAAAGCAAATAACAAAGAAAGTTACCACGATCCTAAGCGCCCGAAAAAAACCTTTCGAATCCGTCTTTTGCAAGTTCAAAGCCTTCTCCATCACCTGACACAAGCCATGAAATACACCCCAAAGGACAAACGTCCAATTAGCTCCATGCCAAATTCCACTAACAAGAAATGTAGTCATAATATTCATGTAATTCCTTACTTTTGAGCAACGGTTACCCCCAAGCGGAATATAGACATAATCCTTGAGCCAACGCGAAAGGGAGATATGCCAACGGCGCCAAAAATCAGTAACACTCATCGAAAAATACGGATGATTAAAATTATTGATTAAATCAAATCCTAATAAATTAGCAGTCCCAATCGCCATGAATGAATAGCCTGCAAAATCCGCATAAATTTGAATACTGTATAAAAATGTAGCAAAGAGACAATTGATTCCTGAAAAATCATAGTAGTGGTCAAGAACCAGAGCTACATATAAGCCTGCCCGATCAGCCAAGACTATTTTCAGGAACAACCCCCATAAAAAGTATCGACATCCTTTTGCAGCCTTGTTATAAGAAAAAGGAATAGGAGTTTTTATTTGTGGCAAAAGTTCAGAAGCCTTACTAATTGGGCCAGAAACAATTTGAGGAAAAAACGAAACAAAAAGGAGATAATCTATAAGTTTTTTTTCGACAGAAATACTCTTATGATAGACATCTAGATAATAACCCAATGCCTGAAAAGTAAAAAAACTAATCCCGACAGGAATCGCCCAATTCAAACCAGGCAAATGAAATCGTAAATGAGCAAAAGACAACAATGAAAAAACAGATTCATTTACAAAATTATAATACTTGAAAAAGACTAATGGAAGCAAAGCGAGAACAGCAATAGCAACCCCGCCCCAACGAAAAGCAATCACACCATTTGCTAACAACTTGGCTCCGAAAAAAGTTATCAACGAAATAGCCAACAGCAAGAACGCGTAAGTAGGGTTGAAATTCACATACAGCAAATAACTGACAACTAGCAAAAACATCTTTTTTAAGCCGTACAGCCGGACAGGAATCAACCAATAAACAATAAATATTATCGGCATTATCAGAAAAAAACTAAAATCCGTAAAAAGCAATCTTCACCTTCCGTTACAACAATATTATAGGCATTGATTCATAATGATTCTTTGCTCACATCATCCTTTTTTCGGAGATATTTTTTCCAATCTTGACATAATTTTTGGATACATTTCTGTATAATACCTTTGTCCGACAAAACTAGGAACCGTGAAAAACACACCTATAAACATAATTATCATTACACAACAATTAACAATGTTGCCAATCAAACTTGACGGAATATATATGTAGCATAAAATCATAACAGGGATAAACAACAAGCCTGCCCGCCAAGAAGATATCATGCAATGCAGAGTCGCATTAAAAGACACCCCAACTTTATTGCTAATATAAATTACTTTTATCAAGGTCATCAAAAGTACCGCAACAAAGCCTCCAACTGAGAAACCAATCAGTCCCCAATGACTACCTATAACAAAGCATAAAGTTTTCAGCACAAATTGGATTATTCGAAAAAAAAATTGAGACTTTGTCAACGCCAAACTTCTTAAATAGCAATCAGTCAACCGTATATCTATATTGAAAACAAATGCTAGAGAAAGAATCATAAAAATATATTTTAGTTCTAGCCACTGTTCCCCAAAAAAAATTCGAATAATCAGTTCAGAATTGAAAATAAAACTTATTGATAAAAGCATTGCAAAAATATTCAAATAATAAATAGATGTTTTATAGGCATTCTTTATGGCTAATTTATCATTTTGAACTTCCGATAAAACAGGGAAAAGAGCTGAATCAAAAATTCCATTCAGCTGCGAAGAAACCTGACTAATAAACCCTTTTGGTCTGTTATACGCACCCAACATTGAAACAGACATCAATCTAGGCATAATTAGGGAATCTATACTATGGGAGAAATTACGAAACAAAGCACTAGCCATCAGCCAACCACTAAAACCAAAAATTTTTTTTATAACAATTGGATTCCAATCGAACCCAAATTTTGTTTTAGCCAAAAACAATGAAATAAAATACAATAAAAGCGAATTGACAATATTTTTTCCAAGAATTGCATAAAAACCAAAACCTTTTAATGCCAACACTATCGCTACCAGGGAAGACAAAATCAACGAAATTAGGCTCGAAAAGCCCAACCTAAAAAACATCCTTTTACGATGCAAAATACTTCTTGGAACTGATGTAACACAGCTCAACAATAATGTACAAGAGAGAATTATAAGAGGAATACGAATGGAAGAATCAACGACAAGAATCGAAATCGGGGCCGAAAGCGCACACAAAAGTATCATTAAAATAAAGCCAATAAAGAAACTTAACGAAAAAGCATTATCAAGATATTTTTTGTCAATCTCTTTATGTTGTACAATTGCCGCACCTATACCGGTATCAGCCAAGGACGAGAAAACAGCTGTTACAGCAGTTATAGCGGCAAAATAACCGAAGTCCTCTTTACTTAACAATCGGGACATTATGGAAAAAAACAACAATTCTGTCAAGCCTATAACTAACGTTACAATCGTCTGCGATGAAATTCCTCGCATTACCTTGCTTGATCTAGATTGGGGGGCTTTTACTTCGGACATGATTACAACCAATAATAATCACCACCATGATAGGGATGACGCTGATTTTCTGGAGGCGGTTGCATATAATCGCCATATCGGGTTCTTAAAAACTCATCCCATCCAATTGGAGCAAAAAATTTCTTACCTTCAAATTCTACTTCTACCGAACTATCAAAAATAGTCTTACTATAAACTCGACCACAATCAATAACCATATTTTTTATTGACGTTTCTCTTTTGTATGTTCTAATATGATTAACACAACGTTTCGTTAAAAATTTTATAAAAGGCAAATTGCTTATCGGCAAACAGCGCATGAGTTTATTACGAATTCTTATCCAAAATAGCCTTAGTTTTAAAAGAGATTTATATCGCGAAAAAAACATCTCTATTTCTTCATCAGATGACGGCAATCCATCAATCGGATACAAATCTACATTTACTCCATAATACTTTGCAACCAAGCCCTTCTTGTCATATGTTTCTTTATATGTAATTCTTGGAAAAGGATATTCGTAACCACGTTCTGTATCCACATCAGAATACTTGTACTTTTCTGATACAAATAATTTTTTAAATTTTTCAAGATCTTCCCTTGGCATCATGATATCGGTATCATCATCCCAAGGAATATATCCTTTATGGCGAATTGCACCAAGAAGAGTTCCAAAAGCAAGGAAATATGTTATACCATTTTTTCGACAAAAATCATCAACCTCAGTAATAATATCTAAACGAATTTTTTCAGATTCTTCTTTTGTAACTTTTTTATTCATTTGAGCAGTCCTTTATGTAGTCTAACTAATTATAGTGAAAAAAATGGAAATAATGAGAATGTATAAATTTTGAGTATAATTTAGCTGAAGATTTTCCAATTGTTCTTTCTATAAGATGGAATATTTTATACCTTAATTGTGATTTTGGGGGTAATAAAAAATTCATTTTGCATTCCATTTTTTGTTGACATGGTCTGCATGTTCCACAGGGAATACCATTTATTGGAGCATGACAGAACCATATATTTTTCATAACTTTTTCAAGCCCCCATTCCTTTATATCTTTTACCATATCTGTTTCCGTAAGTTCAATTATCGGAAAACAAACATTACCAAAAATATTAATACAATCTTGACTTGAATGATTAACATCTATAAAGCCAACACCATCTTTGAAAATCAGTTTTCCTGTTTTTTCTATCGCGGCTAAGCAACCACTAAATTCTCCGTTTGGTTTTTCGATACCCATCGCAATTCCAGGATATTCTAGAGCAAGTCTTGCAATCCAATCATATTGGGAACCAAGTCTTACTTTTTTACAAAGATTTTTATATGAGTTTGAAATTTCCTCATTTTCCTTAATCTCGTTGATATTAATTTGAACAATCGGCAACACCTCACCACCAAGGTTTTCTAAATGCTTTAATATCTCTGCCATTGCTAACATTTCGTTATTTCGACTTGCACGACCATTATCTATTACATATATCGGCTGAACAGTTTTATTTTGTTTCAATAATTTTATCAGCATGTATGTGGAATCCCATCCACCTGTCCAAAATACATTTGTTATAGTTTTTTTATCATTTAATACACAAATTTTTTTATTCATTGCATTTAGCGAATCCATAAAAAATCCCTACTTCAATTTTCCTATTTAACCAAAATTACTCCGCAATGACGACACGATAATATTTTTTTTCACAGCAGATTTGATCAAAATGTTTTCCGGACAATGAAACAAAAGGACTACCTGCAGCAATAAGCAATCCATATATTAGAACAGGAACTTCTTGACCAAAGGAAGATGAATAAGCACTTGTAAAGATTTGCAATATAAATGTTGATGCGAGTAGAATAAAAGCAGGTCGATCATATCCTTTTTTTATTATATTACGTGCCATACAATACAAAAAAGATACAAATAAAAACGCCGCTATTAACCCGCCTTCACATAAATGCACCATATACTCGACATGCATGGGATAGATTCCTCCAGATTTATTTGCATAATTTTTATAGCCAATACCAGTAACAGGATTATTTAAAAACAACTTATAGCCATTAACATAATATATAAGGCGCTCCCCCGCAATTTTGTCAAATACAGTGCCAGTTGCTAAGCCCTTCAACTCATAATAGTTAAGACTTTTCTTTTCTTGAAACCGGGCACCAATATTTGTATGTTCCAACATAAATGTAATCCCGAAAAAAATTATAATAAAAAGGAAAAGAACTCGTCCAATAGCACTCACATTCACTCGCCCCTTCATTTTAACGCCTAAATAAAAACCCATCAGTTGAATGCAGCACATTCCAAAAGCATTTCTCGTTTGACTAAGAAAAATGATTATAGCGGATGGAATTGACAAAAACAATAATTCACTCCAATTTTTTTTCATTACAGCAGCGTAATAAGTCAAGCATACGACAAGCATTGCAGAGTACTTTCCAAAACTTACAGCAACAACCATTTCCCCAGATAACCGATTACCACCACTATATCCAAATCCAGAAATAGAACAGGCCATTATTAACCATAAAAAAATTGATATGGCCAAGTATTTTGAAGTACTTTTTAGATCCACACAAAAAAGATATGAATAAATACATACAGCACAGTACATTTTTAACGCATGATAATAATCAACAGGCCGCATTGTAGGAACATGTTTCAGATAGCTATTTATACAATGATATAATATGAGCCCACCCCATAAAAGCAAAGGTCCACATTTAATAAGACCTCTAAAAGAAGCATATCTAAACAAAAATAAAAAAACACAAAAAAAGCAAGTCGAAGTAACAAAAGGTCCAAAAGGAACGTTTGCAACGTTCATTATCATACGAGGCAAAACTAAAATGGGAACAATCCATTTGATATCATTTTTCACAACACGGTCGTCAAAAATATAAATCATAATTAATATTATTCAGTTTTGCAATCAACTATGGAAAAAGGCTTTCGTTAATCATTTACAGCCATACATAAATTTTCCTTTACCCTACGTTTTCATCCATTCCCTGACAAACTTAATCGGGAAAAGAAATAAGGCATGCAAGTAACGTTTTCGTGTATGTTTTTCTTTAATCATTCGATACAAGAACCGCAAATTAAGTTTATCGAAAATCCTTGGATAGTAATTCAAACTCGACCTAGACGCCTGAGAAACAAAACCGCCACATGTAAAGGCAATTCCCTTAAACCCAGCTGATTTTAGAAGAACTAAAAACTTTTCCTGTAAAACAACTCCCATACCGCATATTACATAATCAGGATTAAGGCTTACAATTTTATGGACTTCGTCATTTAATTCTTGATCATCACGAAAATACCCATTTCTCGCACCCACTATATTCAGATTAGGATAGACTTTACCAAGGATTCTCATTGCGCGTTCAAGCTCTTCCTGCTTACTTGCAACAAAATAAATTTTCTTGTTATGAATTTCTGAATACCGAAAAAACTCCGATGCAAGGGAAGTCATATCAAAGCTGCAGCGATCCACCCGTTTATGATAAAACAAGCAAATCGACTTAGCTAGAATTTTCCCATCGCAAAAAATTCCATCCATCTTTTCAAAAATTTCTTTATGCTTAAGAGCTTCTAAGTAAGAAACCGGATTCAAAAATGTATAGATTTTACCTTGACATTCAAGCAAATCCGCATAACATGGATTTGTCGCAATGATTTTTTTTATCAAAGGAGGCAGATTCATCCCATTCACCATCTCTAATAATGAATCTTCCCTTCTGCAACTTTTCTCAGGTGCTGACCATAAGGCGACTTTCCATATTTAGCGGCGGATTCCAAAAGTTTTTCCTTGCTAATCCAGCCGTTCTTGTAGGCGATTTCTTCAATAGCAGAAATTTGGATGCCTTGACGGTTTTCGACCATTTTCACGAACTCGCCCGCTTCGATGAGGCTGTCCATTGTACCGGTATCGAGCCATGCAAACCCGCGACCGAGGAGTTTCACGTCAAGTTCGCCCATATCGAGGTAGGTCTTGTTGAGGTCGGTAATTTCAAGTTCGCCGCGGGCACTCGGTTTCTGCACCTTAGCAAAGCCGGACACACGATTGTCGTAGAAGTAGAGGCCCGTAATCGCATAGTTGCTCTTGGGTTCTTTCGGTTTTTCTTCGACAGAAATCACCTTGCCATTTTCGTCAAATTCCACGACTCCAAAGCGTTCTGGGTCTTCCACATAGTAGCCGAAAACGCTTGCACGGCCATTTTCTTCGGCATTTTTGACGGCAGCCTTCAATAGCGGGCTAAATCCGTTTCCGTAGAAGATATTGTCGCCAAGGACCATTGCGCAGCAATCGTTTCCGATGAATTCCTCACCAAGAATAAACGCCTGAGCAAGTCCATCGGGGCTCGGCTGCACCTTGTAACTCAAGTTGAGGCCCATTGCAGAGCCGTCACCGAGCAACCGTTCAAAGTTCGGTAGATCCGTCGGAGTCGAAATAATCAAGATGTCGCGAATGCCCGCCAACATGAGCGTCGAGAGCGGGTAATAAATCATCGGCTTGTCATAAACCGGCAACAGCTGCTTCGATGTGACCATCGTAAGCGGATACAAACGTGTGCCGGATCCCCCAGCGAGTACGATTCCTTTCATAAAATCTCCTTATTTGCAAAAATAGAAAACTTATTACGTTTTATTTTCAAAAAAGTTATCTTTGAGTCACTATGGCAGAGCAAAGCAAGCGGATTCTCAAAGATTTTTTGAATGAACTGGTAGAAAATGCACATGGAAACCGTGCAGATATTTCATCAGAAGACGTTTTGGAACAATTTATGGCATGGGCGGAAGCCCGTGGTACAACGTTATACCCAGCGCAAGAAGAAGCGATTCTTGAACTGCTAGACGACAAGAACGTCATTTTGAATACACCGACCGGAAGTGGAAAATCCATGGTGGCGCTTGCACTCCATTTTGACAGTCTTGTTCATGGGCGCAGAAGCGTCTATACATGTCCCATCAAGGCTTTGGTGAACGAAAAATGGATGGCTCTCTGCAAGGAATTTGGCGCCGAAAATGTTGGACTTTCGACCGGTGACGCGACTGTCAACCGCGATGCCCCCATCATCTGTTGCACAGCAGAAATTCTTTCGAACATGGCTCTCTGCGAAGGCGAAACGCTCTCCATCACCGATATCGTAATGGACGAGTTCCATTACTATTCCGACCGAGAACGCGGTGTCGCTTGGCAAGTTCCGCTTTTGACGCTCCCACAGTCGCGATTCCTTTTGATGAGTGCAACCGTCGGTGCTACGGAATTTTTCGAACGCGACATGACCAAGCACACGGGCCGTGAGTCCGTAACGGTCCGCTCGACGCAGCGCCCGGTGCCGCTCGACTTTAGCTATAGTACAACAGAAATTTCAACGGAAGTGCAAAAGCTTGTGAACGAAGGCAAGGCACCCGTTTATGTTGTCCACTTTACTCAGGCCGCCGCCGCAAGCAACGCACAAAACTTTATGAGCCTCGACTTGTGCACAAAAGAAGAAAAAGCCAAGATTAACGAAGCGATTAAGGAAGTCCGATTTGCAAGCCCGTATGGTCCGGATGTCAAGCGCTGGCTCAAGCAAGGCATTGGGCTGCACCATGCGGGGCTATTACCCAAGTACCGTATTCTCTGCGAAAAACTCGCTCAGCAAGGACTCTTGAAAGTCATCTGCGGGACAGACACACTCGGCGTAGGCGTGAACGTTCCCATTCGTACGGTTCTCTTTACGCAGCTTTGTAAATACAGCGGCGACAAGACCGCAATTTTAACCGCACGTGACTTCCACCAGATTGCAGGTCGAGCAGGCCGCAAGGGCTTCGACAATGTTGGTTACGTTGTCGCACAAGCTCCAGAGCATGTCATCGAAAACTTAAAACTCGAAGCAAAGTCTCGCGCAACAGGAAAGAAATTCCAGAAACGAAAACCGCCCGAGCACGGCTACATTCCCTTCGACGAAAATACGTTCAAACGTTTGATTGATTCCGCGCCGGAACCGCTCACATCGAGTTTCCAAGTGAACCACGGAATGCTTTTGAACATCTTGAGTCGTCCAACGGACGGCTGCCGAGCCATGCGCGCGCTCTTGAAGGATTGCCACGAAAGCAATGCCAGCAAAAAACAGTTGCAGCACCGTGCGTTCCTCTTGTTCCGGAGCCTTGTCGAAAAGCACATCATCGAATTCGTGAAACCCGTCGCCGAGGGTTACAGTCACCTGCGTGTAAACATGGACTTGCAAGACGATTTTTCGATGAATCAACCGCTTTCGCTGTACCTACTTGACACACTCCCGAAGCTTGACAAAGATTCACCGGAATACGCTTTAGACGTGATTACCTTGTGCGAAAGCATTCTCGAAAATCCTGAAGCTATCTTACGTATCCAGTTGAGCAAGGCTCGTGACGCCCGCATGAACGAACTCAAGGCTCAAGGCATGGAATACAACCAACGCCTCGAAGAACTTGAAAAAGTCGAATACCCCAAACCCCTCCGCGACTTTATTTATGACACATTCAACGCATTTGCTGAGGTTCACCCGTGGGTCGATGAAAACATCGAGCCCAAATCCATCGTGCGTGAAATGTTCGAGAATTTCAGCACGTTCAGCGGTTACGTCAAGCAGTACAACTTGCAGCGCATGGAGGCGATTTTACTCCGCCACCTGAATGGCGTTTACAAAGTGCTTTCGCAAACAGTGCCCGACGGCTACAAAAACGAAGAACTCTTGGAAATGCAGGATTACCTCGGCGATATGATCCGTCGCGTCGATTCCAGTCTCTTGGAAGAATGGGAAAAGATGGCGCACCCGGAAGACTACCAGAAACGCCTGGAAGCAGGCACCGCCGAAGACGAAGCAGAAAAAGCGTTTGGTGCAGACAAGGCCGCCGCAGACATCACATACGACAAGAAGCGATTCCTCTCCATGGTGCGTCAACGCATTTTCCAGATTATGATGAGCTTGCAAAAGCAAGATTTCTCGGACGTTCTAGACAGTCTTGCGGACGATCTCGCCGAAGGCGAACTCTTGGCGGATGCCGAAGGCACGCCGTGGACAGAAAAGCGATTGCTAGAAATAATGGCAGCCTACACCGCCGAACACCACAAGTTCCGTATGGACGTAGAAGGTCGCGCCCTCGCTCACACCATCGTCACTTACGATAAGAACATCATGCACATACAGCAAATGCTCCAGGATGAAGAAGATTTCAACGACTGGAGCATCTATTTTACTGTTAATTTAGATGAAAGCCGAGAAGCCGGAATGCCTTTGTTGAAGCTAGCCCGCATTGGTGAAGTCTAGGCCCACATAAAAACGTCGCGAACTAAGCCTCGCCGCCGAACTCGAACCCGGCTTCTTCAACTGCAGTTTTTAAAGCGGACTCGTCGATATCATCATCGTCGTGCCATTCCACATGCAACGACTTGCTCGCAACATCGGCTTCGGCAAAAACGATTCCATCAAGCGAACGTACCGCTTTTTCAACGCATGCCTTGCAATGGCTGCAATTCATACCGTTCACGCGGTATGTTTTAGCCACAGGTTCGGAATGCTCGTGATGGTCATGCTCACCGTGTTCATGGCTTTCACAAGATTCGCCATTTTCATGCTCGTCGCAGTGATCTTCGCATTCACAATGTTCGTGGTCATGTCCGCAAGAGTCACCGCATTTGCAAGACTCGCCACAGCCGCAACCGCAATGGCCATCGCAGCCCTTATGGGCAAACTTCGCATAAATCATGAATGCGGCCAAGAGCCCTGCGCAAATGTAATCGAACACGCCTAACGCTCCGTGACCATGGCAATCCGCAGCACCTTGCGGAAGCATCGCCGAGAGGAAAGTATCCATAAAGAACGTATCGACAATAAAGCCAAAAAACATCGCGCCAAAAGCAATCGAGAACAAGTACGCCGCGAGAGTGCGCTTGCCAAAAGCTTTACCGACCACAAGCATCGAAGCGATACTCGTCGCAGGCCCGGCCATCAAAAGTACAAGGGCGGCCCCCGGCGTTATTCCCTTTGCAACAAGCGCAAGCGCCAGCGGGATGGATCCTGTAGCACACGTGTACATCGGCATCGCTAACAGCAGCACACAAACCATGCAAAGAATCGGTTTTTCGCGCAACGCAAGGAACAGTTCATTTGGGACAAATGCAGATATCAACGCACCAAGCACAAGACCAATCATAAGCCACTTGCTCACATCGCCCACCATATTGACCAAGCCATAGCGGAAGGTTTCTTTGACTTTTTCCGTAAAGGTCGTGGCCGACGCGCCGTCGCCATGGTGATGTTCGCCACATTCACAATCATCATCGTCGCAATCACCATGGTCGCCGCAATCGCAGAGCTCAATATCTTGGTGATGATGTTCACGCTCTTGCATCAAGTTCGCCGGTTCACTGCGCAATCCCGCTACGACATCGCGAGATTCTTCCCCACGCGTTGCGAAGTTCGTCAGCACGCCGCCAAACAGCGCCGTCGCAAAAGCGGCCACAGGTCGCAGGATTGCAAACGGGAGACCTAGCAACGAATACGTCGCCAAGATAGAATCCACGCCCGTCGCAGGCGTCGAAATCAAGAAGCTCACGCTAGCGCCCTTGCTTGCGCCCTCCTTACGGATTGCAATCGACGTCGGAATCACGCCGCAGCTGCAAATCGGCAGAGGAACACCGAACAATGCCGCCCACAGTACCGATGCAAAATTCGACTTCGCAATCTTGGGCACGTACAAATGATTCGGCACCCACACATGCAAAATTCCCGCCAGCAAAAAACCAAGCAAAAGAAACGGAGCCATCTCCGAAAACAGAGTGATAAACTCCCTAACAAATTCTAAAACAACGTTCATCGTTAACCCTTCTTCTTGTGTAAAATATGTGCGAGGCCAGTATTGAAAATCTCGCCAATATGTTCGTCATCAAGCGCATAATAAATCTTGCGACCGTCACGAGTCGGCTTGACAAGATTCGCCGTGCGCAAAATACGCAACTGGTGGCTCACCACGGACTGTTCAAGGTTTAGCTTTTCAGCAATGGCACTCACGGACATTTCACCAGAAAGCAGCAAATGAATCACGCGAATGCGAGTCGTATCGCCAAAAAACTTGAAGAACTCAGACAACTCGAAAAGCGTATCCAACGAAATGTTTTGCATATTCGGCTCTTTTTTCATAGAAATTCCCGTTTTTATAACTTGAATACATGAACAACAATTCATATATACATATATCAATGTATTTTGTCAAGCAAAAAAGCATCTATTTCCGACCATTTGGAGCAAATTGCGTCAAAACAGGATATTTTGTTTATTATATTTTCATTACAATTAAGAGGTTCCTCAAAGGGATCATATTAAAAAGGAGTTTTTATGAAGAAATTTGCAGCCGGTCTCTTGACCGCACTCTGCGCCACGGCTCTCGCAACAGCACAGCCAACGGACGAGTGGACAAACCTGTCATCTCAAGATAACACTCAACAATCTGGATGGACTGAAACTCAGCCAGCAAATCAAGCAGAGCCTTCTTTCAACGCACAAGCTCCAATCGAAACGCAAACGGTGGAGACAGTCGCTGAACCACAACAAACGTCAACCGTACAAACCAACATCAGCGCAACAAACGCGAACGTATCTAATGTGACCAACGTGACAACCGTGACGAACATCACAAACGTCAACACAAGCAACAGCGACAACAGCAACGATCCCATGCCCATCGACGAGCAGCCCGCGCCAGCAGCCAAGCAAGTTCCAATAAGCGTCGGCATTCGAGGTGCTTTCATTTACGGAAACATGTGGGGATTCAAAGACCTAAAATCCGACGGACTAGAACCTCCCACAGGCATCGGTGGTGAATTTGGTATCGCAGCCCGATTCATCATGGTAGAAGGGCTCCAATTCTCTCCAGAAATCATGTTCCGCATATTCAACTTGAGCCATGAAGAAGACGAAATCGAAAGATGCTACAAACAAATGTTCCTCGATTTCGCATTTTATATACGCGGCGTTTTCGGTGGCGGATTTTTCCTTGAATTCGCGCCACAAATATCCATCAATACTAGCGCAGAATATACTTACGACGGAACGACCAACAACTTTGAAAGAATCGAACAGTCCGCAGCCGAATTCGGTCTCAATGTCGGCGTTGGCTACTACGTTATGAACAACTTAAGCCTCAACTTCCGTTGGTACTTGGGACTTACCGAAGTATTTCCCGACGTGAAATATGAAGGCGAAATGAATTCCATAAAAGAAGAAAAGAGCAAGAACAATGTCAGCTGGGCAACCATCAACCTGAAGGGGGCCCATACGATGATGTTCAAGTTCGGCGTCACCTACTGGTTCCTCTAATTCAAACATAATGAGTTCGCTCGAGTTTTTACACTTGCAACCGGTCCTTTCGACTAAAGGTATGCGCAATATCGATACCGCGTCAAAGGAATTTTACGCAAAACAAAATACGAGCGAACCTTCAGAAAAAGAAATAATCCAAAGCGGTTACACGCTGATGAAAGAAGCGGGTGCCGCACTATTCAAGTTTGTCCAAGCCAAAACTCTAGAGCCCATCGCCATTTTTATTGGCGGTGGGAACAACGGTGGGGACGGACTCGTTCTTGCAAAGCTCCTTTTGCAATCCGGAATCAAAAGTTCTGTTTTTAGCCTTGTAAGTACAGACAAATTCAAAAACGAAGCTAAATTAGCTCTAGACGATTTTTTAGACGCCGGTGGGACGATCAAACAGAGAACGACCGACGGATTGGCTAATTTTAAACTCGTGGTTGACTGCATGCTCGGCAACGGAGCACATGGCGAATTGCGTCCAGAGTTTGCTACTGTTGTGCAAACCATCAACGAAAGCGGACTCCCGGTAATCGCGGCGGATGCGCCCACGGGTTACGATTCTTCAGCGCATGTTTGCAATGATATTTGCATTCACGCAGACGAAACAATGATGTTCGGGTTCCCGCGGTTAGACGCTTACGCAAAGGAAGGCGGACCAGCATTCGGAAATGCGGTCATTGCGCCGCTGAACTACCCCGCTGAAATCATTCAGCACTTCGATGAAAAAGCTTATCTCGTCACAGAAGAAGCGATTCCGCAACTTTTGCCCAAGCGAGATGAGTGGGGCGATAAGCGGAATCAGGGAACAGCCCTGATTATAGCAGGCTCCAAGGATATGCCAGGCGCCGCAGCACTTTGTACAGAATCGGCTCTTCGCAGTGGTGCGGGACTTGTCACGCTTGCCACGACTGAGGCGATTACGCCGATTATCCAAGCTAAACTTTCGGAACCTGTATTTTGCAGTCTAGAAGATTGCTCTAATTTTAACGGGACTCTGCAACCGCAACACATCCCGACGATACTCCAGCGTGCCAAACACGCAAGCGCAATTGCCATCGGTCCAGGGCTTTCTACAAACCTCGGTACAGTCCAAGCTGTCATCGAGCTACTCCCGCAAATCAAAGCACCGACGGTCATCGACGCCGACGCCTTAAACGCCATCGCGACATTGAACGAGAACGTCGCAAAAGGC
Organism: Fibrobacter sp.; assembly: GCA_017965445.1. GTDB lineage: Bacteria > Fibrobacterota > Fibrobacteria > Fibrobacterales > Fibrobacteraceae > Fibrobacter. The sequence goes on along the minus strand of JAGCPZ010000027.1, from coordinate 17,507 downwards.
GCGACAAACGACAGCACGGTGGATTGCGCGACAATGGACCGCGCGGCAACCGCAAACTGCGTCGCCAATAAAGACCGCGCGGCAATCCAGTATTTGAAAGACTCGCAGGCGCCCGCCATTTTAACGCCGCATGTAAGGGAATTTGCACGACTCTTCGGCGCGCTCCCAGAAAACAGTTGCGACATCCCGAACTGTTTGAAAAATATCGCCACAAGCACGAACAAAGTCATTTTGCTAAAAGGCGCACCAACGTATATTGCCGTTCCCGACGGACGCGTATTCGTGATACCCGCACACAACTCAGGGCTCGCCAAGGGCGGCTCCGGCGATGTTCTTACGGGAATCATCACAGCCCTGCTCACGCAAGGTTTACCGATTGCAGAAGCTGCCGTACTCGGTGCATTACTGCACCAAAAAGCAGGCCGCATAGCCCGCGAAAAACTCAGTGCATTCAGCATGCTCCCCAGCGATGCGATTGCATCACTCCCGCAGGCGTTTAGCTGTTAATTCATGGGTTGCCGCGCCCCTTTTAGGGGCTCGCAATGACGTTATACTAAATCATCTCGGCCACGAGTTTGTCCAGCGCGGCTTCAGATTCGGCGCTGAGCGTCGATTTCACCGTCACTACTGTTTCGGCAAGCGTCACGTTCTTGAGCGTGGCGAGGATTTCTGTCATCTTCTTGGCGGCCATCGGAGCCCAGGTGCCGTTTTCCACGACACCCACCTTGCGGTTGGAATAGTTCTTTGCCTTCAGGTGGTTGAGGAAGTCTTCCATCACCGGGAAGAGGCCCGCGTCGTACGTGGGGGCTGCCACCACCATGCGATCGTAGCGGAAGGCGTCTTCGATGACTTCGGCCATGTCGCTGCGGGCAAGGTCAGAAACCACCACCTTCTCGACACCGGCGGCCTTGAGCTTTTCGCCGAGCAATTCTGCGGCCTTCTTGGTTCCGCCGTAAATCGAGGCATACGCCACGAGCACGCCCTTGTCCTCGGGAGCGTAGCTACTCCAAGTGTTGTACTTGTCGATATAGTAGCCGAGGTTTTCAGTGAGCACGGGGCCATGCAGCGGGCAAATCGTCTTGATGTCGAGCGCGGCAGCCTTCTTGAGAACCGCTTGCACCTGGTTGCCATACTTGCCCACGATATTGAAGTAGTAACGACGAGCTTCACATGCCCAGTCATCCGGGTCGGCATCGTACACGCCGAACTTGCCGAACGCATCGGCCGCAAACAAGATCTTTTCGCTCTGTTCGTAGCTGAACAGGACTTCGGGCCAGTGCACCATCGGGGCACCGATAAACTGGAGCGTACGCTTGCCGAGCGCAAGCGTATCGCCTTCCTTCACGGTCTGCTTCTTGACCGATTCAGGGAGAGCCATGAACTGCGGCAACAGAGCGAAAGCCTTGGCAGAAGCGACCAAAGTCGCCTCCGGGTACTTCGCCACAAAATCTGCAATGCCACCGGCATGGTCCGGTTCCAAGTGGTGAATCACCAGGTAATCCGGCTTGCGGCCAGCGAGAGCGGCCTCCAGATTGGCAAGCCACTCGCCCACCTTGTGCACATCAACCGTATCCGTAACGGCAATCTTTTCGTCCACAATCACATAGGAATTGTACGCCATGCCCTCGGGCACCACGTACTGGCCTTCGAACAAATCCAAATCGCGGTCATCGACACCGATGTACTTGATGCTTTCGCTAAAGTTCTTCATGGTTTTTTCCTTGTATTTTTTCTCAATTCTTTTTATTCTCTTTTTCAAAAGAAATACAGCTAAACATAAAAGAAGATAGATAAAAAAGATAATCAGCACTGCATAAAAGTCAAGCATGTCCCTAGAAACAAACAAATAGACACCTGCTGCGACAGATACCATAATCAAAAACACATCATCGCTTAATTTCCATCCTCTTTTAAAAGACATATTTTTTTATCCTTCCCATACGTTCCATTGGAAACATATATAATATTTTTCTACATTCAGGTTATGCCCAAGACTTTACTATTGCTCGATTCGTACGCGCTCGCGTTCCGCATGTTCTACGCCTACTCGCAAAACCCGCTCAAGAACAGCCAGGGCGAAGACGTGTCGATGATGCACGGCTACTGGGGTGCGGTGCTCCGCATTTTGGCAAAGCACAAGCCCACGCACTTTGCGATTGCGCGCGACGTGGCTCACACGAAGACTTTTAGGCACGAACTTTACCCCGACTACAAGGCCAATCGCGGCCCCATGCCCGAAGAGATGGCGGCGCAGATGCCGCTGCTGGGCGAAAGCCTCGAGGCAAGCGGAATCCCGCTGCTTTCGGAACCAGGCTACGAAGCAGACGACGTGATGGCAAGTACCGCGGTAGCTGCAGTCGAGGCGGGATTCGACAGCGTCGTGATTCTCAGTAAAGACAAGGACATGTCACAAATCGTGACGGATAAGATTCACCTTTTCCACTTGACGAAAGGCGCCGATGGAATAGATTTTGGCCCCGAGCAGGTGATGGAAAAGTACGGGCTTCCGCCGGAGAAAATCCGCGACTACCTGGCACTCATGGGCGATGCGAGCGATAACGTGCCCGGCGTACCGAAGGTGGGCCCGAAGACGGCCATCCAGTTGCTGAACGATTACGGCGACATGGACAACCTGTACGCGAACCTCGACAAGATTACCAAAAAGGGATTGCACGACAACCTCGCGAACAACCGCGAGAAGGCTTTCTTGAGCCGCGAACTCGTGACGCTCCAGACCAAGTGCGCGTTTAACGGGAACCTGGAAGCCCTCGAATACAACGGTCTGCACGTGGATACGCTCGCGCAGATGTTCAAGGACCATGAAATCAACAGCCTGCTGCGCTTGCTGGAGAAGGTTCCGAGCAAGGCAGGATTCGTGCGTGATGGAGAAGGTGCGGAAGGCCCTTCGGCAGGCTCAGGGACCTTAAACGGCGCGGACGGCAAACTCGTTGCCGCAAGTTTCCCCGTAGAAGACTTGCCCACATACGTCTGCGTCGATACCGAAGAAATTTTCGAGCAGATGAAGGCTGAATTTACAGCCGCAAGTACCGTGGGCATCGATACCGAAACGGACGGCCTTGATCCGATGCAATGCAACATCGTGGGTCTTTGCCTTTCGGCAGACCCGGCGAAGGGTTACTATGTCCCGCTTGCGCACACCGACGAAATCGGGTTCCCGCTCCCCGCAAGCAAGGGCGGCAACTTTGACTTCAACAAAATTGCGAACTGGTTCAAGGAATTCATCGCGGATACTACCCCGATGGAAACTACCGGGAAGCCTCGCGAACTCGTTTTCCACAACGCGAAATTCGACTTGCATGTTCTCGCACGCGCGTTCAAGATTCCGCAGGCAGACATCGACAACGCAAACATCGTCGACACGCTGATTGCCGCCTGGATGCTTTCTCCGGGACAATCGGGCCTCGGGCTCGACAACCAGGTGATGCAACGCCTGCAGCACGAGATGATTCCCATCGAGAACCTCATCGGGCGCGGCAAGAACCAGATTACATTCAACCGCGCGCCCATCAAGGATGCGACGGAATACGGCGCCGAGGATGCGGTCTATACGCTGCGCCTGTGGGAACCGCTCAAGAAGGAACTCGAGAAACTCGACTACGTGAAATACTTCTTCGCGCAGGAGATGCCGCTCCTGAAGGTATTGTACCAGATGGAAACGGTTGGCGTCGCGATTGACGTTCCGGCCCTCAAGACGCTGGAACAGGAACTGCAGCGCCGCATAGAAAAGCTCGAAAAGGAAATATGCGACATGGCGGGAGTCGAGTTCAACATCGGTTCCCCCAAGCAACTGGGCGACGTGCTTTTCGACACGCTCGGACTCCCGCAAATCAAGAAGCGCAGCACCGACGCGGTCGTGCTCGAGGAACTCAGTTTCAGCGCACCGCACCCGATCGTGTTTTCCGTCATCGAGTACCGCGAACTCAAGAAGATGCAGAGCACCTACATCACGGTGCTCCCCACGCTCGTGAATCCGGACACGCGCCGCATCCACACGAGCTTTATCCAGTGGGGAACCGCGACAGGGCGCCTCTCGAGCCGCGATCCGAACCTGCAGAACATTCCCGTACGTAGCGACTTGGGCAAGAAGATTCGCGCCTCGTTCGTGCCGCAGAGCAAGGACAACGTGATTCTCGCGGTGGACTACTCGCAAATAGAACTCAGAATGCTTGCGCACCTGAGCGGTGATGCCGCGCTTATCGAAAGCTATAAGGAAGGCATCGACATCCACGCCCGCACCGCCGCCGCGATTTACGGAGTGGATCTCGACGCAGTCACGAGCGATATGCGCCGCGATGCAAAGGTGGTGAATTTCGGCGTACTCTACGGGATGACGGCTTTCCGCCTCGCCCGTGACCTGAAAATCCCGATGTCGCAGGCAAGGGATTTCATCACCGGGTATTTCGACATGTACCAGGGCGTCCAGCAGTTTATCGAAGATACCAAGGCGGCCGCCCACCGCGACGGCTACGTGGAAACGCTTTCGGGCCGCCGCCGCTACATCGCAGGCATCGACAGTTCCGACCGCATGGAATCGCAAATGGCAGAACGCATGGCCGTGAACACCCCTGTGCAAGGCAGTGCCGCCGACCTCATCAAAATCGCCATGATTCGAATCCAGAAGCGCATCAACGACGAGAATCTCCCGCTCCGCATGATGCTCCAGGTGCACGACGAACTCGTTTTCGAGTGCCCACGTGAGCAAGTCGAAGAACTTTCCGCCATGGTCAAGTCCGAAATGGAAGGCGCCATGGTTCTCAAAGTTCCACTCGTCGCAAGCGTCGGGTTCGGCAAAAACTGGCTTGAGGCACATTAACAGGGAGGCGCGCATCTCGCGCCCTCCATGTTCTCAAAAAAAGTTCTCAAAATATTTGCAATTTTCGTCACACAAAAACTTACAAACTTAATATTTTTCGTAACTTACCGATTTCTCTGTTGCGTTTTCAAACGTAATCATGTATATTAAGCTAAAGATTACGGGTGTTTTCTTTAACGAGTATGAGAATAAGGGATGTTTGGGAAATCATGGGGGATGTTCTCAAAAATTTCTAAAAATCATTAAGAGAACCACGGCAAAGACACCCACAACAAGTTACTATAAGGAGTCTTCGACATGAGATTCAATACCTTTGGCATCGCCGCAAGCTCACTGCTCTTAGCCGCAGCTTCGGCTTTTGCGCTTCCCAAGGCAACCGAAATATTCCCCAAGATGGGCCTCGGCTATAACATCGGCAACACGATGGAAGTGCCGAAGAACCCGACACTATGGGGGAACCCCTTCCCGGACGCAGCTTACGTGAAGGCAATCAAGGACGCCGGTTTCAACACGGTGCGCATCCCTTGTGCCTGGAACAGCCACTCCTCTAACGGCACAATCAATGCCGGATGGCTCGACTCCGTCAAGACTGTCGTCGATCTCGTCATCAGCAACGGCATGTACGCCATCTTGAACAGCCACTGGGACGAAGGCTGGCTCGAAGACCACGTGTTCGACGGTGAAGGCTACGACAAGACCGGTCTCGTGAACAGCTCCGCAGCAGCAGTCGCCGCCAAGCAGGAATCTTACTGGAAACAGATCGCCACCAAGTTCGCCGAATACGACGAACACCTGATTTTCGCCTCCGCCAACGAACCGGGCGTGAACGACCCGTGGAACGGCGGTGCCGATAACGGCCAATGGGCTTTCGATTCCAAGCGCATGACCGTCCTCAAGCAATATCACGAAGCATGCCTCAAGGCCGTGCGCGCAACAGGCGGCAACAACGCGACCCGCATCGTGGTCGTGCAGTCTCCGCGTACCGAAATCGACAAGGCGCCACTCCTCTCCGAACAGTATCCGACCGACCCAGCTGGCGACGGCTACACCATGGCCGAAGTCCACTTCTATCCCTACCAGTTCTCGCTCATGACTAGCGGCGACGAAGACTGGGGCAAGATGTTCTACTACTGGGAAGATCAGACTCCGGGCAACGACGCCGCACACACCTGCTCCGGCTCCGCACTCGGTTCCAAGAGCTCTATCGACCAGCTGTTCAGCGGGCTCAAGACTCGTTTCTACGACAAAGGCATCCCGGTCGTGATTGGCGAAATGGGCGCCGTCAAACGCCTCGACCTTCTCTCCGGCGACAACCTGAAAGCACACTTGAAGGCACGCGCAGCCTGGTACGGCTACACGGTCGCCGCCGCAAAGAAGAACGGTCTCGTTCCCTGCGTATGGGATACCGGTGACGAAGGCGACGGCAACTTCACAATCATCCGCCGTCAGGTGAACAAGTTCGGCGGCAAAGTCGGCGACATCACCGATGTCGAAACGCTCAACGCCATGCGCGAAGCTTACGGCCAGGCCGCAGTTCCGGGCAATTCCATCGACTCCACCGTCAAGGAAAACACAACTATTCTCGATGGCGACATGGCCCTCCACATCTCTTACAAGACGGTTCAAGCGGACACCAGCGAAGCAGGCACCATGCGTATCGACCTCAGCAAAGACTGGAGCCAGTACGTCGCCATTTCCTTCGACTTGCGCGCCGCTGGCGAAATCGCAGGCCCGTGCATGGACAAAACCCGCGACGGTTGCGGTGATTACGGCTGGGCAAGCGTCTCCCTCTTCAACATGAGCGGCGAATGGAAATGGAACGAAGTCTCTCTCGGTAACGTCGAAGACCTCGGCACCCTCAAGAACTACAAGATTGAATTCGGCGACGGCGAAGGCAAACTCGCTTTCGAAAACGCGGCCAAGATGAACGCCATCGGCATCAACCTCTACGGCACACAGTTCACCGGCGACATGTACCTCGACAACATGCTCCTTTGGAAAGCCGACGGTACCGCCGACACGCTCCAGGACTTCAACACCAAGAAGCCGAAACTCGAAGGCACCGCCAAGGGTGAACTCATCAAGGCTAACGCCACGGGCGACTGGGGCGCAGACACCAAGAGCGGCATCTGCATGCCACGCGTAAGAACAGCATCCAAGATGCTCGTGAACGTGCAACCGGGTTCCGTCACTGCCATGTTCACCGCAAGCAAGGCCACCCGCGCAACCGCCATGCTCATGAACTCCATGGGCCAGGTGATTGCACAGCAGGCCTTTAACGCCACCGCAGGCACAAACGAAGTCAAGCTGAAAACAAACTTCCGCGGTCCAGCAGTTCTTATCGTCAAGATGGGCAGCCAGAAGAACGTGCAGAAAGTAACGCTGCGTTAACTTTCGGCATTGACCGCAAAAAAAATTCCCTTGCATGTTGGAGTGTTTACGCAAGGGGCAACACAGAGAACAAATTCTCGTTGTTGTTTGGGAAAGGGCCCGGCTTTCGCCGGGCCCTTTTTCTTTGATTCCTCCCCCAATATTTTTATCTACGGTTCGTTCCAAGGGCCTTTATATTGAACTTTCCTTGGTCCCCATTTTTCCCTTTTATAATGAACCTCATCGTCACGGCTCGTTTCGCAGCCTCTTCGCCTGATATTTTGAATTTTTCACCATTAGGCATATTATCCAAATCAGTTTGTTTAAAATCACTCCACGCAAAGCACTTAGACGTTTCGACAGACGATGTTGGCAGTACGACAGACGGCCACTTGTAAATATCAAAGCCATCGTCTTCGACATAGAACCCCGAAGACGCCGTATCAAAATCAACTTCCAACGACACAGGATCCAAATCCAGCGTTATAGGAATATCTGTACTATAGGTGACACAGATTCCGCCCCAGTTGGAGATATTGACAGGCACCGCGACACCAGAATCATTGTGCGCCAGCTGGAACCCAAATAGAGCAAAAGGTTCACGTTCAAGGCCTCCGTTATCTAGGACAACATCACTGCACATACCCTTGCAGTAATCAACCACATATTCAAAATAAATGCTTTCATAATCATCTAACGATTGGTAATTCCACCAGCTGAACGAGGAATTTCCTCCTTCGTATTTATCCGTGTAATCATACCATTTGCCATACGGCTTCGCCTTCCACGCTCCCTCCGCATAAAGCCCTGTCTTGACAGTAGCTTCTCCGGCGACTCCGTTCCACAAATCGCTAGACGCAGCAGGAGATGTCGAGCCCGAAGAAGGACTAGAGTTTGGCGATGCGCCAGCACTTGACGAACTAGCCGGATTTGAAGCTTGGTCAGAATACGTCCCTAGACTTTTGATATTGAATTCATATTGCCCAGGAGAAGCCTGAATTTTAAACCTTACTGCAACGAGCTGTTTTGCAGCCTTTTCGCCGGTATTGTCCAACCAATATTCAGGCAGATTCATGGAACGCGTCCACGTAGGCAACTTGAAATCTTTCCATTCGTAGCATTTCGTCACGACCTCCGGGGTTCGGGTCTTGGGCAAGCTCATATTGGGCAGCCCAAACTGCAACAAAGAATTTATGGAATCGCCCAAATCCAATTCCAATAAAGGAGCGGCAACCGACGTATAGCTGATGCAAACGCCACCCCAGTCCGAAACGTCAACAGGAACAGGAGCGCCCGCACCATCCTTTGCCAGTACAAAACCAATACTCGTAAACGGACTGTACGTCATCGTGCCCCTATCCAAAACGGCAATTCCGCAAATTCCGTCACAGGCATTGACAAGAGTTCCCTCGTCTTCCACCCGGACAAAATCCACAGGCCACGTGACAGATGATTTTCCGCCCTCCGAGCTATCCGTTTCCAAGGACCAGTGGCCATCGGGTTTTGTATTCGCTGGCAACGAGGCCGCATAGCGAGCCATATTGATTGTCAAATTGCCCGCCTCCGGGTTCCACAAATCATCACGTTCCGTAACAAACGAGCTAGACGAAGTTCCAATCACCGAGTTCGACGAATTTTCGGCAACAGAACTCGACGAAGCGTTATACGCCGTCAACACATTCGGATCTTCCGATGAGCCCGACACGTTATCGCCCGAGCAACCAAGCGTTGCAAGCGAAAACGCACCAGCGCATGCCACATACAGTTTCTTATTCATACTATTCCTCCGTTTCATGCATGACTCTTTCGGTCAAAGGGAAAAATTGCAAATTCAATCTACAAACCTGATCAAGCTTACCGCACTTCGCCGCGATCGAAATCACCTTTTTGCGGCATGCATCGAGTTCTCTCACGATTTCTTCGTAACCTTCACGGTTTACACCTAAAGTAACGCCCGTGACATTGCGGTTTTCTGGGCCGAACTGATCAACAGATTCCATACCAAGACGTCCCATTTCGCGATGCATCATACGAATTGCAAGCGTCAAGCCTTCCTTGGAACCCGCAACCGCCTTATCGGTTTGCTCATAAACGTTCTCGCCGGTCTTTTTTAAGAACCCCGCCTTTTCCAAAAACGCAAGCGACTTGCGGACTTCAAGCGCAGAGATTTCCTGGCAGCACGCCTTCGCCATGTCACCCGGCATCGCACCCGGCATCATCGGGGCAAGTTCACGCACGACCTGATTTTTCCAGCTGTCGTAATATTCAAACGCATCCTTGTCAATGACACGCACCCGGTTCGCCGCCGAAATCGCCATCATCTTATCGAAGTAGGTTTTCTTGACATCGTTTTTTTGGGCATTGACAAAATTCACCATCGCTTCGAAATATTCAATTTCATAACCAGAAAGCCCCATCGCTACAGCCACACGGTTCATCGTCACGCGGCTCAGGCTGCTCTTGCCATCACAAACAAGTTTCAAATACGAGGGTGAAGTAAACCCTGCAATTTTTGCAAACTCGCGCCAAGTAAAAGCAGAAGTCCTCTTACGTTCTTCGTAAAAGTCCGCCATATAGGCACGGTAATCTTTATATTCCACAATCGGCTTCATACCGATTAATATACATTCGTTAAAACTCTCCGTCAATACAAAATGATACAAAAATTGATATATTTCACAAAATACACCAATTTTCATTAAATTAAAAACAACTTTTTATTATTAAATGATACAAATGTATCATTTACGGCAAAAGACCCGGCCTAAGCCGGGTCCTCGCTTTTCCTCCTAACAAATTACCATTCAGATTGCCAATCGCGTATGAACGCACCATTTTCATCAATAAACATCATGTGGATGGCGCCAACGCCAAATCTATAACCACCGTCCGCTTCATCTTGAATCTTCAACCTTACAGAAATCGTTTGCTTAGCAGCATTCTCCACTTTTTCTTCAATACGAGACGCTTCGTAACTTCCATGCACCATCATCTTGGTCACGTCACTCATGTCATTTATTTCACCTTCATAAGGAGCAATACGGTCCTTAGGCAAGTTGAAATGGCCCCAATCTATGCATCGTTTTACAACCTTTCGAGAGCTAGGCAATTTCGCCCACGGCAAGCCATCCGACGTATCGCTTACAACCAATTCAACCCTTATGGGTATTTCCGAATAATATTCAAAACAGACCGCATTCCAATTCGATATATCAACAGGTAATGGTTTTCCAGAAGCATCCATAGCGATTCCAAAGCCGAGCGACACATACGGATCCGTCTGGCTAGAACCCTTCTTCAGGGATGCAACGCCGCAAACACCCTTGCACGATTCTACAACCGGAGTCAACGAATTTTCCGCACCTAGCGCCACCGGCCATTTTACAGACGACATCCCGCCAACATCTTCGTCCGCAGACCAATACCAACGGCCATCTTCCACGGCATTTTTCGGCCAAACGTTTTCAGCATAATATGATGTTTTAACCCGGTCCGGATTTTTAGTTGGAGTCCACAAAACTCCGTCATAGCCGTACAGAACAAACTCACCTGACGAATCGACCACTCCAGCATCGCCTGCAGATTCCGGGTTTTCTACTTCCGGCACACCGTCTGCTTTCGTTCCAAAATACTTGATATTGAACTTATATTGCCCAGGTTCATTCTGAATTCTAAACATCAGACCAATCAACTGTTTAGCAGACTTCACCCCAGCTTCTCGACTCCAGCCATCCGGAAATTCTTTTTTCCAAGAAGGGAATTTAAATTGGCTCCAACTAAAGCACTTGGTAACCTGATCAAGCGCTTTCGGCAAAGCCACAGCCGGGAAGCCAAAGCCATCGTCAAACAATGCACCTAGCGAATCTCCCAAATCAAGCACCAGCGAAGCCGCCACATCAGAGGTATAAGAAATGCAAACGCCATTCCAATCAGAGACATCAACCGGAGTCGGATTACCGGTCGCATCCCTGGCCATCACAAAGCCAACAGCGGCAAAGGGCTGCATAGTCATCGCTCCCTTTTTCAAATCGGCGATACCGCAAATGCCTTGGCACGAGTCAATAACTGTAGAGAGGGAGTCCGCATCACCACCCAACGCCACAGGCCAGATAATAGAAGACTGTCCGCCTTCATTTTCGTCCGCTCCACGAGCTTCCCAGAACCAGTGGCCATCTGCCTGTACATTCTCAGGCAACCGAGCCGCATAACGCGCCGTATTAATATGGTACTCGCCCAACAGAGGATTCCACAAATCATATTCATTCAGTCCAAAACTTCCCGAAGAAGATTCCTCCACTGAACTTGACGATCCCAACGCCATCGGATTCGGTTCCGTCGAAGTACCGCTGATATTTCCGTTATCTCCAGAGCATGCGGCAAGACTCAGCGCTATCGCGCCACAAGCCGTATAAAGTTTCTTATTCATCTTTAGCCTCCTTGTTTCCAACAACCTCTTTAGAAAGAGGGAAGATTTGTAAATTCATCCTGTAAACTTGCGTCACATCGGTGCACGCCTCGGCAATCGCTGTTATCCTTTTCCGGCACGCATCCAATTCCGCAACAATTTGTTCGTAAGTTTCGCGATTGATTCCCATCGTGACGCCGGTAATGTTGCGTTCGCTTGACGTAAAACGGTCGAGCGAATCGACGGCCAGGTAGCCCATTTCACGGTGCATCGAGCGAAGGGCTAGCGGCAGCCCCTCCTTGGAGCCCTCCACGGACTTTTCCGCCTGCACATAGACATTTTCGCCCACCTGCTTGAGGAACCCAGCACGTTCCAGGAATGCGAGCGATTTGCGGACTTCGTACGCAGAGACTTCTTGCGTACACATCTTGGCAATTTCGCCCGGCATCGCCCCCGGCATCAACGGAGCAAGTTCGCGCAACACCGGATTTTTCCAGCTGTCGTAATATTCGAACGCATCCTTATCGACAATGCGGACTTTATGATCGAGCGCAATCGAGTGCATTTGTTCCAAGAACTTTTTCTTTGCATCATCCGTCTTGGCATTGCCGAACTGGACCATCGCCTCGAAGTAAGTCACTTCATAGCCCACAAGTCCAACAGCGGCAGCCACGCGCCCCATGGTCACTTTGCTGAGATTAGTCTTCCCACAGCAAACATCCTTGAGATACGATGGAGAAACAAATCCCGCAATCTTTGCAAACTCGCGCCAAGAGAATGCCGAAGTGCGCTTGCGTTCTTCGTAGTAGTCACTTAAAAAAGCATGATAATCTTGATATTCAACTATTGGTTTCATATTCACAAATATACTCTACCAAAAAACAAAAGTCAATAGATTAAAGTACATTTTTAGCTATTTTCTTTAAATTTCAATATTTTTAACATTTATAAAAACGAAATTTCAATCTTTATAGTACACCCCGTGCGATATACAAAAAGGCCGCAGTTTTACCCGCGGCGACTTAATTATGTTACGAGATTCGCCCGTGCTGTGGCGAGCACAAATCGCGACTTACCACATCTTGTCGAACTTTTTGCGGTTCTTTTCTTCGTCCTTCTTTTCTTGCACGATAGCGTCGATGACGGCGGCAACAGTCAAGTTGAAAATGTCGTGCACAGAAGCGTCGGAGTCCGTGAAGTGCACCGGCTTGTTCAGGCCCATCTGCACAGGACCGATGGATTCACCCACGCCCATTTCAAGGAGCATCTTGCAAGTGGTGTTGGCAGACGAGAGGCACGGGAAGATAAGCGTGTTGACCGTCTGGCCCTTGAGCTTGTTGAACGGATACTTCGTGTCGCGCAGTTCCTTGTCCAAAGCCACGTTCACCTGCATTTCGCCATCAATTATGTAGTCCGGGAACTGCTCGTGAATCATCTTCACAGCGTCGCGGGCCTTGTTGGCCGTACCGCGGGCAGCTTCCTTGTCGCTACCGAAGTTCGCGTAGCTGAGCATCGCCATCACGGGTTCGTGGGCGAAGAAGCGGACGGCGTCGTGCGTGAGCTTCGCGATATCCACGAGCGTATCGACATCGGGGTCGCGGTTCACCAGCGTGTCGGCCAAGAAGAACGTTCCCTTGCGGGTGCTGAGGATATGCATGGCGCCAAAGTGCTTGTATTCTTCGCGGATGCCAATGATTTCCTTCGCAAGCTCAATCGTTTCGCTGTACTTAGAATAGCCGCCGGTAATGAACGCGTCGGCATCGCCCGTCTTGACCATCATCATGCCGAAATGGTTCGGTTCGAACATATCATCGCGGGCTTCTTCGAAAGTCACGCCATTGCGACCGTTTTCTTCGGCATAGATAGCAGCGTACTTGCGGCGGCGTTCGAATTCTTCCGGCGAACGCGGGTTCACAATCTTGATACCCGTGAGGTCAAGCTGTTCACGCTGGGCCATAATTTGTATGCGTTCGGGGTTGCCAAGCAAAATCGGATGAGCCACACCTTCAACCTTCGCCTGCACCGCCGCCTTGAGCATGTTGAGGTTGCCGCCTTCGGCGAACACCACGCGCTTCGGGTTGCTGCGGGCCGTATCGCTGAACTGACGGATGAGCTTGTTGTCGTAGCCCATCATGTCGCGGAGCTTGTCGTAATAGCTATCCCAATCGGTAATCGGCTTGCGGGCCACACCACTTTCAATAGCAGCCTTGGCAACAGCGATAGAAACTTCCGTGAGGAGGCGTGGGTCCAGCGGCTTCGGAATCAAGTATTCCTTGCCAAACGTAAAGCGCTGTGCGTTGTACGCGATGTTCACCACATCCGGAACCGGCTTGTGAGCGAGGGCGGCAATCGCACGCACTGCGGCATGCTTCATGTGTTCGTTAATCGTCGTTGCACGCACGTCGAGAGCGCCACGGAAAATGTACGGGAATCCGATAACGTTGTTCACCTGGTTCGGATAGTCGCTGCGGCCCGTTGCAAAGATGAGGTCGCCACGGCTCGCCATCGCTTCTTCGTAGCTGATTTCGGGAGTCGGGTTTGCAAGCGCAAAGACAATCGGCTGGTCCGCCATGCTGCGCACCATTTCGCGAGTGAGGATGTTGCCCTTCGAAAGTCCCACGAACACGTCGGCGCCCTTCATGGCGTCTTCGAGCGTTTCGATGTCGGTGCGGTCGGTCGCAAAGAAGGCCTTCGCTTCGGTAAGGCCCTTGCGGTCCTTGCGGATAACGCCCTTGCTATCGCACATCACGAGGTTTTCTTTCTTGAGGCCAAGCGACAAATAGAGTCGAGTGCAAGCGCAAGCGGCAGCACCAGCGCCGTTCACAACCATCTTCACATCGCGAATGCTCTTGCCAGCAACTTCGATAGCGTTCAAAAGTCCAGCGGAAGAAATGATGGCCGTTCCGTGCTGGTCATCGTGCATCACAGGAATATCGAGTTCCGCCTTGAGCGTGTCTTCGATTTCAAAGCATTCCGGGGCCTTGATGTCTTCGAGGTTGATGCCGCCGAATGTCGGGGCGATTCCCTTCACGATTTCGATGAACTTCTTCGGGTCCTTCTCGTTGATTTCGATATCGAACACGTCAATTCCGGCGTAAATTTTGAAGAGCAAAGCCTTGCCTTCCATCACCGGCTTGCCCGCCAAAGCGCCAATATCGCCGAGGCCAAGAACCGCAGTACCGTTGCTAATCACCGCGACGAGGTTGCCCTTGCCCGTGTATTCGTAAGCGAGATTGTTGTCTTTTTCAATTTCAAGGCACGGGGCCGCAACGCCCGGAGTGTAAGCATGCCCCAAGTCCGTTTGCGTGCTATGCGGCTTGGTGGGCACAATTTCAATCTTACCCGGCTTGCCCATGGAATGGTATTCAAGTGCCATTTCCTTCAAATCTTTTCCCATATACTCTCCTTTGAGCCTTTTTGCGGCGAACATGCGTTCCGCCGGGACGCAAATTTAGAAAAATTTACACAATAATAAAAGGGTGCTCAAAACGTGTTTTTTTATGACAATTTTACCCAATATTTTCTATCGTTGTTAGCCGCGAACGCAACTTTCAGCTCCCTTCCGACGCGTCGATTTACAAAAAATGAAGCAAACTATAAAAAAGACAGTTCTCGAAAACGGAATCACCATTTTAACGGACTACATGCCGCACGCCTACTCCGCGGCAGTCGGCGTCTGGATTCCACGCGGGAGCCGCCACGAAGCCCAAGATGAATTCGGGCTCAGCCACTTTTACGAGCACCTCGTTTTCAAGGGAACCGAAAACCGCACCGCACTCGAAATAGCACACGCCATCGAAGACCGCGGCGGAAACCTCGAAGCCTACACGACCCGCCAAGAGACCGGCTTTTACGCGCAAGTCGAAAGCGGCGACATGAAACTCGCCATCGACGTCATCTCCGACATGCTCATGCACCCGCGTTTCGACAAAAAAGAAATGGAGAAGGAACGCCACGTCATCATCGAGGAAGTCCACAGCTACGACGACATCCCCGAAGAGCTCGTAGGCGACATCTTCAACGCCATCCATTTTAAAGGTTGCGGCATCGCGCACGCCATCACCGGAAACGTCAAGCAAGTCCAGTCGCTCACGCGCAAGCAGATGCTCAAATACGGGCGTCAAGTCACCGACGAAATCCCGCTGTATGTCTGCGCCGCAGGCAAAGTCCACCACGAAGAACTCGTAGAACTTTGTACAGAAAAATTCAAACAAAAGAAAATTAACGGCACCCAACCGCAAGACATTTATAAATCCAACCAAAGCGTGAAAGTCGTGCAAAAAAGCGACATCGCGCAATCCAACCTGTTTTGGGGACTGAGCTTTGACCGATCGTTCATGAGCGACCGCGATCGTTGCGCATTTTCACTTTTCAACGTCGCCATGGGTGCGGGCATGGCAAGCCGCCTGTTCCAGAAAATCCGCGAAGACAAAGGCCTCGCCTACTCCGTGTATTCCACAGCCGACCTTTACAGGGACTGCGTCGATTGGGGCGTATCCCTCGCCACGGAACCGCATCAGCTCAAGACCGCGCTTGCGCTCTCCGTCGCCGAAGTCAAAAAATTCCTGCGCCACGGGTTCATCAAAGACGAATTCGAACGCACCAAGACGAACATCCTTGGCGGGCTCCACCTCGGCGCCGACAGTCCCGAAAAACGCGTGCTGCGCATGGCAGAACAGACGCTCCACCTCGGCGAGTTCCACACGATGGAAGACGTCGAAAAGAAAATCCGCGCCATCACCGAAGACGAAGTCCTCGAAACAATCAATCGTTTGTTCAACACAGCAAAATACTCCATCGCTGTCGTCGAGCCCAAGAGCAAAAAGAAGACCGTCCTCGACGTGGATTTGTTCTAAGTCAGTGGTTGGTGGTTAGGACAAAAGATGCCACCACGCAACCTTGTACGTCATTGCGAGCCGACATGTTTACGTTATCGCTAGCCAACGCGTTCACGTCATTGCGAGGAGGGTTCCGACGAAGCAATCTACGCATTCGTCGTTCAATCGCACAAAAAAGCACCCCGCCTTTTCGGGCGGGGCGCAATTTCTCGCGTTTAGTGCTAAAGCGAATTTAGACTTGCGTCTAAATTAAGCAGCCTTCACAATTTCCACGACCTTGGCGAAAGCTGCCGGATCGGCAACGGCGGGACACGACCGCATGCTCATTGATCAAAAAACGAGACTCCGACTATTCGCATGCTCTCGCCTACATCGCCAGCTTACGCCTGGCGACTCCGGCTCACACTTGGCCATCGCCTTAAATGTAAAAACGCCCCACTCGCAAGGAGCAGGGCGAATTTCTCGCGTTTTCGCTTAGTCAGGACTTAAGCAGCCTTCACGATTTCGACGACCTTGGCGAAAGCTGCCGGATCGGCGACGGCCAAGTCAGCGAGAACCTTGCGGTTCATGTTGATGTTAGCCTTGGAAAGCTTGTAAATGAACTGGCTATAGCTGATGCCAAATTCACGAACAGCAGCGTTCAAGCGAGTGATCCACAGAGAGCGGAAATCACCCTTCTTGTCGCGGCGGTGTGCATAGGCATACTGACCAGCGTGGGCAACGGCTTCGATAGCAAGACGAAGGTTCGACTTGCGGCGGCCATAGTAACCCTTGGCGGCCTTGAGGATTTTTTTGCGGCGTTCGCGGGAAGGAACTCTAGTTTTTGCGCGTGGCATTCTTACTCTCCTTATGCTACTACAAGCAGACGCTTGACGTGATAGGTATCGACCTTCTTAACAAGTGCACCCTTACGAAGGTTGCGCTTACGCTTAGTGGTCATCTTGGCTTGAATGTGGCGCATACCAGCGCGCTTGAACTTGACATGGCCGGAACCAGTCACGCGGAAGCGCTTCTGAGCACCGCTGTGAGTTTTCATTTTAGGCATTTTTACCTCGTAGGT
>JAGCPZ010000026.1 GCA_017965445.1 Fibrobacter sp. | reverse complement strand
CTGGGCTATCCACCGGCATACGGCTGCCGAACTCATTATGGAACGCGCCGATGCGAAAAAGACGCACATGGGCTTGACGACCTGGCGCAAGGCGCCTGACGGGAAAATCGAGAAGTCGGATGTCAGCATTGCGAAGAACTACCTTTCAAAGGATGAATTGCATCAACTGGAACGATTCGTGACAATGTACCTTGACTATGCGGAATTTCAGGCGAAACGGCAGATTCCCATGACGATGGAAGATTGGGCGCTTCGCCTCAACAAGTTCCTGGATTTCAACGAGGTGGAGATTCTGACAGACAAGGGTCGGGTGTCGGCTGAAATTGCAAAGGCTTTTGCCGAAAGTGAATTCGAAAAATACCGCTTTGTCCAGGACAAACTGTTTAAGAGCGATTTTGACAAGTTCCTGAATGAGGCGAAAACGATTGAAGAAACGAAGTGAAAACTTCGTGCCGCGAGAGCCCGCCCCTGCGCAGCAGGGAATGCCTGTAAGTTCAGTCTACCGCCCGATGATGCTCAACAAGTTCCGCGTGATTTTCACCGACATCCCGAGCGCCGAGATGATCAAGTATGCCGCGAACTCCATGCTCGCGACCCGCATCAGTCTAAAAGGCCCGAGGATGTGAAGGCCCTCATCAAGACCGCCGAGAAGAACGGCTACAAGATGGGGTTGTTTTTGCAAGCGCAGAATGGCTGCAAGGGGAGACGCCGCGACCATTGCAAGCCAAATCGTTTACTGCAAAAATGGGTAGCTGACAGGGGCGTTTTTCTTTAAAATGCGCTTTTTTGACACTTTGTGTCAAAAATAGGATGTATATTTGTTGGTGTATAAATGTGTAGTCATTGCAAGTTAAACTTGAAAATTGTATATTAGGAGATAATTATGGCCCTTGCAATAAGCAATATCCCGATTTTGACGGGAATGGCTGCCGAATCCTTCGTGAAGAACGCGGAAGAGGCAGAACGGAGCCGCGGTTCCATCGACTTCACCCGACAGCATGCCGAGTGGAGTGGTTTTGATATGCGTAATGCCGCGCGAATTGCTAAGCTGAGGGCCGAAGGAAAATGGCCTTTCTAGAATCTCGTTGTATTCGAACGGTCCTCACGCCGGCGGTTCTCAATTGTTGCGAAGCCTTTTCCTGTGGTAACGAGGACCTTGATGCTTTTTTCGTCAACGATGCCGTCAGGTACAGCCAGCAGTTGATGGGAAAAACCTACGCTTTTGTTGATACCCTTTCTTTGAAGGATCTCGTTTGTGCATTTACTGTATCTAATGCGAGTATTTTCACGAATTACTTGCCTAATGCTCGCAAAAAATCCATAGGCAGGAATCTTCCGTGGGAAAAACGTGATTTGATTTATCCTGCGGTACTGATTGGTCGCCTTGGTGTAAATTCTGCTTATAAGAAGCGACATGTCGGTAGTGAGCTGCTAGATTACATCAAGCAGTGGTTTGTGGATCCGGACAACAAGACGGGGTGCCGCTATCTGGTTGTCGATGCGTATAACCAGCCGGTCCCTTTGTCTTTTTACGAGCGCAATGGTTTCAAATATATGTTTTCTTCGGAACAGCAGGAGTGTGTATATCGAAACATTGATTCTGCGGAAAAGTTGCACACCCGTATGATGTATTTCGATTTGATGCTGCTTTCGTCTGAAAAAGAAGGAATTGCCCTGTAGTAGCTTTTGTCATTAATTAGTATGTCTTTCCCAGCTTGACCCGGGCAGACAGCACTTAGAGTAAGGCTCTTTAGCGCACATGGCCATCAAGGCGGGAATCTCCTTTGATGAGGGCGAAATCTACCCACCCGCCCGCCCCTTTGTGGTGGAATATAGTGAATATAAAACATCCGATTTTTCTAGGGCGGATTAAGAATATGGAGATTAAAATGTGTAGAGGTTTATTCAAGTTCTTCAGTTGTGAAAAGTATCGCGATGATTTTTTAAAGGGTCATCTGCACTTTAATTCTTTGAATTATTTTCGGAGAGCGGAAGCATCTGATAGTTTTAAACAAAACGATCCTTATGAATGTTGCAAAATATTTCAGCCTATTTCAATAAAAGTTTTCTTTGGTCGGCAGGAATTGAAAGATCTAGCTGGACCTGTGTCAATTTGTTATAATGATGATGTCTTGAAAAGCTATATAATGTGCTTTTCGACGATTAGATTTGATTCGCAAAAGCAGTACGCTTCTTTGGATGATTTGAAACGGGACGTATTGTTTTCTGAAAAAATGATTAATTATGGCGAATATGCGGTTGCGATTCCGCGTATGGAATTATTTGTTGAAAGATTGAAAAAGGCCGCCTTGAAAGAGAATCTTGATTTTGCCATGGGCCCTGTGGATTATTACGATTTCGCCAAGGATAAAGTTTTGGATGAATACCCCAAAATTGCGTTCCAAAAAAGAAGAGAGTTCTCGTATCAAAGAGAGTTTCGCTTTTTATTACGAAAAAAGGACGCTGTTGATAAGCATGTAACTCTTGAAATTGGTGATTTGTCTGATATTGCTCAATCCTGCAAGTCGGCTGATTTAAATGGATTGCTTGAAATTAACGTTGGGTAGTTTTTTCCCGCGTCCCGCGTTAGGGATCGAAGCCCGAAGGGCTGGGAGGGCCGCCGGTGATTCCTTGATGTCAACAATAGGTTGCTTAATTAACTTTTTTTGCCGCGGCTATTGACATCTGCCCCGCGTTTGTGTATATTTAATAGTGAACAAATGTGTAGGTCGTGAATGCGGTACGAATCGGTAATCAAGGCTGGCGAATCCTCTACAGTGGAATTCAAATCCTCTTTCAATCAAGAGGTTATCGAGGCTGTGGGCGCGTTTGCCAACAAGCACGGAGGTGTCATCTTTGTTGGGCTACGGAGCCTGTGCAGGTCCCCGATGTTGAAGTCGTAAAGTACAAAGGGAAGACGCTTGTTGCGATAAATGTCAAGGAAAGCCCGATAAAGCCGGTGGCGGTGCAGGGACGCTACTTTATTCGGCACGAGAACAGTGTTCATGCGATGAGCCCGATTGAGATTGGGGATTGCACGTTGCGCACTCAGAATTCTAGCTGGGATTTTGTACTTGACGATTCCGGTTCGATGGACGACATCTCCCTCAAAAAGGTCGTGCAGAGTATTCGGCGTATCAACGAGCGAGGGTATCATATCTCCAAGGATCCCCTTGATTTTTTGCGCAAGAATCGATTGCTGCGGGAAGGAAAACTTACTTTTGCTGCCGAAATGCTTTTCGCAAAGGATTGGCATGTAAACACGGCTGTGCAGATGGGCTTTTTTCAGTCCCCGACAATAATCAAGGACAGGGGCGAAGCCCATGGCGATTTGGTGAGCCAGGTAGAAGAAATTTATGAGTTCGTGAAAAAGCACATCAATTGTCAGGTCGTCATAAGCGACAAGCTTGAAAATGATCTTGTTTGGGATTATCCGCTAAAGGCCATCAGGGAAATAATCTTGAACATGATTGTTCACAGGGATTATCGTTCGGCATCGGAATCGTGCGTCAAAATTTTTGATGATCGTATAGAGTTTTTCAATCCGGGAAAACTGATGGATGGGATGACTCCTGACGATTTGAATTCGGGAAATTACTTGTCCACTCTTCGGAATAAGGCGATTGCAAACCACTTCAATATGTTGGGCGAGATTGAAAAGTACGGTTCCGGTGTTACTCGCGTTATAGGGCTGTTCCAAGAGGCCGGTTTACCTGTTCCCAGGATTGAGGAAATTGGTTGCGGAATACGTGTGACCGTGTGGAAAACTGTTGACAGGGATACAGAAAAGGATACAGAAAAAGATACAGAAAAAGATACAGAAAATATTACAGAAAATCAAAGGAAGATTCTTTCCGCTATAGAGCAAAACCCCTCTGCGTCGCAGGAGGGAATTGCACAGGTTGTTGGGATTAACCGCGCCAATGTCGCTAAAAACTTGAAAAAACTTGTTGAAATGGGGCTTGTCAAACGTATTGGTCCCGATAGGGGCGGTCACTGGGAAGTCGTCAAGAAATTGCTTTTATAATCTAGGCAGTTTCAAGTCGCTAATGCAACAATTGCCTTTCTTGCGATTAAGTTGGGCCTCCAGCCACTCGCAATAGAGCATCTTTTTTCCCGCTTTCTGCGTTAGGCCTCCAGCCACTTGCAGCTTTGCTGCTTAGTGGCTATGGTCCCCTTTGGGGAGATCGAAGCCCGAATTGCCGGGAGGGCCGCTCGTATCCCGCGCTCGGCCCTCTAGGCGAGGGAACCGTGGGGTGACGCCACGGTTTCTTGCCGCGAGAGCCCGCCCCCGGCCACGCCGGGGAACGCCCGTAATTATTTAATTAGTCGAAAAAAATCTCTTAGACCTATTGACAAACCGAATCTGTTTGTGTATATTTAATAGTGAACAAATGTGCATTATGTGCAAAATTTGTTCATAAATCCTTGAACAAAACCGACTTAGGTCCAATAGAGGGGGTTGACTCGAATGTTGAAATTTCATATTTTTAGGGGAAAGGAATCGCATGTCCGCATTTAAACCATTGTTCGGCAAGGATGTCCTGATCAATGCCGCCTTGTGGGTCGCCACGAGGTTGCCCGAGGATCAGTGTCGCTTGCACAAGATTTTCAAAATCTTGTGGTTTGCGGACTTGTACCACCTGAAAAAATACGGCAGGACCGTCACTGGCGACACGTATATCGCCATGAACAATGGACCTGTGCCGTCTGTCTTGTACGACGAGATGAAGCCGGACCCGTCGGAGGGCGATGCCTTCCGGCGTTTCGACCGCGGAAACGAGAAGGGCTTCGTGGTGCCGCTGAAGAGTGTCAATGCGGATTACCTTTCGGAGACCGATGTCGAGGCCCTGACCTACTCGCTTAATTTGTACAAAGACAAGTCATTCGACGAATTGACCCAGTTGTCCCACAAACATGCCTGGAATTCGGCTCGGAATGCGGGCATGAATACGTCTATCAGGATAGATGAAATCCTTGATGAGATTGGTGCGGACAGCGAACTCCGCGAATACGTAAAAGACGATATTCTCTTCAGGCAGGCTCTTTAATTATGGACTTGCCTAAGGAATTAACGGGGCGCTTGTATTCTGAGCGCGGTGCGGTGGTCCATTCGGAAGTAAATTCTGTCATAAGGACGGACCACGGCAAGTATTTGCTGGTTGTCAAGAAGACCGAGTCGCTGGTGGTGTGCTGCTCCATCAATTCGGAGCGTTTTCGTTTCAAACCGGAAGAATCTCAGCCTAGAATTCTAAAACGCGAGAACGATTTCCTTCATCACGATTCCTATGTGGATTGTGCGCAAGTTTTTGCGATAGATGAGAATGTTTTCCTAGAAAACATGGATAAGGGTGTGTTTGTGCCTATAGGTTTCCTGAGCGAAATTTCGATGGCATTTGTTTTGCGTGCGGGGCAAGTTTGCCCGATGTTGAACAAGGTCGAACAGGACTATTTCAAGTAAGGAATTGCCGCGAGAGCCCGCCCCTGAACTGTATTGACTCTTTTTTTGTACAAAATCTCGTAATATTATTTACCGATAAATGGAATAAATTCAATAGCGTGGCTTTTATGGGGGGCGAATTTTTTTATATTTGTGCTAAAATTTGGAGATACTAATGGCTGATAACGAACAACAGACTAATGTCGCAGGGGGGCAGCAGTCTGCCGTCAATAATTCGATTACATTGCTGGACGCCCTTTTTATTTTGTGGAAACGCCGCTATTTCTTGCTGCTGTTTATTTTGGCGGGGGCTGTTATAGGTTTGGGGATTGGCCAATGGATTCGTCCGCAGTTTACCAGTGATGCCATGTTGCAGATTGACCCTAAAGGGAACAAGGCTGCAAACCGTGCAATGGGCGAGATGGGTGCCATTCTTGATGTGGCTAGCCCGGCCGATGCTGAAATCGAACTTATCAAGAGTCGCTTGGTTCTGAGTTTTGTGGTGGCTGAAGAACACTTGGATTATTCGGCCACTCCGGTGAGTGCTCTGAATCGCATGTTGCACCGGGAAGGCCGCATGGATATCGGCTATCTGTTTATCCCGAAAGAGGCTCGTAGCGAAAAATGGTATGCCGTCGTAACGGGAGAAAACACTTACGCTGTCTATTCTGAAGATGAATCCAAACTGGTTGAAGGAAATGTGGGCGAATTGCTCAGGGCTCCCTACGAAGGTGATACCTTGCAGATTCGTGTGGACCGTATTCGTAAGGCGTCGGTGGGAGAAAAATTCAGGATAAGTCAGTTGAATCCTCTGCTTGCGGTTCGAAAACTTGCGAAATCCTTGAAGGTGGCCGAAAAGGGGAAGCAGACGGGTGTGATTGGCGTTTCTTATTCGCACCGCTATGCCGACCGGGCCGCTTCGATTTTGAATACGATTGCAAATACCTACGTGCGCCAGAATGTGGAAATGCGTAGTGCCGATGCCGCAAAAACTTTGGAATTCCTGGAATCGCAGTTGCCGGCTATTAAGGCAAAGCTGGATAGCTCCGAAAAGATTTTGTCGGACTATCGCCACCATATTGGTTCTGTCGATATGACGGGTGAAACTCGCGCTCATTTGGACAAAGAAATGGACTTGCAGCGCCAGTTGCTCCAGTTGGAACAGCAGCGCCAGCAGGTGACCCGCTTGTTTAAAGAAGAACACCCCTCGGTGCAGACGATTGTAAAACAGCAAAACCGCTTGCGCGGTGAACTGAGCCGCCTTAGAAAAAATGCGGAATCGATGCCTACCACTCAACAGGAACTTATCCGCTTGCAAGAGAATGTGGCGGTCAACAATTCTCAATACACCACTATGCTGAACAACATCCAGCAGTTGCGCGTGGTGCGCGCTGGTGAGGTGGGGAATGTGCGCGTTGTCGATTTTGCGCAGATTGAACCGAAACCGAGCAAGCCCAAGAAGATGAATATTTTGATATGCAGCATTGCGGCAAGCTTTATGGTTGGTGTGTTAATCGTATTCTTGCGTCGCATGATGCGTAATGGTGTGCGTAGCTCGCAGGAACTGGAACATGCGACCGACGTGAGCGTGTATGCCAAGATTCCGGAATCGAAAAATCGCATTTTGAATGACAAGCACCATAAGCAGACCTTGGTTGAATCGGCGCCGAACGACCAGGCGTGCGAGGCTTTCCGTACGTTGCAGACGGCTCTTGATTTTTCGCTTTCCGGAGAGCATAACGTGGTCATGGTATGCGGGTTGGTGCCGGGTGTGGGCAAAAGTTTTGTGTCTAAGAATCTGGCGGCGGTGTATGCCATGAACGGCAAGCGCGTGCTCCTGATAGATGCCGACATGCGCAAGGGGGTTATTCGTAGTTCCAAGCATGCAGGCCTTACCGAAATATTGTCGGGCAAGCTTCCTTGGCGCGAGGCTGTGGCAGACACTAGACTTGAAAATCTTTTTGTGTTGGGTTGCGGCAAACGCTTGATGTCGCCCAGCGAACTTTTGCGCCATGACAAGTTCAAGGGCATACTTGCCGAGATGAAGGCGGAATACGACATGATCTTGGTAGATACCCCGCCGGTAAGCTTGGTGACCGATGCCGAGTTGATTTACCCGTTGGTGGATTTTGCCTTGATGGTTGTGCATTACGGAACGGATTCTGTGAGCCAGATTAAGGAAAGTATCTCGAATTTGCACCGGTATGCCGACAAACCTTGCGCCTTTGTCATGAACCACTGTGAATACGAACCAGGCCATTACGGCTATGGGTACGGGTACTATGGTGGTGGTTATTACGGCAAGGGTTATTACAGCAAAAAGTAAAACGTTATTTGTAACGCTAGTTCCTGTCGCGAAAAAAGTGATACAATATATGGAACCACGTTGTTGGTCCCGTGTCAAATTTTTCATTTTTTTCTAAATTTTCGTCGTTAAAACTTAAATACAGGAACCGTTATGGAAAACATTACCCAGATTTGGAAAAAGATTCAGGCCCCGGAATTCAACCCCGCTACGGACATGAATCTGGTTGAACAAGTGAAGCAAGTCGCTCTGACTTCTCAAGACCCGGCTAAGGTGAGTTTTGGTACTTCGGGCTGGCGTGGCGAAATCGGCTCTGAGTTCACTCTTCGCAATCTCCAGGTCGTGGGTGCGGCGATCGTTCGCATGTATCGCGAGGCGACTCCGGAATTGTTTGAATCTCTCGGCGTGAAGGACTTTGCCGAACTCCAGAAGAAGGGCGTGGTCGTAGGCCACGATAACCGCTTGTTGGGTCACGAATTCTGCGAAGCCGTCGCGGACCAGTTTGCCAAAGCTGGCGTGAAGGTCTATTACGGTGGCGAAATGCCGACTCCGGAATTCTCCGCTGCAATCGAGATGCTCGGCGCCGCTTGCTCCATCAATATGACTCCGAGCCACAACCCGAGCCACTATAACGGCATCAAGTTCAATCCGGCCGACGGCGGTCCTGCGGGTCCGGAAATCACGAACGTCATCACGAAGCTTTCTAACGAGATGATGGCCACCTGGAAGTTCGAACCGGTCTCCAAGGTTGACTGGGAAATCATCGACTCTCTCAAGATTTACAAGGAATTCCTCGTAAAGCAGGGCACCATCAAGTTCGACCGCATCAAGGACTTTATCAAGAAGGGTCGCCTCACGCTTGTGTGCGACCACGTGCATGGTTCCACGCGTCGCCGTCCGGCTGCTCTCCTCGACAATCCGGAATGCCTTATCACGCTCCGCAATGAAGACGATTCTTTGTTCGGTGGCATCGCTCCGGAACCGTCCAGCAAGAATTTGGAAAAGGTCCGCAAGGTCTTGGACGAGAGCAAGTCCTGGTTCCGCCTGGGCTGCATCTTCGACCCGGATGGTGACCGTATCCGTTTCTACGATGGTACTCGCGAAATCGACATGAACCAGTTCGGCGCAATCGCGTTCCACTACATGGCGACCTGGCGCAAGGAACAGGGCTGTGTGGCGAAGTCTGTCGCGACGTCCAACTTCGTGAACATCATTGCCGAAAAGCTCGGCGTGCCTGTGATGGAAACTCCGGTGGGCTTCAAGAACTTCCGCCCGTGGCTCAGTCGCAACGCCAAGCAGAAGGCTCTTGTGGCGTTCGAAGAATCCGACGGTATCTCCGGCCTCAACAACACGCTGGAAAAGGATGCCCAGTTCGGTCTCCTCATGGCTCTCGAAATCCTCGCGACGACGGGCAAGAATCTCGGCGAATATCTCGATGCTTTGTACGAAGAATACGGCCGCTTCTATCCGACGCGTTCCGGTTTCGAAGTCGATAAGTCCCTCGTGGGCGCTCCGCTCAAAGCGAAGGTTGATGCTATTGCCGATATCGCGAAGCCGGGTGCCAAGGTCATGGTCGGTGCAAACGAAAAGACTGTAAAACAGCTCCTCACGCTCGACGGCGTGAAGGTCATCTTCGACGACGATTCCTGGATGCTGGTGCGTCCGTCGGGTACGGAACCGAAGGTCCGTATTTATACGGAATGCCGCAACCCGGACGAAAAGGATCCGATGTTCGAAGCTGCAAAGGCGCTCTTCTTCAAGAATTAAGAATAAGTTAATGGAGTGGATGAGGTAATGAAAAAAATTCTAACGGTAATCTTCCTCGCTTGTACGTTAGTGTTTGCGCAGGAAGGCTCCATCAAGCCGGGATTTCAGGCTTTTGCCGGTGCTCTTATTAAGCTCAAGAAGGCCGAACACGGTTTCCACAAGTTTAGGCTCAAGGTCGATGTGGCCCCGTGGGCTTTTGTTGCGGAAGGCGAGGTGCTGGCTCCTGGTGGAGATTCCGACGTCCTTATTACGGCTCTTTTCGACAGAGCGCTCTACGCTGTGCTTGCCTACATACCGGACAAGATTGCTGCCGGTTCCGATGGCGATGAATACAACGTGGGCTTCTTCGATATGATGCTTTACTATGACGAGGAACCGACTAGTATTCGTAACTTGTCGTTCAAGCTTTTGCCGCCTGCAAACGATAGCTGGGCACAGAGCATTTTGGATGATGCTCTCCAGTCCGGTTCGCTCTTGGGCAAAATCTGGAACGGTAAGTATGAACGCGAAATTACCAAGGCTTCGGCTGTTCCCATAGACAAGGCGAAGCTGGTCACGATGCGTGAAAAGCGCCTGGAAGAGAAGCGTGCTCGTCAGGCTGCGGCGCGCCCGGCTAGACCAAGTAGCGACAAGGTGTTGTTCAAATCGACAAGGAACGACGATCTTGATTGCAATAGCCGCAAGCTCACCGTGAAGCAGAGGCGCCTCTGCAAGATGAACAAGAAGTAGAAATTTTTTAAATTTTATCAAAAACCACCTAGAGGTAAATTATGTCCGGTCACTCCAAATGGGCCACCACCAAACGCAAGAAAGCCAAAACCGACGTCGCTCGCGCCAAGGCTTGGAACAAACTTATTAAGGAAATTTCTATCGCTGCTAAGCTCGGCGGCGGCAACCCAGACGCTAACCCGCGTCTCCGTGCTGCAATCCTCAAGTCCAAGAGCCAGAGCTTGCCGACCAAGAACATCGAAAGTGCTATTGCCAAGGGTACGGGTGCCAACTCCGGTACCGAAATGACGGAACCGCTGTACGAAGGACGCGGCCCGGCCGGCATCGCCATCATGGTGCAGTGCATGACCGACAACAAGGTCCGTACGGTTGCCGAAATCCGCAACATCTTCAACAAGAACAACGGCTCCATGGGTGAATCCGGTTCCGTTTCTTGGGCTTTCACCTACAAGGGCGTGATTGTCGTCGATGCTGAAAAGTATCCGGAAGACCAGGTGATGGACCTCGTGCTCGAAGCGGGTGCCGAAGACATGAGCACCGAAGACGGCGTTCATGAAATCTCTACTTCTCCGGAAGCTTTCGACGCTGTTTCCAAGGCTCTCGAAGCCGCAGGCATCGAAATGATGAGCGCTGAACTCGGCTACGTTCCGAATGACCCGGTCAAGCTCGGTCACGACGACGCTGTGAAGCTCCTCAAGCTCATCGACAAGTTCGAAGACCACGACGATGTCCAAGAAGTCTATCACAACGCCGAAATCGACGAAGCCGACATGGACGCAGAGTAGGTTTGAGGTCGGGCTACGCCCTTTGAGGGGTGAGCTCGGCTCTTGCGAGCCTTTGAGGCTTTGCTAAGAGTGTTGCTACAATACTCATAGCTCAAAGCGAACCGTAAGGTGAGCGTGCTCATGGCTCAATGCTCAATGCCTTTAAAAGCCGATTGCCTAAAAAGCAGTCGGTTTTTTGTTTCTCCGTTTTGAAAAAATAATAACCAAATTTTAAATTTTTTTGAGATAAATTATATATTGAAGGAAAAGGAGGGCTTATGAACATCCGTAAGTTTTGGCGCTTAAGTTGTTTAACTGTCGCATCGCTTTTCTGGGCTAGTTGCACGGAATCGAATCCTCAATTTCCTATCACATTGTCCGCAAATCCTGATTCGTCGTCCGATGCAAATGGGGGAGGTTTCAGTAATGAATCTTCGAGTTCTGCTGCCGCGCCTGAATCGAGTTCATCTGAAATCGTAGCGTCACAAAGTTCATCTAGCGGGATCAGCTCTTCAAATAATTCAAACTCTTCAATAGCTTCCAGTTCGTCTCGCGTTCCACTCTATGCCTTGGCTCGCGATACGTCCGTGGCTTGCATGGATAGCTCATTTACTTCGCACAATTGCGATTTCTCTGAAAAAAGATATTCTTGTGACGAATACAAAGAGTATCTGGGTAAGGATTCGACTATTTCTGCAAGAATTTTGGCGGCATGGGAAGATGGGCTTCAGTCGTGTGGTGCAATTTTGTTGCCAATAGAAGTTCTTTACGGTCCTGTGGATACGCCGGCTTGCGCAAAACCTCATACAGAGCACATCTTTAAATGCTCAGACGGTAGCACTTATGCAAAGTATAAGCTTGAGGGTAATCTTATTTATGCAAATGAGGATGAATACGATGAGGCTCATGGAATAAGCTATTTAGTGAAGTCTTGCAAACAAGACGAGTTTGCATTGTTTTTAGATATCCTTGCAGATGTTCAGAAAGTGTTGTATGAAAAATTTGCCAAATTGCTTGAAGATTTTCCGAATATGAATGAAAGAGACAAAAGGTATTTAGATGAACTTTTGGATCATGAAAAGAAAACCTTGAATGGAAGGTATTCTCCTTATTTGTCTGGAGATGATGATTATGCTGTTTCAGAATTGCGATGGATGTCCGAATTTTGGTTTGATGGTTATATTGCTAAAACAAAAACTTGTGAAGACGGCATTCCTATAATGACAGAACGTTATCAGAAAATGTATAATTCGATTTACGATGAATGCCTTTATGTGTTTATAGATGTAGATCTCGAAACCTATTATCCGTTGGGTTGGAAAAACAACCAATGACATATTGTCAACACTTTTATTTGAAATAAATGTACTATTAATCCGAATTTGATGATAAATTATATATTGAAAGAAAAAAGGAGGATCTTATGAATATTCGCAAATTTTGGCGCTTAAGCTGCTTGACTGTCGCATCGCTTTTCTGGACGAGTTGCTCGGATTCTAATTCTGATGCTATGGCGACATTGGGACCGCAATCAATTAATCCTGAATCATCATCGGATGTAAATGGCTCTAGTCCAAGTGCAGAACCTGCAAGTTCGTCTGCTACGCTCGAATCTAGCTCGTCGGAAGCTGCACCACCGCCAAGTTCTGCTGATGTTTCTCCTGCAAGTTCTTCGGAGGCTGCGGCAATCAGTTCTGCCGAAGTCGCAAGTTCTGCTAGTGCTGCAAGCTATGTTTTGGCGAAAGACCCGTCCGTGACTTGCAAGGATAGTACGTATAAACGTAGCAATTGCCCTGAAGATACGCGTGCTTTTACCTGCGATGATTATAAGATTTGGTTAGGGGCTGAAAAGTCTTTGTCTCAAAAAATTTTGACGGAATGGGAAAACAAGCTTCAATCGTGCGGTGCGATTCGAGAACCTGAGCCTGTTTATGGAATTGTAACTCCTGTTTGTTATCCATCTGCTTTTTATGATGCCCCCATGATTAAATGCTCTAACGGTAGTTTATTCAAGAGCTATAAAATCGATGGAAATCTTATTTATGGAAGTGAAGATGAATACAATGAAGCTCATGGAGTTTTCCCTGAAGATTTGGTAAAAAATTGTCCGCAGAGTGAATTTGCTTTGTTTACGGATGTTCTTGCCGATGTGCAGACGACTTTGTACGAAAAACTTTCCAAACAGCTCGAAGAAGATTCTACTTTGACCGAAAAAGGCAAGGAATATTTAGAAAGTCTTCTGGACAATGAAAAGAAAACTTTGAAGGGGCCGTTCTCGCCTTATCTCCCTGTTGATTATACATCGGATGATTGGCTTTTGAAGGAAAAAAGCAGTTATTGGTTTAGCGGCTATATCGCCAAATTCAAGACCTGCGAAGATGGAACTCCTTCGAAGACTGAAAATTATTTGAAAATTCGCGGTATGATTTTGGCTGAGGCTCTTGACCTTATATCCAAGAACGTAAAAGCTGCAAATTAGAGGTTAGGGAATAGTCATTCTGGAGCAAGGCGAAGCCGCCGCGATAGAATCCATAACGTTGAACATGTCTTCTTGAGTAATGTCACGTAATGTCCCCCCGGCTTTATGCTGGGGTCGGTTGTTTATAACTGCGGCTCCGCTTCTCTCGTCTAGTTCCGTCCTAGCGTTTCGCGATAGCTGTGGACGGCGTCTTTGTACTTGCTCACGGCTTCTGCAATGCGGTCGGCGAGGTCCTGCTGGCCTGTTCTGGTTATCATGTAATTTTCGTCTTCTTCGTTGCTGATGAAGCCAAGTTCAATGAGCACGGCTGGCATCATCGCGCCTACGAGAACCATGAATCCTGCACCGCCAACACCTGTTCCCATTCGCTTGATTTTTCCGTCTTCAAAGCTGTCGAGCAGCTTCTCTGTAAACAGGTAGCTAGTTTGTTTGTACTGTTCGAGGCGGGCTTCGAGCTTGAACCATTCTAACGGTGAAAGTTCGTCCTTGGCGTTCTTTTCGCCGTAGAGCGTGGCGACCGCGTTTTCACGGCGGGCTATGGCTTTGTCTTCTTCGCTTTCCGGGGCTCGCAGCACGTAGAACTGGTAACCCTGGATAATCCGCTTGCGTTCTTCGCTTGCATCGATGGCGTTACAGTGCAGGCTGATGAACAAGTCGCCATCCCACTGGTTGGCGAGGTTGGCGCGTTGGCCCAGTTCGATGAACACGTCCTTGCTGCGGGTGAGTTTCACGTTGAAGCCTTCGTCGGCGAGGTTCTTGCGCAAGAGCTTTGCGACCGCAAGCACGATGTCTTTTTCGTTGGCTTTCTTGCCTTGCGCACCGGGGTCCTTGCCTCCGTGTCCGGGGTCAATCACGATTGTGCGGACTTCGCGGCTGCCTGCAATTTCTTGCTTGGGTGGCTTGGGCTTTACGACGACTGGCGCCGCGGGTTTTGCGGGTTCAGCCGGTTTTGCCTCGGCGGGTTTGGCTGGTGCAGTCTCAACAGGCGTTGCTACCACGGCCTTCGATGTGACTTTCTTCGCGTCGTCTTCAGCAATCCAGATGTGTCCGTTTTCGAGTTGCGGGGCTTGTGAAAGCTCAATTGAACTGCCGTTGCGGGTCATGTACGGAATGCCCACGGCGAACTTGAATGTGTCCTGCGGAGCGACAATCGTAAACGTCTTTTGCACCGGATACCAGTGGAACGCTCCCTTCGTATCCCGCGCAAGAGACTCCACATCGACCCTAGCCGGTGCGGCGAGGGTGAGGCTACATGCGAACAGTAGCAAAGCAATAATTAGCGATGGGCCTTGGCGGCGCGAGCCATTTCCATCTTGGCGTCGCGGACTAAGATGTCCTGTCGCTTGTCGTGTTGATCCTTGCCTCGGCATATTCCTACTTCGAGTTTTGCAATACGGTTCTTAAAGTACATTTTTAGCGGGATGATGGTGCACCCCTTCAATTCCTTCGCCTTGCGCATTTTCTGGATTTCGTGCGTGTGGGCGAGGAGCTTTCTCCTGCGTGCGGGGAAATGGTTAAAGCGGTTTGCGAAAAGGTATTCGTCGATATGCGCGCCGACGAGCCAGAGCTCGTCCTTTTTTTCGTCGATGTCTATCCAAGCTTCGCCCAGAGTGCATTTGCCGTTGCGGATGGACTTGACTTCGGACCCGATAAGCATGATTCCCACTTCAAACGTCTCATCCACAAAATAGAGATGGTTCGCCTTGCGGTTCTGGATAACGGGCGTACTAGATTCTTTCTTGGTCATCTTTAGGGACAAAAGCCTCATTATCAAAGTCGAAAGGAGCCTTGTTGATTTTTTCGACGAGATCCTTGCTCGGTTCGAAAACCGGACGCGTCTTGGCGGGAATATTGACCAACTCGCCAGTCTTTGGGTTCCGGGTACGGCGTTCCTTACGCTGCTTGTTCTTGAAGCGACCGAATCCACGCAATTCGATGTTATTGCCCTCAATAACAGAATTAGAAATCGCGTCGATGAGTTCTTCCACGATGACTTTGGTCTTTACTTGCGTAAATCCAGTCTGGGAAGCGATTTCATCAACGAGTTCCTTCTTAGTTATGTTGGACTGAGTCGCCTTCATGTTAATGAATTTACAATATTTTTTGGCAACAGTTAGCTTTTTTTGCTCCATCCGATGCTTTTTTTGTGCATATGGGGCACAGCATCGTCCAAAGCCTGCTGCAATTCGGGGCATCCTTCGCCGGTAACCGCCGACGTGATGACCACTTTTTGGCGGTGTTTCTTGAACTCCTTGATGGCGTTTTCGATGCCGAGGTCACTCTTGTTGAGGGCTACCACGAAATTCTTTTCGGCCAGCTTCGGGTGGAATGCCTTGAGTTCTTCTTTAAGCACCTTGAACTGTTCGTAGGCGTTTTCTGCAAAACCGTCAATCACGAAGAGCAGCGTATGCGTACGTTCGATATGCTTGAGGAACTGGTGGCCAAGGCCCTTGCCTTCACTGGCGCCTTCCAAAAGTCCCGGAATATCGGCAACCACAAAGCTGTGGCCGTTCACCTGCACGATGCCGAGCACCGGTTCGAGCGTCGTAAACGGATAGTCGCCAACCTTCGGGCGTCCGCTGGAAATCTTGTTCACGAGGCTGGACTTGCCTGCGTTCGGGAAACCCACGAGACCCACGTCTGCCATGAGCTTGAGTTCCAGAAACAGCTGGCGGACTTCGCCCTTTTCGCCCGGAGTGCACTTGCGCGGGGCTTGCACCTTCGGCGTCGCGAAATGCTGGTTGCCCATGCCGCCCTTGCCGCCGCGAGCCGCAATCCACTTCTGGCCCGGTTCCGTCAAGTCCGTGAGGATGTGCCCCTGCTCGTCCTTGACAATCGTTCCGCGAGGAACGCCGATGATAAGGTCGTCGGCAGAAGCTCCGGAGCAACGCTTTGCGCCGCCGGGCTGCCCGTTCTTTGCCTTGTAAATTCGGGTATGGCCCATGTCAAGGAGCGTCGTATATTGTTCGTTCACCTGCAAAATGACATGACCGCCACGGCCACCGTCACCGCCGTCGGGCCCGCCGAGTGGAACAAACTTTTCACGATGGAAACTGCAGATGCCGTCACCGCCTCTGCCAGAGCGTACTTCAATGGATTTTTCGTCTAAGAACATGCGCCAAATGTAGAAATTTTTGTGATTTGGGGAAGAGTGCATATTTGTCATTCCCCTCTTGATGGGGAATCTCCTTTAGCGGAGGCCTTTTTGTAATTTTTTTTGTTTCTTGCAAACGGTTGTTGACAAAATAAATGACCTGGGGGTCGCTCCCTTGTTTTTGAAATTTCAACATTTATTCGGATATGACCGTCTTATTCCGTCAAAAATTTTAATTGCGGTGATCGTGATATAGATGATTTCATTCTGAATCGCGCATCTGCATTTCAAAAGCATTTGCTTGCTGTGAGTTATGCTTGTACTGATTCCGGTACAGGCAAAATACTTGCCTATTGCAGCCTAGCGAATGACAGGGGGGCGTTGGACAATTTCAAGGATAAAACGGAATTCAATCGGTTCCGCAAAAAGAGCGGGTTCCCGAACGAAAAACGCTTAAAAAGTTATCCTGCCGTCAAGCTATGCCGCTTGGGCGTTGATATCTCAGCTAAAAAACAGCGGCTTGGGACGACAATCCTCAATTACATCAAGTCGATGTTTGTGATTGACAACAAGACGGGGTGCAGGTTTTTGACGGTTGATGCGTATTGGATTTGGTTGCTTGATAATCGTCGTTACCTTCTTCCGCCCTATTGACTTTTTTAACTTAATAAGTTAAATTTAAGTTAAAAGGGTGGGTTGTTATGAGCATTGGCGGAATCACCTACAAGACAATCAACGGCAAGCGCTACGCTTACTACCAGTGGACGGAAAACGGTAAGCAGCGTAGCCGTCGAGTAAAAGACGAGGAGTTTGCGGAACTTGCTGCGAAAATAGCGGCGGAGCGTGCGCAGAAGGATTCTCTGCGTGGCGTTTTGCAGGGCTTGGTGGCTGAACCCGTTGCGGTTTATTCTGCCACTCCGAATTTCAAGACCGACGTGAAAATCGGAGCGCAGCTGCCCCGTTTTTTCGCCTCTGTAATGAAGTGGAAAAAACGCGAGTGCTTTGCCGTTCTCCACGACTATATCTATAGCGAAAACAATGACCGCGTCTTGATTCTGTATGGGCTTCGCCGTACGGGCAAGACGACGCTCGTCCGCCAGCTTATGGGCAAGATGCCTGCCGAGATGCTTGCAAGGACGGCGTTTGTCCAGTTGAGCTCCCGCCATTCCCTTGCTGATGTCAATTACGACCTCAAGTTGCTGGAATCGCTCGGCTACCGCTATGTGTTCATAGACGAAGTGACAATGCTTAGCGATTTTATCGAGGGCGCTGCGCTGTTTTCCGATGTGTTTGCGGCAGGTGGCATGAAGGTGGTCCTTTCGGGGACGGATTCCCTGGGGTTTGTCTTTTCGGAAGACGAACAGCTTTATGACCGCTGCATTTTGCTGCACACGACCTTTATCCCATATCGTGAATTTGAAAATGTCCTTGGCGTAGCGGGAATTGACAAGTTTATTGAGTTTGGTGGCACCATGAGCATGGGGGGCACGAACTACAATACGGACAAGTTTACTTTTGCGACGAAAGAGAGCGCGGACGATTATGTGGATTCCGCCATTGCCCGAAATATCCAGCATTCCTTGAAGTGCTATCAACACGAGGGGCATTTCCGCTCGTTGCAGGAACTTTATGATGCAGGGGAACTGACGAATGCGATTAACCGCATCGTGGAGGACGTGAACCATCGCTTTGCAATAGAGGTGCTGACGAGGAAATTCAAATCAGGCGACTTGAGCCGTTCCGCACAGAATCTGCGTCGCGACAGGTTCATGCCCACGGATGTTTTGGATAGGGTCGATGTTGGTGCAGTCACGAAAAGGCTTAAACACCTTTTGCAGATACGTGATAAGGCGGAATTATCTGTCGGAATAGGCGAGGCTCACCGCGCCGAAATCAAGGAATATTTGGACCTGCTGGACCTCACGTGCGATATCGATGTAGTTAATTTATCGAACTTGAACGCGCGTTTGACACGTACGGTTCTTTCGCAGCCCGGACTTCGTTACGCTCAGGCGTCGGCGCTCATCCAGAGCTTGTTGCTTGACGAAACGTTCAGGAACGTTCCGATAGTCGAACGCATGTCCATCGAGAAGCGAATCCTTGATGAGATTCGTGGCCGCATGATGGAAGAAATCATATTGCTTGAAACCAAAATGGCTAGGCCGGATAAGCAGGTTTTTCAGCTGCAGTTTGCCGTCGGCGAATTTGATATGGTAGTGTTTGATTCGAAAAATGCCTGCTGTGAAATTTACGAAATCAAGCACAGCGACCAAGTCGCCAAGGAACAATGCCGTCACTTGCTAGATGCTAGGAAATGCGCCGATACGGAATTCCGCTACGGCAAGATTTTGAGCAAAAACATAATATACCGAGGCCCCGCGGGAGCGCTCGGTAATATTAATTATCTAAATGTCGAAGATTATTTAAAGGGCTTGGCTTAAACCAAACTGATTCCTTCGTCCAATCCGAGGGCGATATTCATGTTCTGAATAGCGGCGCCGCTGGCGCCTTTGCCCAGGTTGTCGATAATCGTCGTCACCTGCATGATGTTTTCGTTGCCAAAAACCTGGATGCGGGCGTTGTTCGTATCGTTGCAGACCGTCGGGTCGAGGCGACCGTTGAACAGCACGGGGGCTGCCTCGTAGGGCATCACCTTCACGAAGCGGCTGCCTTCGTAATGCTTCGCCAGAATTTCGGTCAGGTCTTGCGGTCCGACCTTCTTCGTGAGCATGTTCGGGAAGATGGCGACGGTCACGGCCATGCCCTTGTAGTAGGGGCCAAGCACCGGGTTAAAGAACGGAACGTTCTCGAGTTCGCAGTACTTCTTCATTTCGGGGAGGTGCTTGTGGGCGAGCGCGAGCGCGTAGGGGGCCGGAGCCATGATGGCCTTGGATTCGCCTGCGTTGTGGCTCAAGTTTTCGGCGGCTTCGTATTCGGCAATGAGCTTCTTGCCACCGCCGGAATAACCGGTGATGCTGTAGGCGGCGAGGTTTGCACTCTTCGGGAGGATACCTGCTGCAACGAGCGGATACACACCGAGGATAAAGCCCGAGGCGTGGCAACCGGGGTTCGCGATGCGCTTGCTCTTGGAAATCGCTTCGCGCTGTGCTGCCGAGAGTTCCGGCATGCCGTATGTCCAAGCTGGGTTTACGCGATGTGCGGTAGAAGCGTCGATAATGCGCGTGTTCGGATTCGTGCAGAGGGCGGCGCTTTCCATGGACGCTGCATCCGGCAGGCAAAGGAACGTCACGTCAGATTCATTAATCATCTTCTGGCGTTCGTTTACGTCCTTGCGGAGTTCCGGATTGATTTTGAGAATTTCGAGATCGTTACGTTTGGCAAGTCTCTCGAAAATTTGCAGGCCAGTGGTTCCTGCTTCGCCGTCAACAAAAACTTTGAACATTTTTAGGTATTAGGTTTTAGGTTGTAGGTTTTAGGTGTGCTTATCGGGGTTTTAGGGGCGGAGCCCCTAGGCGAAGGGGTGGCGAGCGACGGAGTTTTCGGAGTGCGAGCCAGGGGAAGGCTTTCCCCCTCTTTCGTCTCTCGTCTGTAGGCTCGTAGAGCCGTTCTTTCGTCTATTTATTCGCTCCGCAGCACTTCTTGTACTTCTTGCCAGAACCGCACGGGCACGGGTCGTTACGTCCGACAACCGGGCCTTCGTGACGGACGGTTTCCTGCTTCACGGCACGGCCATCATAGAAGAACCATGCACCGCCGACCTTGTGGAATTCGCCAAGTTCGTGGTGGTTGCGGGTAATGTTGCCCTGCTTGAAACGGGCGACAAATTCGACCCAACCGATGTTCTTTTCGTTTTCGGTCTTGGTCTGCTTGATTTCGATGCCGAGCCATTCGGACTCACGGCTCCATGCTTCCACGCTCGGTTCGTCAAAGTCGTCGCGCTGGGTGACTTCGAGGGAATCCTTGAGCCATGCGATTTCGTGCTTGGCGTAGGCTGTGTAGCGGGAACGCATCAAAGCTTCCGGGGTCGGAGCGAGAGTCATCTTTTTAATAATAGGTTCGCAGCAGTCGCAGTATGCTTTGCCGGAGCCGCAGGGGCATAAATCGTTTGCCATAGTAAAATCCTTATTTAAAACTGGGCAAAAAATAAAAAAATTTGGTAAGCCTGTGGAGTGCACCGCGTATTTTTTACAAGCTCAAAGTCTATAAAAAGAAGATGCCCTCCACATTCGCGGACCATGCTCACGTAAGCTCTAGTAGCATTCAAGGCGAGTGTCGCGACAGGCTGCTTGCGGACTGTCATGATTGAGCCGAAGATGCGGACGCAAAGCGTCAAAGAGCTAAGTGATCAAAGTGCTTGGTGGCGGGCACGACTGCTAAAAAGATGCCAGAGTGACGTTTTTTCTCTCGACTCTCGCCTTACGCATTTGTCGTCTCTCGTCTTTCGTCTTTGGACAATCGCTTCTCCCCACAGAGGATAACTCAACTAAGGCAATAAATTGCCAAGTTTCGTATAGCTCCTGTCCCAACCATTCGGCTCGGCCATGCCCAACTGCGTTGGCCGCGTCGCTCGCCTTGCATGGTTGTCGTCTCTCGTCTAGACTCTAGACTACAGGCATTTCTTCATAATCCAGAACTCTTCCTTGCCTTCGCGGCCCGGAATGCTGTTCGTGGGCTTGATGCGCTCGACAATGTCGAATACGCCGCCGAGACGTGCCATGAGTTCGCCTTCGCTCATGCAGTGCGGAGGGCCCTGCATGGTCTTGCCGTTCATGAGCGGGTACATAAGGCAGATGAATACACCGTCGTCCTTCATCATCTTGTAGCAGACTTCGAAGAATTCGTCGCGGCGGCCCGGGTGGATTGCCGAGAACGTGCCGTAGTCATAAATGATGTCGAACTGCTGGCCGCCACGCTTGGCGTCCTTCGGCGAAAGCGTGAACAGGTCGAGGTCTAACGAGCGCAAGTTCTTGTGCTTGCGGCTTAGATGGTCCAGCTCATCGACTGCGGTCGGTGCAAAATCCACGGCCAAAACTTCGTGTCCACGCAAAGCCCAAGCCTCGGCATCGTAGCCGAACCCGGCGCCTGGAATCAGCACTGTGCCGGTTGCGGGGCAGGAGGGGTGCTTAAAAAATTCAAGCAGGGCGGGGGTAGCCTTCTTGAAATTCCAGTAGTCCTTGCCTTCGGCATAAAGATTGTCCCAGAATTCCGGGAGGTTTTGCGTTAACATTCTTTACCTTCCTTTTTGTACGCTAGTTGTCCACAGGCGGCAAGGATGTCCCTACCGCGTGGATTGCGGATCGTTATTTGAATTTCGGCAGCTCGCACGGCGGCGAGAAAGTCTTCCACCTCTTCGGGGGTGGGTGGGTGCAGCGTCGGGTCGTCGCCGTCGTTAAGCACGATGGCGTTCACCTTCACGCGGCGCGGGGCGCAAATGCGGATGAGTTCCTTTGCCGCCTTGGGCGTGCAGGTGATGTTCTGGATGAGCACGAACTCGAACGTCACGTAATTATCGGTGCGGCGGATGTATTCGTCAACCGCTTCCAAAAGTTTTTCGATGGGCCACGTCTTGTTTACCGGCATCACGGACGAACGGTATTCGTTGTTCGTGCTGTTGAGGCTTACCGCGAGGCAGCAGGGCGTATTGCGATCGACCAGTTCCTTGATTTTCGGGACGACTCCCGAAGTGCTCACGGTCATGCGCTTTGCGCCCATGTTAAAAAGTTTCTGGTTATGGAGCGTGCAGCAGACGCGATGGACATTTTCCAGGTTGTTGAGCGGTTCGCCCATGCCCATGAAAATGATATTTGTCACCTGGGCTGTGCCGCCTTCTTCGTTCTGGAACCCGTTATCCTTCAAGTACCAGTTCACGTTGATGATTTCTTCGAGAATTTCGCCTGCTTCGAGGTTCCTGGTGAACCCCATCTTGGCGGTACGGCAAAATGCGCAGTTCATGGCGCAGCCGACCTGGGTCGAAACGCAAACGGAATAGCGCCCGTTGGCCGGAATCATCACCGTTTCGATATGGTGGCCGTCTTCGGTCGCGAATAGCCACTTGACTGTCCCATCGACGGAAACGGAGCGCTGGTCCTCTTTTAGGCCGCAAAGCGAGAACTGCTTTGCCATTTTTTCGCGGAGAACCGGGGAAATGTTCACCATTTCGTCGTAAGAACGCACCTGCTGGCAAAATAGCCATTTTTGAATCTGGTCAGCGCGATAGGGCTTTTCGTCAACATCACGAAGCCAAGCTTTGAGCTCGTCGGTTGTCAAAGTTTTTATGTTGCGCTGCCATTCCATGGCCATAAAAGATAGAAAATTTTAAGCTTTTTGTTAAGGGCTACGGCCTGCGCAATCCTCTTGCTTTGCGTATGTAGTTTAAGTTCGGACTAGTGTTTTCTGCGGCGTTTCTTGCGTGATTTTCCGAGGAGTTTCGCCCTTGTCTTGGATATCTTTGCCAAAGAAGATGCTGGTAGATGCGGTCCAGTTCCTCCATCAGTGAACTCATGTTAGTTTGCAACGCCAATGCAAGCTGGGAGAGAGTATCGAGAGATGGCTGCTTCTTTCCGCATTCCATTTGGGATATGAATTGCCTTGAAATCCCGGATTCTATGGATAACGACCGCTGCGTATGGCTCCGCTGCTGTCTTATCGAAATTAAAAGAAGTCTAATGGCTTCGTGTAATAGGATTGACTCATAATTCATCGCCATAAAATTTTAAGAATATCTTAAAGAAATGAGTGCATGCTTTAGTTTGCAAAATGCGATATTTTTTTGATACTAATTGATTTTTAAAAAATAGTGTCAATAAATGACAGTACGCGGTTTATCTTTAATTATATTTTAATTCTAATATACCTTTTGTAATTTACATACACGCGAATAGAACCTTTTACGGTTGTGTACGGAATTTTGCGTTTTTATTGCATTTTTAGGGATTTTCTTGATTATTTTTCAAGTACCAGAGAAAAAAGAATCTTAAGGGGTCTTCAATGATTGACGTAAAAGGAAAATGGTGCCTTGTGACGGGCGGATGCCGCGGTGTCGGGCGCCTTATCGCAATAGAAATGGCTAAGCTCGGTGCAAACCTTGTGTTGCAGGGGCGCGACAAGAGCCATGCCGAAAAGGTAATTGCCGAACTTGCTCCGTATGGCGTTCAGGTGAAGGCTGTGGGCTGCAACCTCGAAAATGAGGCCGAAATTGATGCTGCCCTCGCCGAAATCGATGCGCTTGGCGTGCAAATTGATCTCGTGTTCAACAATGCGGGCCTCATGAGCCACTACTTCACCGACTACCTGACCAACACCATGGATGATTTCCACCAT
This sequence comes from Fibrobacter sp., assembly GCA_017965445.1. Taxonomy (GTDB): domain Bacteria; phylum Fibrobacterota; class Fibrobacteria; order Fibrobacterales; family Fibrobacteraceae; genus Fibrobacter. Next base: position 37,032 of record JAGCPZ010000026.1, on the reverse strand, counting down.
GCGATGGCGGTGAACTTCTTTGCTCCCGTCAAGATAGCCTACCACTTCTTGCCGGGCATGATCAAGCGCGGATTTGGCCGTATGCAGCTCACCACGAGCGGAATCGCGAACGAGCCTGAACTGATGGGCTATGCCTGTGCGAAGGCGGCGCTCACCAAGTTCGTGAAGGATTTTGCCTGCAAGCTCAATGGCACGGACGTGATGATGAACGTGATGGACCCGGGGTGGCTCCGCACCGATCTCGGCGGCCCGAATGCGCCGAACGCTCCGGAAAGTGTTATTCCTGGAGCCCTCGTTAGCGTGCTTCTCGACGACAAATTGAGCGGGCGCTGGTTCAGTGCCCAGGATTACGTGGGTATGACCATCGCGGACGCCGTCGAAGCTGGCCGCAAGGTCTTGGCTTAAAATTTATCCTTGTTACATGGAGCCTCGCCGGAGTGCGGGGCTTTTTTGCGTTTTTTGAGCTGGTTGTACCGTCGGCGGGCTGGCTTTGTTGCGGATATGTGCATTTTTGCACCTTACTTGCGGAATATTTCTTTTATTTTACGGCAAACTTTCAAAAAACTTGCAATTTCGTAAATAATAATTTAGGTTTAAAAGAGACCTAGTCTTGAAATGCAAGGTGTGTGCGATGTCTTTTTTGAATAAGTATTCATTCTCCAAAGAGACGATAAGGGAATTGGAAAATTCCGACATCCCGCTTGCGGTCTATCAATTTGTTGATGGATCTGTCCAGACTATTCTTGTTTCGAACGGGCTTGTCCGCTGGCAAGCACCCGGCATGACTCGCGAAAATTTGATTCACCACCTTAATACGGACATGTACAAGAACGTCCATCGCGAGGATATTGTCTTTATTGCGACCAAGGCTAAAGAATTTGCAAAATCCACGGACTCCCGCTACGAGGTCATCTATCGCGAAAAATTGTATGGCAAGGCCGAGTTCCGCGTGGTGCATGCCATGGGCTATCACCGTTGTTTTGACGACGGGACTGTCTATGCCGTTCTCGTTTATGATGACGTGACTACGGCGATGGAATCCAATGGCGGAAAGAGTCGTGAATTTGACAACAGCATTATAGAGTTCTTGAATACGGACAAGGTCGAACCCTTTGTCATTGTCGATGCGGAAACGCACGAGATTTATATGATCAGCGCTTCTGCCGAGAAAATCTGGACGCCGGTCAGGGCGTTTTTCCCGGGCATCACTTTCGAGGAATATTTCTTCGATTCGGGAGACGACCCGTTGATAACCCTAGAAGAAGTCCTTGAACAAGGCGAAGTGCTCGTGCAGAATTCCCGCACTGGCGGTGATTTGATTCTGAAAGCGACTCTCATCAAATGGCATGGCAGGGACGCAATTTTCCATCGTATAAGCGAACGGACTGACCGCTACTTTGATTCTTTGACGGGGCTTCCGAATTTGGAATACTGCCGCATGCGCGGTGAAGATTTCGTTGACGGTATAAGGAACGAGGGGAGCGTTCCTGCAGTTGTTTTCTTTGACGTTGTAGGGATGAAACTCTACAATAACGCCAACGGCTTTGAGAAGGGTAACGAGTTCCTGAACCTTTTTGCGTTGTTCCTTAAAAAGCCGTTCCCGAAAAAACTGATTTGCCGTATCGCCGACGATCATTTTATCGTTGTTGCGGGCATGGATAATCTTGAAGGACGGCTGAACGAAATTCGCAAGGATGTCAAGGCGACCGTATCGAAGATTTCGATGGACATAAACGTCGGCATCTGCAAGATTGGCGAAGGCGAATCGATTCTGGAGGCTTGCGAGAAGGCGAAAATTGCCTGTAAAGTCCAGAAAAAATCAGGTGATAATTTTATCCGCTATTACGACGAGGACTTGCGCAGGGCGCTGATATTGCAAAACTACGTCGTGAACCATATCGACGAAGCGATAAAAAACGGCTACATCAAGGTGTATTACCAGCCGGTCGTTCGAACGATTACGGAGTCGTTCTGCGGCATGGAGGCTCTAGCTCGTTGGATTGACCCGCAATACGGATTTTTGAATCCTGCGGCTTTTATCGGCGCGTTGGAGGAATCCCGTCAAATTCACAAGCTCGATAGCCATGTCATTCAGCTCGTCTGCAAGGAATTACGCGAGGAATTGGACCGCGGAAACCCGATTGTCCCGGTTTCGTTCAACCTTTCGCGTTTGGATTTTATCGGTTGCGATATTTTCGAGGTTGTCGAGCGGGCGCTTGAAACGTACCGAATCGAACGGGAGTATATTCGTGTCGAAATTACCGAAAGCATCATGGCATCGAATGCTTATGTCCGCAGCGAAATCGAACGGTTCCGCCTTGCCGGTTACGAAGTCTGGATAGACGATTTTGGGAGTGGCTATTCGTCGCTCAATACGCTCAAAGATTACAAGTTTGACGAGCTGAAAATCGACATGGTGTTCCTCTCGAACTTTAACGAGGCTTCCCGCACCATTATCCGTTCGACGGTCCGCATGGCAAAGAATCTTGGGCTGAAGACTCTTGCCGAGGGCGTCGAGACCAAGGAACAGATGGAATTTTTGAAGGGAATCGGCTGTGAAAAAGTGCAGGGATTTTTTTACGGAAAGCCGTTGCCTTTAAAGAAAACCCTCGATCACATGGCTTCCATCGGAATGCGTGTCGAAAACCGAAAGACCCGCCATGTGTATTCTCGTCTCGGCAAACTCGATTATCTGGTGGATTCGCCCAAGGCGATTGTGTCCTTTGAAAATGCTGCGTTCAAGTTCCTTTTTGTAAACCAACAATTCGAAGAGCAACTCCAGAGCCTTGGCTACAAGAACTTCAAGGAAGTCGAACTGGATTGCAATGACATGCAAAATTCTCTGTACCAAATACTTTGCAGAGCGGAGAGTTTTGCGTACAAGGCGCCTCAGCAGACGACTTATGCGACTCATGGAACCTATGTGTTCTTGAGTGCCCGCCTGATTGCCGATATCAATGACTGCCATATTTATGATTTGTCGTTCCGCAATACGCACGTGAGCGCCGTTGAAACGGGGCATGATAACCAGGTGAAGTTCCCTGCGGATGCCAAGACAATTCTGCTTTCGACAGTCAATATGCAGAACCGCTCTATGCTTGAAGATATCCTAAAGGCTGATTACAATATCTTGTTTGCAGAAGATGGCGACCAAGTTCTCAATATTCTATTAGAATACGGGAACCGATTATCCTTAGCGTTGATTGATGCGGCGCTCCCGAAAATAGATGGTTTCAAGATTATTCAAAAGTGCAAAGGCGAAAAGCGCGATTTCCAGATACCGTTTATCGTCATGACGGACAATATGGAACTGGCTCAGGAAAGCATTCGCTTGGGAGCTTACCAGTTTATCCACATGCCCATAACTAACAAGGATAAGGTCAAAGCGAAAATCGATGGGGCTATCAAGAATGCCGAATTGCTCCACCAACTGGCTTTGAATTACATGGAATATGTTCCTGGTGGACTCATCCTCTTGGACGCCATTTATGGCGATGTCCTTTACGTGAACGGTCGTGCGCTTGAAATTCTTGAATGCGACAGCATGGAGGAATTCTGTCAGTTGGCGGGTGCGCGATTCAAGGGCGTCATCGATCCCGAGGATTACGCCAACGTGAAGGCGAACACTCAATCGCTAATCCGCAGCGGAAACATGGCCATATCGCAAATCACTTATCGCGTCAGGACCAAGAGCGGGGTAGTCAAGCGTATTTATCACGTGGGCAAGTTCTTCAAGGATACCCCGTACGGTCGAGTCCTGTCCATATTCGTTTCTGAAAATGCTTGGCGCTAAATTTTTTTGCTTTTTTGAACACTATTTTTGTAAATGTCACCTTTTGACATGCTGTTTTTATTATATTAGTGCACATGGTAGCAGTAAATAAGTCTAAAAAAGAAATTGAGTATATCTGTACGGAATGCGGCAATTCGACTCCCAAGTGGGCTGGCCGGTGCCCGGTTTGTGGAACGTGGAGCTCCCTCAAGGAACATGTGATTGAGAATATCGTAGAAGGTTCCGGGCGTGTCGGGCGCGGGCTTGGCGGTCCGGTCCATAAAGTTGTTCCGCTGAAAGAGGTTGCTTCGGAAGATACGCGTCGGTTGAGCACGGCGAATGTGGAGTTCGACCGGGTGCTCGGGGGCGGCTTTGCGCCGGGGAGCCTTGTGCTCATTGGCGGCGACCCGGGGATTGGCAAATCGACGCTAGTGCTTACGACTCTTGCGACGATGAATGCGGCTGGCGTCAAGGCGCTGTACGTGAGCGGTGAAGAGAGCGCTTGCCAGGTCAAGCTCCGCAGCGAACGGCTGAATGTATCCGGGAGCGACATGCTGCTGCTATGCGAGACGAACCTGGAAAAGATTCTGGAGCATGCGCGCGAAGTGAAACCGCAAGTGCTCGTCATCGACTCTATCCAGACGGTTTATAAGAGCGAACTTGCCGGGACGCCCGGATGCGCGACGCAGCTGCGCGAGTGCACGCTGGACTTGATGGTCTTTGCGAAAAATACCGGCTGCATCACGATTTTGATTGGGCACGTGACGAAGGACGGGCAGATTGCCGGTCCGAGGATTCTGGAGCACATGGTCGATACGGTCGTGTATTTCGAAGGAGACCGGAACCATCAATATAGGCTTTTGCGGACTATCAAGAACCGCTTTGGCGCAACTGACGAGGTTGGCGTTTTCGAGATGACGGGGCATGGGCTCAATCCGGTGCAGAACCCGAGCAAGGTGTTTTTGCAGGAGGGCGTGCCACCGACGCCGGGCAGTGTCGTTTGCTGCACGATGGAAGGCTCCAGGGCGCTGCTGTTCGAAACTCAGGCGCTAGTGAACCAGACGAACTTTGCAGTACCGCAGCGTGTGGCTGCCGGTATTGACCCGAAACGGCTTACGATTATCCTTGCGCTTTTGGAAAAGTTCGGCGGCGTGACGATTGGCGCTTCGGACGTATTCGCGAGTATCGTAGGAGGGCTGAAGGTGAACGACGCCTCGTCGGACTTGGCCTTGGCGCTTGCCGTCGCGAGCAACCACGTAGGCATTCCTCTTTCGAGGCAAACCATTGCGATTGGCGAACTTGGACTGTCGGGCGAGGTGCGCGGTGTAAGCCTGCTGGACCAGCGACTCAAGGAAGCCTGCCGTCTGGGGATGACGGAGGCTGTAGTTCCTGCGTGCTGTAAGCTCTCGGAGAATTTCGGGGAGATGAATATCGTGCAGGTCCATTCCCTGGCCGATGCAATTACATGGCTCATGGGTAAGAGGTAGTTTTTAGTTACTAGCTAATAGTTACTAGTTAGTAGTTACTAGTTAGTAGAGCTCTGCAATAAGAAAGTTTTCTGCTAAAAAGAAAAAAGGGGCGCTCAGTGAGCGTCCCTAATTTCCGATATTCAAAGGGCTTGGTTAGCGCTTTTCACCCGGTCTGGAGAAACCGAATGCACGAGGATCGAAACCGTTGGGGAACTTGGTTCTTTCGTTGTAAAGAACGCGTTTTGCAGTGAACTTTTCAATCTTTGCTCCGCTCAAGTCTGCACCAGAGAAATCGACATCTTCCATCTTGGTGTCGGCGTCGATCTTGACACCTTCCATCTTGGCATTGATGAAGGTGACCTTGATGAGCTTAGCACCAGAGAAGTTTGCACCGGAAAGCTGGGCATTGTTGAATGCGGAGCGTTCGATGGTGGAGTTTGCGAAGTTCGCCTTGGTGAGGTCGGCGTTGTCGAAGATGTCCTTGAACACGTAGGCACCGTCGAACACAGCCTTCATGAGTTCAGCGTAGTTGAACACGTTCTTGCTAACGGTGGCGTCAAAGAAGGAAGACTTGTTGAGCTTGGTCTTGTCGAAGCTGCTCTTGGAGACTTCGCCTTTGTCGAAGATGACACCGTTCAGGTCTTGGTTGTTGAACTTCATGTTCTTGACCTTGGACTGGGCGAACTTGGCCTTCTGGAGCTGCGTTCTGGAGAGGTCCACGTCGTTGAAGGTGGTCAAGGAAAGGTCAGCTTCCTGGAGGTTCACGTTGTTGAACGATGCACCGCCGAATTCAGCCTGGGAAAGACCCGCCTTGGCGAAGTTCACGTTGTTGAGGTTGACGCCCTTGAAGTTTGCAGCGATGAGGTTGCAAGCCGTGAAGTCCGTCTTTTCCATGGTGGTCTTGCGGAGGTCGCTGTTAGCCATCAAGGAACGAGAGAAGTTCGTGTTTGTAAGGTTAGCCTTGCTGAAGTCGGCACGGGTGAGGTCCATGTCGGTCGCGGAAGCCTGCGTGAGGTCAGCTTTGCTGAAGTCGCATTCGTCAGAGACCTTCATAGCATCCATGCGGGCATTCTTGAGGTTTGCCTTGGGGAATTTGCTATCGAGGAGCGTTGCACGATAGAGGTCAGCGCCTTCGAGGTTTGCACCTTCGAAGGAGGCCGAACGGATGTCGGCGCCGCTAATGATTGCTCCCTGGAGGTTTGCGCTTTCGAAGTTCGCTTTGCTAATCACAGCGTTGCGGAAAGAAACGCCAGGAAGGCTAGCACCTTCGAAGTCCGGGGATTCACCTGCAGAGCGCTGGAAGTCCGTAACGCCCTTGATTGCCCTTGCCTTCTGGAACTGGTAGTTGTCGATACGCTTGTCGCGGAAGGAGGTGTTCAGGTCTTTGCCTCTGAAGTCCTGAGCCGACACATTGAGTGCGAGAGCACTAAGGAGGCAGATACCAAATTTGTAAACGTTCTTCGTATTCATAATCAATTCCCTTTATAAAAAAAGTAAAACAAATATCGGATAGCCCTAAAATAACTAAAAAATTTGCAAAATTCCAAGCGAAAAATAAAAACTGACCAAATAAATACTAATTTTACGATGTAATGACAATTTTTCATTAATTTTACGATGCGATGACTGCTTTTCGTTCAAATTCTTACAAAGTGGTGATTTGTGGTGCTGGTCCTGCGGGTCTCATGGCGGCTTATCAGCTTGGAAAACTGACTCAAAATGCTGGACAAATCCTCCTTGTTGATAAGAAAGAACCTTGGAAGGAACCGATTTTCTGTGCCGAAGCCGTATCGAACCATCGTTTGAACAAATTGTGGCCTGTTGATGAATCCTGGGTGCGCGGAACCATTTCCGGTATTTACTTTACTTCACCTAAGGGTTACAAGGCCGAGTTTTACAGCAAAAATTGCGGACTGCTTCTAGACCGTTCCAAGTTCCACCGTGCGATTGCCTGTGCTTGCGTTGATGCGGGCGTGGAATGCCATTTCGATGCGCTTGTCAAGAATATTGCACGTAACGGAAATGGCTGGAATTTGGATGTAAAGGTCGGGGACGAGGTTGTTTCACTTTCGGCTTCTGTTGTTATCGACGCGACGGGCCCCGGTTGTCGCCTTACGCGCGGGATTCCGTGCCTCGAAGGAATCGAATCGGGCAATACGGATTTGGAGCCTGCAATTTTTGCGGTAGCCGAAGGCATTGAACACAAGCGCGACCATATCGATTTGTTCTACGGCAGCGAGTTCCCGGGCGGTTACGGTTGGATTTTCCCGCGTGACGGCAAGGAAGTGAATATTGGTTTTGTGCTTTCGAAAGAGGCGAAGCCCGATATGCCGTTGCGCGAAAAACTCAAGCAGTTTATTGCAAGCCGCTACCCGAATGCCGGTATCAAGACCATTTGCGGTGGAATGATTGCTTGCGGGCAGTCTAAAAAGCCGCTTGCGAAGTGTGGACTTTTCAAGGCGGGCGATGCTGCGAGCTGCGTGAATCCGATGAGCCGTTCGGGCATTGTCGAATCGCTGATTAGTGGAAAAATTGCGGCAGAAGCGGCCCATGAATGGCTCGCTGCTACCGATGATGCGGCCCGCTCTCGTATCGAAGCCTCCGTCCTTGACCGTTGGATGGCTACTCTTGGAAAAACTCATTTGCAAATAGCGAAAGCGAAACTTGGATTTGTCAAAGTCAAGGATGAACAGTTTGACAAGGCGGCCAAGCGTTTGTCTGAACTCCCGCGTGAAAAACAGACTTTGTTCAAAATTTTCTTTGCGGTGTTGAGGTCTTGTCCGTCATTGATTTGGAGAATGCGTTCTTTTTTGCATTGAGATGTGTATGTCCGAAAGTATTGTTGATCGTCAAGAAAAAATTAGAGCGAAATTCGCCTCGTTTACGGATCCGGATGACAAGTGGAAATTCCTCTTGGATTTGGCCCGCGAGCACAAGGGCATGGACGCCGCTCTCAAGGCGGAAAAGTTTATTATTCAGGGTTGCGCCTCGACGATGTATCTTGTTCCGAAGTTCGAGAACGGAAAGATTCATTTCGAGATGGACGTGGAAGGCGGCACGACGAATCCGTTGATTAGTCGCGGTCTTGGTGCGCTTGCCTTGCAGGTCTTTAATGATATGGCTCCTGCGGATATTTTGTCTGTGGATCCGACATTTTTCCAGCAGATTGGTTTGAATGTGGGCCTTTCGCCGACGCGTTCCAACGGATTTGCTAGTCTTTTAAAACAAATTTATTTATACGCACGCGTCTTTGACGCAATTTCAAAAAAATAGGATTAATCTATGTTTAGTTTCTTGAATGGAAAGAGCCCGTTTGACGAGGCCGAAGAAAAATTGGAAGCCGGTGAAACCGTTAACGGTAGGCCGAAACTTCCGCAGGCTCCGATTATGGGCTGGCAAGACGGTGTGTTCTTGTTGGTTCTTGTCGGATTAATTGTCGGTGGTTATTACTACTACCAGCATACCAAGCAGGTGAGCGCCGATACGTTCGCGAAATGCGATGCTTTGTATGTTGCTGCAGAATCAGATGCTGCTAAGTATGTGGAGGCCGAAGCTTGCTATAACGAGACTTGGGAACTCAGCTTTGTGAGCGATTCCATGGAAATTCTCCGCCAGAACCGCTTGGGCGCCATTGAAGATTTGCGCAACCATCAGAAGGATTTGTATGCGGATGCGATGGGCGCCTTGGCCGCAAGAGATTCTGTCGCAGCTTACAACATCGTGAACGAGTACAAGGGCCCGATGCTTTTGAACAAGGGCGATGCCAAGGATTGGAACGGCATTGCGGGTAACGAGGCTATCAAGGCTTGTGTTGCTGCGGCCGCTGCTCGCGCCGATTCGATTGCCAGGGAAAAGGCGATTGCGGATTCCTTGGCCCAGGTGGCTGCGGAACTCCGTGCGAAGGCTGTTGCCGATTCCATCGAAAAGGCGAACAAGAGACTTGCTCGCAAAGGAAAGCGTAAAAAGGTTTAAAAGGTTGACCCCGGCATGGTTCGGCAAGCTCACCAGCCTTAGGCCGGGGTGACAATAATGCGATGTCATGCCCGCCGGAGCCTGTCCTGAGCGAAGCCGAAGGATGCGGGCATCGCCTTTTTATGAGCGAGATGGAGATTCCCGATTATAATCGGGAATGACAGTTTTTGCAAAAAACGTATTACTTTGAGACTTTTGTGACAGTAATTTCGCGTTCGGTTTCGGAAATGATTTGGATTTTAACGACGTGGGTGATGCCTGTGTCGTTTTCTTCTAGGCGCTCGGGCCATTCGATGAGGCTGATGCCGCTTTCGAGGTAGTCTGGGTCCATGCCGACTTCGTAAAGGTCTGCGCCACCTTCGAGGCGGTACAGGTCGAAATGGAAAATGGGCGGGTTGTTCGGGTATTCGTGGAGGATGGTGTAGGTCGGGGAGCAGACCGTGCCTTCGAAGCCGAGCCCTTTGCAGATGCCGCGGCTGATGACGGTCTTGCCTGCGCCGAGATTCCCATAGAGGGCAACCTTGTCGCCGACTTTGAGTTCCTTCGCGAATTCAATCGCCCAGTTGTATGTGTCTTGTTCGGATGTGAAACGCATGATAATAACTGCCGCGAAAACGCTTACAGCTTCTCCTTAAACTGTTCGTACGTGAATTTGTGCAGCAGGTGGAACTTGCCATTTTCGTCGAACTTGCCGATGCTCGGGTGACGCACCCCGTTGAAGAAAGTGGTCTTGACCATGGTGTAGTGGATCATGTCTTCGAAGATGATGCGGTCGCCGACCTTGAGCGGTTCGTCAAAAGAGAAGTCTCCCAACTGGTCGCCTGCGAGGCAGGAATTGCCCGTGAGCTTGTACGTGTGAGCCTTTTCGCCAGGGAATGCGGCGCCGATGACGCTCGGGCGGTAGGGCATTTCAAGGCAGTCTGGCATGTGGGCGCTGATGGAAACGTTCAGGATGGCGATGTCCATTTCGTTGTGGACAATGTCGCCAACGCTTGCGACGAGTTCACCAGTTTGCCAGCCGATAGCTTCGCCCGGTTCCATGATGACCTGCAAGTGCGGGTAGCGTGCAGAGAAATCCTTGAGAATGCGGACGAGTTCGTCGCGGTGGTAATCCTTGCGGGTGATGTGGTGACCGCCGCCGAAGTTCACCCACTTCATTTGCGGGAGGTACTTGCCGAAGTGCTTTTCAAATGCGACAAGAACGCCTTCGAGAGCGTCGGCATCTTGTTCGCAAAGCGCGTGGAAGTGGAGACCGTCAATGCCGTCAAGGAGTTCGGGCTTGAATTCCTTTTCGGTCACGCCGAGGCGGGAGAACTTGCCGCAGGGATTGTAAATGTCGGTTTCGACTGTCGAAAATTCCGGGTTCACGCGGATGCCGGCACTCACGCCGTGGGCGAGCGTCTTGTCCTTGAAACGCTGCCACTGCGAAAAGCTATTGAACGTGATGTGGTCCGCTGCTTCGAGGATCGCGTCGATTTCGTCGTCTTCGTAGACGGGCGCAAAGACGTGGACTTCCTTGTTCATCTCTTCGCGCGCGAGGCGTGCTTCGTTGAGGCTAGAGGCGGTGGCGCCGGCGAGGTATTCGCCGATGTGCGGGAAAGAACGCCAGAAACTGTAGCCTTTGAGAGCGCAGATGATTTTCACGCCGGTCTTGTTCTGGATATCGTCGAGGATTTCCATGTTGCGGCGGAGACGTGTTTCGTCAAGTACGAAACAAGGACTTGGAACTTGAGAATAGTCGAGCATGGTTAGAAAGATAGAACTTTTTTGATGTTATATTTTGTATGATATAACCAGATTTATTTGTTTTCTGTTTTTTGGATTCTAAAAAGTGGGCGTAAAATGAATAATAAGATGTTTTTCTTTTTTCTCTTAGTTGCTGGTGTTTCATTTGCCTTGGCCAACGAACAGCTTGGCGTGCAAGACATGCCTAAAATGGATGTTCCATCGGAAGGTGAATATGTTTATCTAGTTGAGCTGGATAGTATCGATATTTATAAGGAATTGATAGAACGAGAAAATAAAGACGCTTCGTATGGAGCAAATATTGAGGGGATTGTTTTTGGCGGAGGACTTGTTGGTGTAGGTACATTTTTTCTTGTTACGGCAATTTATGCAGTAAATAAATCAAGTGATGATGGGTGGGATGAGGCTGGTAATCATCTTGCTGGAGGTGTAGCGTTTGGTATCGCTATCCCCTTTTACCTTTTGGGGGTACCTGTTCTTATTTATAACATTCATAAATACAATGTTCGCAAAAAACATGCTACCAAACGAGATGAATACAAAGAGGCTTTGGATCGTTATAAAGTAAGGATGCAGGAAGAAGGATGGAAGTCTGTTCAGTTTATGGTGGTACCTACACTGAATTTGGCGAAAGCTAGCTTTGGAGCAAATGCGGTATTGCAATTTTAGATTTGTGAAAAGTGCTGAAATAGTGAATATTTACAGATGTTTCAGCAATTTTTGTTATGAAATGTGCTGAAATTTGTTGTTTTGATGTTGATTTCAGCAATATTCATGTTTAAATGTGCTGAAATAGAATTTTTTTTGTTATATTATTGAGGAAAGGAGGCAACTCTATGCAGCCTGTTTTGGTGGGTCGTGAAAAAGAAACTCAATTGCTTCAAAAATATCTTGAATCCGATAGGTCGGAGTTTATCGCTGTTTATGGGCGGCGGCGTGTAGGCAAAACATTTCTTATACGTCAAGTTATTGGGAAAAACGCTGTTTTTTCTTTTTCTGGAATGGAAAATGCATCTTTGGCGACACAGTTGGAAAATTTTCAACTTGCCTTGCAGAAAAAAATTGGAGCGTGTTCCAAACCGACTACATGGTTGTCGGCTTTTGACCAATTAGAACGGTATTTGGACAATCTAGGTTCGGGAAAAAAAATAGTCTTTATTGATGAGTTGCCTTGGCTTGATACGGCAAGGGCTCTGTTTGTGGGGGCTTTGGAACATTTTTGGAATGGCTTTGCGTCTGATCGGAATGATATCAAATTGATTGTTTGCGGCTCCGCTACATCTTGGATGATTGACAAACTAATTTGCAATCGTGGTGGACTCCACAATCGTGTTACTCATCAAATAGAGGTTGCTCCTTTTACACTGAGCGAAGCGGAACAATATTTCAAAACATATGGCTTTGGCTACCGTCGCAAAGAAATTGCGGAATGCTATATGGCGTTTGGAGGGATTCCTTATTATTATTCCCTGATGAATGCTGATGAAAGTGTTGCCCAGAATATCGACAGGCTGGTGTTTTCGAGAACGGGCGAGTTGCGACTTGAATTTCAAAATTTATACAGGTCCTTGTTTAAACAAAGTACAGGGCATGAAGCTGTTATAGAAACTCTTTCGACCAAGAAAATGGGAATGACAAGAAAGGAAATCTTGGATACGACTGGGCTTAATAACAACAAGGCTTTTTCGACTGTTTTGACGGAACTGGAACAGTGCGGTTTTACGCGAGAATACACTCCTATCGGAAATACCAAAAGAGATGTGCTTATTCAACTTATTGATCCTTTTACGTTGTTCCATTTTTACTTCGAATCAGAAAATAAAAATCAGGACGACCATTTCTGGACAAATTCGCTTCGGTCTCCATTGTTCAAGACGTGGAGCGGGCTTGCGTTTGAAATGCTTTGTCTGAATCATGTAGCTCAAATGAAAAATGCGCTTGGAATATCTGGTGTTCAATGCCGTGTTTGCAGTTGGCGTACGCATAAAAATAAAGTTAAAGGTGCTCAAGTTGATTTGCTTATTGATAGGGCTGATCAGACGATAAATCTGTGTGAAATGAAATTTTCCAAGACGGAATACGAAATTACAAAGAGTGATTCCGAAAATTTTGAAAAAAAGATAGAGACTTTTATTTCGGAGACGAATACGAAAAAATCAGTCATGTTCACGATGGTGACTTCGTTTGGCCTAAAGCATAATAAGTATAGCGGTTTTGTTCAGAAAGAACTTACGTTGGATGACTTGTTTTAAATTTTTTCATTGGAGGTTTGTTTTGCGGCGGCTTTTGATTGGTTTTATTGCACTGGGAGTCTTGATTGTGTTGCTGTGCGTGGCGACGCTTTGCTTTGGCGCGGTGAACATTCCGTTTGCGGATGTGGTGCAGGCATTGTTTAGCCCTGGCGCGGATATTTCTTCGAACATTTTGTGGAACTTGAGAATCCCGCGGATGATTGCTGCGGTTTTGGCGGGGGCGTCGCTTGCGGTGTCGGGCTTGACGCTACAGACGGTGTTCCGGAATCCGCTGGCGGGGCCGTTTGTACTTGGCATTAGCAGTGGCGCAAGTCTCGGCGTGGCGCTTGCGCTTTTGGCGGGCATTGGCTTTGGAAGTGTCGGCGTGCTGGGTTCGGCGGCGCTCGGGGCTTTGCTTGTGACGCTTGTCGTGATGTTTGCGGCGACACGTTTTGCGCAGACGGGCGTGCTTTTGATTGTCGGACTTTTGACGGGGTACTTTATCGATTCGATTGTGAGCGTGTTGATTGCCGGGAATTCTTCGGAGTCATTGCGCGTGTATGTGGCGTGGGGCATGGGAAGTTTTGGCCGAGTGACGCTGGGTGACGTTTGGATTTTTGTGAGTGCCGTAATTGTGGGCTTGGTGATGATTGGCGTTTCGCTGCGGTACTTGAATGCGGCGCTTTTGGGCGATGATTTTGCACACGGGCTTGGACTCAGCGTGAAGCGTTCCAAGATTTGCGTGCTGCTCGGTGCGAGCCTTTTGGCGGGAGCAACGACGGCGTTTTGCGGGCCCGTGGCGTTCATCGGGATTGCGGTACCGCATTTAGCTTATCTGCTTTTCAAGACGACGAACCATCGCGTGCTTTTGCCCGGGGCTGCGTTATGCGGTGTTGCGCTTGCGCTTTTGGGCGGGCTTTTCCCGGCTTCGGTTCCGTTGAATGCAGTGCTTTCGTTGGTGGGTGTTCCTGTGATTATGTGGGTGCTTGTGCGCGGCTCTGGTGCGCGTTTTTAGGGGGCGGATATGAGTGAAGAATATTTGCAGACTGCCTTACTGGAGTGCAAAAATTTGCTTGTAGGGTACAATTCCGCACTTGAAACGATGAAAATCCCGTTTGATTTTTCCCTCGTATCGGGAACGGTTGTGGCCTTGATGGGCGAAAACGGGTGCGGCAAGAGTTCGCTTCTGAAAACTTTTGCAGGGCTTTTAAAACCTGTGGCGGGCTCTGTTTCGCTGGAAGGGAAATCCCTTACGGAATGGGCTCCCCGTGAACGTGCTCAGGAAATTTCGCTGGTGCGGATGTCGAGTGCGGTTCCGCCGCGTATGAGCGTGAGTGAATTTGTGCGTTTGGGCCGTTCTCCATATTCTGGAATTTTTGATAGCCGCACGGATGTGGACAACCGCATTGTCGATGAATCGATGGCGCTTTTGGATGTGGCAAATTTTGCAAATCGCCCGATTGCGGAATTGAGCGATGGCGAGCGCAGTCGCGTGTTCTTGGCGGAGGCTGTGGCGCAACAGGTGAAAATATTGCTGCTCGATGAACCGAATGCGTTCTTGGATATTCCGCGTAGTCATGCGCTGTTCAGGTTGCTGAAGAAAATAGCGGTGGAACGTAAAATGGGAGTTGTCGTCTCGACGCATTCCGTGGAATACGCGGAGCGCTATTGCGACAAGATTATGGTTGTGAATGGCGGAACTGTGAAGGTGGCTGCGGCTACCGATGCTCGAAAAGCGGGTTTGTTAGATTGGACGGAAACGTTTGAATAATTTATATTTAAATTGTACCAATCAAGGAGTTTTGTTTATGAAGAATAAATCACGGTTGCTTCGCGCTTTGCTTGGCTCATGCTTGATGTGCTATTTTAGTGCATTCCTAGTGGCATGTTCGGAATCGGCGACATCTCCGGGTTATTCTGAAACTCCGGGGCAGAAACATTTCTTGTGGAAAGTTTCTGATGAAAATTCTTCGGTATGGTTGCTGGGGAGTATCCATGTGGCGGATGAAACTTTTTACCCGCTTGCACCTGTGATTGATTCTGCTTTTAACGCCGCTAGCGAACTTGCTGTTGAAATCGATATAACTGATGGATATATTGCGAGAGAAATGCGCTCGGAGATGGAGGCTCGCGGAATGCTTGCAACGGGGACGTTGCGTGATGTGTTGCCTCCGGAATTGTGGTATTCCTTGGATAGTCTTTGCACTGCGTGGGATTTGCCTGTGAAAATGTTCGAGAGAATGCGGCCTTGGTTGGCGGCAACGGAACTTAGCAGTTATGCCTATATACAGGAAGGTTTGAAATCTGAATACGGAATTGATTATGTGTTGCTCAACAGGGCTGCAAAGGACGGTAAACCTATTATCAGTCTTGAATCGGTGAAGGGCCATATTGATGCTGTTGCGGATCCGGCGGAATCGGATTCTGCGGGGATTTGTTATCTTAAATCTACTTTACACGAAGTTTCAATGGTTAAAATGGTGATGAATGATATGGTTCGCGCTTGGAAAACGGGCGACGATGAGTTGTTGACTCGCTTGTTGGATGAAGAAAATGATGTGGATTATACTCCTGACGAAAAACGTTTTATGGATGAGTATAATCAGCGCTTGATGACGAATCGCAATGTGTTAATGGCTGATTCTGTTGAGAAGTTCTTGCATCAAGACAGAAATGTCTTTGTTGTTGTTGGCGCAGCGCATTTGGCTTATGAACAGGACAACGTAATCGCATCGCTTGCACGCCGTGGTTTTATTGTTGAACGTTTTTAACGCTTAAGCCAAGACGGGCGAGGCGATTGTAGAGCGCGGTACGGTTCATGCGGAGCCGTTCGGCGGCGAGGCCTACGGAACCGTTGCAATTGCGGATGGTTTCCTTTAAAAATTCACGTTCATCGTCGAGTTGATTGTCGCGAAATTCATCGTAACTGTCAGCGTAGAATACTTTGTTTGTTGTGTTGCTTTCGCTTGTGTAGCGAACGTTTTTGCGCGAGTCTTCGTCGATTTGCAGGTCTTCGGCTCGCAGAATGCCTGGGTCTGTAAAGCAGAGGGCTCTCTGGATGACGTTTTCGAGTTCGCGGATATTTCCGGGCCAACTATGGTTTTGCAGTTTTAGCAATGCTTCGGAGGAGAGCGTGTATGGCTCACCTGCCGGGGCGTATTGGCGTATAAAGTAATTGGCGAGGTCTTCGATGTCTTCTTTGCGGTCGCGGAGTGGCGAAAGCTGCATCGGGATGACGTTCAGACGGTAATACAGGTCTTCGCGGAATCGCTTTTCGCGGATTTCTTCGCGAAGGTCGCGATTTGTGGCGGCGATGATGCGCACGTCAATGTGGCGAGTCTTGTTGGCACCGATGGGGCGGATTTCGTGATTCTGGATGACGCGTAAAAGTTTGACTTGGGCGTGGAGCGGCATGTCGCCGATTTCGTCTAGGAATATGGCGCCGCCATTGGCGTCTTCGAAAAGGCCGATGCGTTCGTTTTGCGCCCCGGTAAATGCACCACGGGTGTGGCCGAACAGTTCGCTTTCAAAGAGAGTGTCGGGTATGGCGCTACAATTGACGGTGACGAATTTGTCGTAAACGCAGGCGATAGCGCGAGCTATCAGGTCTTTGCCGACACCGGATTCGCCTTGGATGAGGACGGGGCCCGTGTGTAGTATGGCACGTTCTACGTTCTTGCGTAAGCCTTTCATGGCTTCGCTTTTGCCGACGAGGTGCGACATCCTTTCGCGAAAAATGCGCTTCGCGTTGTAGATTTCCTTGAGCCTCGTAATCTTGCTCATCAGGTGCAGCCGGAGTGCTTCGACGGAAAGGATTGTGTCGTAGAGCTTGCTCGAAACGTTTGCGTTGCGCTCGGGGGTTTCGGCGTAAGCGAGAATCATGGAGTCCGGGCTGTTTTCACGGAGTCTCGAAAGATATTCGACGTTTTTGTTGGCGAAGGAATCAAGATCCCAGATGACGATGGGCGCAAGCGGGGTTCGCAATGCTTCTGCGATTTCGGGAGCGTTGTCGCTTAATGGAGTGTGTACATCGACGGTGTTATCCACAGAAGAAAGGACGTCCAAGATGAACGAGGACGTTGCTGTTTCTTTTGTGAAAAAATCGATAGAAGGGATCATGATTCAATTAAAAATGTAGCTATGAGGTATGGGCTCGGCACTACGTGCCTTTGGGGTATGAGGTATAGGATTATTGACCTCATAGCTCAAAGCGAAGCGACCTCAAAGGAGCTTCAGCTCCGTGCTCATAGCTCACATCTATTTGTTTATTTTCCCAGTTCCTTGCTGCGGTTGGTGCCGGCGACGACGGCCTTGATGAGTGTGCTGCGGAATGCGCCTTCTTCGAGGGCGTCAATGCCTGCAATTGTCGTGCCTGCCGGAGAGCAGACCATGGCGCAGAGGTCGCTTGGACTCTTGCCGGACTGCTTGACAAGTTCCACGCTGCCTTCGATGGTGCCGAGGGCGAGCTTGAGGGCGACATCGCGGGTGAGGCCTGCTTTGACGCCACCGCGGGTGAGACCTTCGATGAATTCAAAGACGTATGCAGGGGCGCTGCCGGAAAGTCCGGTCACGGCGTCGATGAGGGATTCTGCAACGCGGCAGGTTATGCCGATGTTGCCAAAGATTTCTTCGGCGAGCTTGAGCGTTTCTTCGGAGACGCCGTCGGTGGCGAGGCCTACGGAACCCTTACCGACGGTTAGCGGCAAGTTCGGCATCACGCGGAGCACTTGGTTCTTTTCGCCGAGGACTTCGATGAGGCTCTTGCGGGCGACACCGGCCATGATGCTGATGAAAGTCTTTTCGCTTTTGAGTGCGGATGCGGCGGCTTTCCATTCGGCGGCAACTAGTTTGAAAATCTGCGGCTTCACGCAGAGGAAGGTGACGCTTGCCTTTTCGATGCCTTCGGCAAAGCTCTTGACGCGGACGCAACCGAGAGCGCTCACGGCTTCGGCTGCCTTGTCGCTTGGGTCAAAGAAGAAAATGTTCTTGGCGTCTGTGCCTGCGTTCAAAAGACCGCGGAGGATGGCTCCGCCCATGTTACCAGTACCGGCAAAGAAAATCGTTGTGTTCATTTTTATTCCTTTTTTAAAACTTTATGGATTGCTTTGGCCCCTTACAGGGTTTTCGCAATGACGTTACGATGGTAAACGTAAAAATTTTTTGTTTGTAGAAAGGAGATGCCCGCTCGGAGGCGGGCATGACAAGCCTATAAAAAGCCGACCCCGGCATCCCGTCCCCATACGCGGATCATGACCACATAAGCACAAATGCGCTAAGTGGTCAAAGAGAATAAATCCGGGACAGGCTCAGGGCCGGGGTGACATACTTGGATTCTGTTCTTTAGACTTTCGGTTTGGAAAGAATTGCTAGGAGCTCTGCGTTCGTCTTGAGTTTACTCATGAGCTTGAGCAGGTTCTCCATGATGCCCGTTTCCGTCTCGTTTTGGCTACCGCGTCTGAAGTTCCAGGCGGCATTCTGTTCGAGGAGTGTAAGCAAGCGTTCTTCCTTGCGGGTGCCGGACTTGAACACGTCAATGGCAGGCCAGATGCGCTTTTCGGCGATGCGGCGATCGAGCACGAGTTCCATGTTACCGGTTCCCTTGAATTCTTCGAAAATCACTTCGTCCATGCGGCTGCCGGTTTCGATCAATGCCGTACCGATGATGGTGAGCGAACCGTTCTTCTGGACTTCTTCCGTGACGGAGCCGTCTTCGTTCTTGACTGTGCGAATCTTGTCTTGAATCTTACGGGCGGCACCGAAGAACTTCTTCGGGAACTGCATGGCGTTGGCATCTACACCGCCGGAGAGAATCTTGCCGGAGTGCGGAATCACGACGTTGTTTGCACGGGCGAATCGCGTAATGGAGTCGAGTAAAATCACGACATCCTTCTGGCTTTCCACGAGGCGCTTTGCCTTTTCCAGAACCATGTTTGCCACACGGGTGTGGTGCTCGGGCGGTTCATCGAACGTGGATGCGACAACTTCTGCCCTGATGTCAATGCCTTTGTCCGCAGCCTTTTCCTTGATGTCCGTGATGATGTCGCGCATTTCGGTGACTTCTTCCGGACGTTCGTCGATGAGGAGCGTGATGAGGATAATTTCAGGGTGGTTCTTCGCGATGGCGCGTGTCACGTTCTGCAAGAGAACGGTTTTACCGGTACGCGGAGGAGCGAGGATGATACTGCGCTGGCCTTTACCGATCGGGGAGAACAAGTCCATGATGCGGGTGCTGTATTCCGTTTCGTTCCATTCGAGGTGAATCTTTTCTTCCGGATGAATCGGAGTCAAGTATTCGAATGCGACGCGGCGGCGCATCTTGTCTGGTTCTTCGAAGTTCACGCGGTCGATGCGACGCATGGAGAAGTACTTATCTTGTTCGCGAGGCGTGCGGACGAGACCTTCAATCGTATCGCCAATCTTGAGATTGAATTTACGGATAAGGTTCTGGCTCACATAGACGTCGTCCGTGCTGGTCTGGTAGTTCTGATCCGGCATGCGGAGGAACCCGTGACCTTGCGGCGTGACTTCGAGAACACCTTCCGTATAAATGATATTGCCTTCGTTTTCGAGACTCTGCAAAATGTAGTTGAGGGACTGCTTGCGCATTCTGCGGAAGTCCACTTCCTTTTGCACGGCGAGTTCCTGGAGTTCGCTCATGGAGAGCTTACGGAACTTGAGCCAGTTTTCCTTGGCCTTTAAAATAGCTTCGGAACCTGGTGCCGGGAGCGTTGCGGAATCATCGACAAATTCTTCTTGCTGTTGGAAATTGCGGTTGCGGTTGTTCTTATTGAACTTGTTGTTCTTGTTGAACTTGTTGAATTTGCCGTTCTGGTTATTGAAACGGCGGTCGTCCTGGTTTTCGCCGTTCTGTGCTTGGCCTTCGCCCTGCTGCGGAGCGTTCGGGTCGGCTTGGCCTTCGCCTTGCACCGGAGCGACTTCCGTGCTTTGCGGAACCACGGTTTCTCCACTGCTTTCGCCTGTGAAGGGCGCTTCTTCGGTGGGTTCCGCGGGTTTGTAATTTTGTTCACCTGTAAAAATCGGTTCAGAAATAGCGTCTATATTCGAAACACCGTACTGCTCTGCAAGGCGCTTTTCGGCGGCGGCAATGCCATCGACCGGTTCCTTCTTTTCTTGGAAATCCATTTCGATGTCGGGCTGGATATTCACTTCGGCTTCTTTGTGGCTCTTGGCCTTTGAACCGGGCTTTCTGCCACGGCGCTTGGGCTGTGGGGCTTCTTCGGTGCTTTCTGGCAATTTGTCGGGAGTCCCCAGATATTCAGGGACTGGAATTCCAGTGCTTTCGGGATAAACGATATCAGTCAAAGACTTTTCTTGACTATTTTGTTCTAAATTCTGATTCTTAGGTGTTCTGGGCACGATAGCGTCCTATAGATGTATATTTCAGGAATGAAACGTTCTATGTTGTGAAATGATAATGCGGGCAGAATGCCCCATAAATTTTATGGAATTTTAAATATTGTGTCCCGAAACAGCGGAACGTGTTAAAAGATACATAAAATTTTATAAAAATGTGGAAAAAAATGAAATTTTTTGAAAAAAATTTAAAATCATCACTAATGACCAGTGATCAATGACCAATGACTAACGACCGATGACCAAAGGCTAACAACTAATGACCATCCATTAATTTGCTATATTAAGGACGTGGATTCTTTAAATAGAGTATATATAGCGCTCGGAAGCAATCTTCCAAATAGAAGTGCCCACTTGAAAGCCGGTAGGGATATGCTGAGCCGTATCAGTTCCGGAGGCTGGGTCGAAAGCCCCATTTATGAGACTCCTCCTGTTGGACCGGAGGGGCAGGGACCCTATTTTAATCAGGTGGTGAGTTTTTGGTATGATGGCGATCCTCTAAAGTTGCTTTACTATTTAAAGGGGTCTGAGCTCATTCTTGGACGAAAAGACCGTGGACATTGGAATTCCCGCGAGGTCGATTTGGATTTGCTGTTCTTTGGGCGAGAGATTTGTTCTGGACGCCCGACGGTGCCGCATCCGCAGATTTATAGCAGACAGTTTGTGCTAGTTCCGCTGAACGACATTGCTCCGGATTGGGTTTGCCCGAAAACGAACAAGTCTGTAAGCGACTTGCTTGCCGAATTGCTCTCTAAGGAAGATAAAATTCCGTTTCGTGTCGTAAATGGGGAGGAACCCTAAAATGCTTGCTGATAAGAACATCCATTTTATGGCTATCGAGGGAACTATTGGAGTCGGAAAGACTTCGCTGGCCAAGGCTATTTGCGACCGCTGGAACGCGATGTTCATCGAAGAGAATTTTGCCGACAACCCGTTCCTCCCGAAGTTCTACGAAAACCGTGCGGCGTATGCCTTCCAGACGCAGCTGTTCTTTTTGCTCGACCGCTTTAAGCAACTCCAGAATTCTGCCTTGCAGAGCGACTTGTTCCACGACTTGTTGGTGAGTGATTATACATTTGACAAGGACCGGATTTTTGCGTCGCAGAACCTGACTGACAATGAACTCGCGATGTACGACCAGGTGTCGAACGCCTTAAACCACGATATCCGCAGGCCTGACTACATTGTTTATTTGCAGGCTAGCGTCCCGACTCTTTTGAAACGTATTAGAGGGCGTGGTCGCGCGATGGAAAAGTCCATTGAAGGTAGTTATCTGAGCGATTTGCAAGAGCGTTACGACCATCATTTTTGGCATTATACGGATGCTCCTGTGCTCATCATCAATACGGACAATATCGATTTTGTCCATAATGAAAGTCATTTACAACTGGTGCTCGACGCTATTGCGTCTTGCCCAAGCCAAACGACTTATTTTGTTCCAGAAGGTAAATAATCATGCAGATAATCAAGTCTATCGATTCCCTACGCCAGACACTTGCTCCTTTGGCTAAAGAGGGGAAAAGAATCGGTCTCGTTCCAACGATGGGGGCACTCCATGATGGTCATGGTGCACTGATCAAAGCGTCCGTGAGCGAGTGCGATGTGACTGTTGTAAGTGTGTTTTTGAATCCCATCCAGTTCGGCAAGAACGAGGATTTGGACAAGTATCCGAAACGTTTGGAAGCGGATGCAAAACTTGCGGAATCGATTGGGGCCGATTTTGTGTTTGCTCCGTCGGTCGAAGAAATGTACCCCGATGGCGACCCGATGACGCTTGTTCGCGATGAACAGCTTGAAGGGATGTACTGCGGTGCTTACCGTCCGGGGCATTTCCGTGGCGTGTTGACGGTCGTTTCGAAACTGTTTCTGATTTCGGGCGCGAACGACGCCTACTTTGGCGAAAAGGATTACCAGCAGGTTTTCTTGATTGAAAGAATGGTGAAGGACCTGAATTTCAATATCAAGATTCACCGCGTGAAGATTGTTCGCGAAGAAAGCGGCCTTGCACGCTCTAGCCGTAACGAGTACCTCTCGGAAGAAGAACGCGCCCAGGCGCTCGGCATTTACGAAGGCTTGAAGGCTGCCCGTGCAGCTTTTGATGCTGGCGAACGCAGTGTGCTTAAGCTCCGCGATATCGTCGTGAAGTCGATTGTTGCCGCCCGTGGCGTGGTGCAGTACGTCGAGGTCGCCAATCAGAAGGACTTACAGAAGTGCAATGGGGCGCTCGGCCCGGACGATAAGGCTGTGATTCTTGCCGCCGCCTTCTTTGGCAAGACGAGGCTCATCGACAATATGGAGCTGAATTGAGTTACTGGTTCTAAGTTACTAGTTACTAGAACTATTCTTCAAGAATTTCTAGTAACTAGCCCGTAGGGCGAAGTAACTATAAACTATTAGCTGCGGCGTAGCCGCTATTTCTCTGTTGCGGTAAATACGCCATCCCATTTTTCGCCTGCGTTCGCGGGCGGATTTTGTTTGTAGGCTATGCAACGGTTGATATAGACCATGCTCGGGCAGGTTTTGCTGCCGGGGTCGATTGACGGAAGGTGAGGCTCGAATTCCAAGCAGTTGTTGAACAGCTCGATGGCCTTGTCCCATTGCATGTCGAGGTAGGCTTCGCGGGCTTGTTGCCAAAATTCGATGAGTTTGTTCAATTTCTCGGCGTTTTCGCTTTCGGCGTAGGCGAGAAGTTCGAATGTTTCAACGGGTTCGTCCTTGCCGACGACGCGGATGATGTCTAGCGAGCGGTAGATGTAGTTGTTGCTGATGCCTTGTTTTTCAAGCTGGTCGATAGTGTTCTTGCAGACGTGAATGTAGGCTCCGTACTGCTTGGCGGCACTTTCGAGGCGTGCGGCGAGGTTCACTTCGTCGCCCATCATGGTGTAGTTTTTGCGCATGGTGGAGCCCATGTTCCCTGTCACGATATGGCCTGTGTTGATACCGATTCTCATGTGCATATCATGGACGACTTTGGGCCACTTGTTGCCTTCTCCAAGCCATTTCTTGCGAAGCCTCAAGAGTTCATTCTGCATGTCTAGAGCTGTATCGCAGGCGCGTCTCGCATGGTCATCGTATTTCATTGGCGCGCCGAAGAAAGCGATGATGGCGTCACCTTCGTATTTGTCTAGCGTTCCTTTGTTTTTCGTTGTCAAAACGTCCGTCATGGCGGTGAGGTATTCGTTCAAAAGTTCGACAAGCTTGCTTGCACTTCCGATTTTTTCGGAGAATGTCGAAAATCCTTGAATGTCGGTAAAGTAGGCGGTAATGACAGATTCTTCACCGCCCAACTGCGGGGTGATGCCGTCTTCGACCATTTCGTCAATCAGTTCCGGAGAAATGTATTGTTTGAATGAACTTGTAATAAATCTCTTTTCCTTGTTTTCGAAATATGCCTGAATGACCATCGCAAGTACGTTTGTTGTAAAAATGGCAATCAGCTGCTTGGATACACCAATGTATATGTTGTGCTTGAAACAAATGAATGCAATGATGGTATAGAAAATGATGAATAATACCGTGATGAACAACGAAGTGAAACTTCTAAGATAAAGTCCGATAAGGGTGAATATCAGGGCGAGCAAAATCACCATGTAGCGCTGATAATTTTCGTCGAGAATCGTCAGGTAGTCGTCTTCGAGAATGTTCTTGATGATGCTTGCGTGGACGAGAATGGCGGGGAGGTTTTCTTCGTGCGGACCGTTCACGATATCGAAAAGTGCAGAAACGGATGAACCAAGGATAACAGTTTTACCGGCATACTGGTCGAGGTTTACAGTATCCCTGTAAATATCGTAATAGGAAACGTGCTTGAAAGTCCTTGTTTCTGGAGAAACGTGATTGAATCGTCCTTTGTACTTGATTAGGAATTGCCCGTTTTCGCCTATAGGAATTTTCTTGTACGGACCGAATCGCAGTTCGTCGCCGGGATTTAAGCTCGCTATTTTTTCGTCGCTTACATTGGAAATGTCCTGTAGAATTTTATTTGTAAAAAATCCGATGGAGGCTGACCATTCGTTGATGGAGCGGTTGTAGCTGATGTCCATGTTCCGCGATAGGAACATGTGTTCGCCTTTTTTGATGTCGCGGTATTTCTTTTCGAAGAAATGTATCGTACGGAGAATGTTGGGCGTAATATAAAATTCTTCGTCATCCTTGCCCGTGATGACATAGACGCCTTCGTCGTCTTCGCTTTTGCCCAGCGTATATCCTTTGTCTATCTTGACGGTTTCGCTTTCTTCGAGCTTGCTGAAAATACTTTCTGGAAGTTTACGCAATACATTGGACAGCGTGGCGTCCAGGTGTTGGTCTTCGTCTGCAAAAATGGTAAAGACGATGTTGCCTTCTTCGTTCCTTGTAGCTGTTATTTTGGACGAAATTTCGACTTGGCTTGCCTTTTCAGCGTTTTTTGCCTTGATTTCTTTCATCTTATCGCGTAGCGCCATGAACATGGGATACGTGAAATTCGGGAATGTCGTGTGGTATTCACCGAGAGAATCTCGGTAGATGCCAAATGGTTTGCCGATATCGATATATTGCCCCGCCTTGACTTTTACGTCTTTGGGATCTTTGTGGAAAAGGTGCAAAACGGTCATGAGGGATAGTGTCGAATAAATGCGTTGCGGAGCGAGCTTGTCATCTTCGACGTACGGGAATTTGTACAGCATCCTGATGCGGCGAATGATGCCATCGTTGTCAGGATAGGCGTTGACGGCGCCCAGGCGCGCTCCTGCATTGGCCAATTCGGGGAAAACATTGTCGAGGAGTTGTCTCTGTTCGATATTTTGAGGCTTGTCAACTTGGTTTAACTGCAGAGTCGATTTGAAGCCGACTTCTTTGGCGCGTTCCCATGTGCTGAGTGGATACCAGTCGCTTTTGTTCTTATAATATGCAGTGTTGTTCATCAAGAAACTGACGATACAGATGTTTGATTTCCGTGTGGCTTCGACGAGTAGGGAGTCGTAATTGTAGTAGGAGCGGATTTGCGAAAGCAGGGCAAAATCGTTTGTATCGGGGGTCATATCGGAAAGAATCTGTTCGCATTGGGCGCTTTTTCTTTTTCCAAAGTCCGCTTCCTTGAAAAGAATATCGAATGCGATTGCCGCAGCACCGCCTTCGCCAAGGTTGTTGATGACTTTGGCGTGGATGGAACGGTCCCATTCGTAGTAGTGTCCGAGTTTTTGAAGCGATTTTTCATCGATATCGGCGATGATGATACTCGGGTCGTTGTAGGGCTTCATTTCCATGACGACACCGTCTTTGCTGCCGGTGGAGTCCTTGACTTCCGTATTTATTTTGAAGAACTGGTCGTAGAAAATGTTTTCTGCAGATTCGGCAATAAAATTGTTTTTGACATTGCCAAAGACGAGGATGAGAAGTACGGCGATTGCCGAAAAAGAGACCCCGAAAAAAAGTTTTTTCTGATTTTTTGAATATTTTTGAGCCATAACTCAGAAAAAGATAATAATTAGGTAAAAAGTGTCATTTTTTGTGTCAAAATAACGCTCGTTATTAGACTATATTTATTATTGCTTAAATAGAGGAGCGTATCTTTGGCTGCACAAAAGAAAAAAACAGTAAAGAAATCATCAAAGTCCAAAGTTGAACAGAAGAAGGAAACTTCACAACCGGATTCGTATTTTATAACGATGATGGTGGGGTATTTGGTGTTGCTGGCCGGTATCGTCCTGCTGCTGGGATGTATCACTATTTCGGTCGGGGGTGAAAAGAATTGGCTCGGCCTTTATTTCGGCGGTGCTTATCCGAACTTCATGACATTCCTGTTCGGGCGTGTGGCTGTTGTCTTGTTTACGGCCTCGTTGATTCTTTGGGGACTTTTCATTGCGATAGCCTCGCTTAGGCCTAAGTTATTGCGTTTTGCGATTGGTACCTCGCTTTTGACCGTAGATTTGTCGTTCCTCATGTCGCTCAAGAATTTTGACGTTACGCATGTGACGAAGGAAGCGATTACGATGAATGGCGGCGTGCTTGGGCAGTTCTTTTTGCAGAATCTCGCGATTCCCCTGTTTGGGCGTGTCTCGTATGTGGCGCCCCTGATTTTACTGTTGCTCGCTTTCGTGTTGATTCTCGTGCTTTCGTTCGGCATGCGCCCGAGGCATTTCCGGTTTATCGCACAGACGATGCGCTATGTGAGGGGTGTTTTTGGACAGCGCCGCTCCCTGGCTCCTGTTGAAATAGAAACGTTTGAACTCCCTTCCATGGGCGAAAAGAAAGAGGCCGAGAAAAAGCCTTTGCGCCGTGGTGTCGTGATGGAAGATGAAACGCTGATGTTTGTCCCGGACGATGTAAAAATGCGCCGTCGCGGGAAGGTGGAACCGTTTAACGGTCGCCACAACTGGCTGACGGATGACTTGGACGTGAACCGCTCGGAAATGCAGACGCAAGTTTCGAATGCAGCTGCTATCAAATCTGCGCCGGAGTCGCGCAATATGCAGACCGTGGCGATGGACAATGGCGTTGTAGATAACGCGACATTTACGGAAGATCCGGAAATTCGTCGTTTGGAAGAAGAATTGCGATTGAATGAACATCGCATGAATGCGCTCGAAATTGTGGAAATTAAGGAACGCATTGCCGCTCTTCGCCGTGCACGCGACTTGATTGACTGGGAAAAGGGCCGTAATGGTCGAATGCAGGTGAGGGGCGATGTTCGCCGTGCTGCCGGTGCTGATTCTGTGGAACCGGCTAATGACATTGAAAAACCGCGCCGTACTGCGGAGAGAACTGTTGTCGGAAAAGATGCAGCGACGATGGTGGCTCCTGCAAAATCGACAAAGAATTCTAAGGCGGTTCGCGATGCGACGCTTTCGGATTCTGTCGAAGATCGCGCGGCGATTCATGCCGAAGATTTGTTGGGCGGCGATGGCGCTTACGTGGAAGATTTTCCTGGAGATCCTGCTGTTGAAGACGACGAGACTTTTGCTCCGGTTGTCGTGACTGCGGACGAAGTGGGCGAGGATCCTGTGTTGGATGATCCAGTTCCGACTCCGCGCAGAGGTGGCTCCCATAACGTGTCGTCGGCGATGATTCCGCAGCCGGATCCGACGGCATCTTACGATGAATACAAGATTCCTGAAATTGCAAAGATTCTCGATACGCACGAAGCGCAGACGGCGGACTACACCGAAGAGGAGCTGAACGCTATCGGCAAGATGCTCGAAGAAAAACTCGAGAACTTCAAGGTGAAGGGTCGCGTGGTCGGTTGCGAAACGGGCCCGATGATTACGCGCTTTGAAGTGGAGCCGGGCCCGGGTATGAAGGTGAGCCGTTTCTCTGCGTTGCAAGAAGACTTGGCTCTTCCGTTGAGGGTTTCGTCTGTACGTATTCTAGCGCCGATTCCTGGCAAGGCGGCGGTAGGCGTCGAAATCCCGAATCGCAAGTTCCAGACGGTTTATTGCCGTGATGTGTTCATGAGTGAAAAATTCAAACCTGCGCCTGACAAGATTATCGTAGCGCTGGGCAAGGACATTACGGGCGAATCGTTTACGATGGATTTGGCGAAGGCCCCGCATTTGTTGATTGCCGGTCAGACGGGTTCCGGTAAGTCTGTCTGCATTAACGCTCTCATGGCGAGTATGCTTTTGAGCAAGACTCCGGATGAACTCCGCATGATTCTTGTGGACCCGAAGGCGGTGGAACTCAAGATGTACGAGAATATTCCGCACCTTTTGGCGCCGGTCATCACGAAGCCCGAAATCGCCATCCAGGCTCTCCAGTGGCTTTGCTACGAGATGGACCGTCGTACGGAAGTCTTGGCGTCTGCGAAAGTGCGTAATATCGGCGGCTTTAATGCAAAGTTCGAGGCGGGCGAATTGCCGGATGATGTTCCTGAAGAAGACCGTGGCCACCGCATGGCGTTCATCGTCGTGATTATCGACGAAATGGCGGACCTCATGATGGTTGCCGGCAAGGAAATCGAAAAGTCGGTGGCCCGCTTGGCGGCTAAGGCGCGTGCCGTAGGCATCCACTTGGTGCTTGCCACGCAGCGCCCTTCCGTGAAGGTCATTACGGGTATTATCAAGGCGAACTTGCCAACGCGTATCAGCTTCAAGGTCGCATCGCAGATTGACGCCCGCACGGTGATGGACCATGCCGGTGCCGAAAAACTCCTTGGCCGTGGCGACATGCTTTACAAGGCCGTGAACGACCCCGACCCGGTGCGCGTGCACGGAGCTTTCCTCAGTGACGAAGAAGCCGAACGTTTGGCCGATGCGTGCAGCGATCAGAATGTGTTCTACCCGCAGGTGGAATCGTTCGATGTTTCGGGCGGCGAAGATGGCGACGACGAAGGCGGCGCTTCGATGAAAAACGAAAAGTTGGACAAGCTTTTGTTTGAAGTCGCGCAATGGGCAATTAGCGTGAACGGGCTTTCGACATCGGCGGTGCAGCGCCACTTTAGCGTGGGTTACAGCCGAGCAGGGAAGATTGTCGATCAGCTTTACGGCCTTGGCGTGTGCGGCCCCAGCAAGGGCAACTCCAAACCGCGCGCCATGCTTGTTGACATGGACCAACTGATGCAACTTGAACGCTCCGGGAGATTCGGATGAATTAGGTGTGGGCGCGCTCGTTGCACTCGCTTTGGGCTATGAAATCGCTCATGTTTACCAACCACTAATCACTAACTACTGTTTACTGCTATGCACGAATACGCTCCAGCTAAAATCAATTTGTTTCTTGATGTAATCCGTAAACGTGAAGATGGTTACCACGATTTGGGTACCGTTTTCCAGACCGTCGATGCGGGCGATACTATTGAAGCGACGCTTCGCGACGATGGTGAAATCCATTTGACGTACAACGAACCGCAGAACTACCCGCTGGAATCGGACCTCGTGTTCAAGGCGGCGAAGGCCCTCAAGGAATATGCCAATTGCGCTCTCGGTGCCGATATCCATTTGACGAAGGTGATGCCGCTGGGGGCGGGGCTTGGTGGTGGCAGTGCCGATGCCGCGGCGACGCTCCGTTTGCTAAACCGCCTGTGGAACTTGAACCTCCCGTTCGAAACGCTGGAATCCATCGGTGCCCGTCTCGGTGCGGACGTGCCATTCCTTGTTCGTGGGGGGACCGCCTTTGCCGAAGGCATTGGCGAGCGCTTGACATTCGTAGAACCGCTTGAACTCCCTGACGATGAAACGCTCCTCATTGCAACTCCGCTTGATTCTGTTCCGACGAAGGATGCCTATGCGGGAGTCCCGAAGTCAGGGCCGGACCGCTGGGAGCAGTACAAGGCTGCGTGGAATTCTCAGGTACAGGTTTGCTTGTGTGGGGAACCTGCCACAGAAACGCCGCACCATGAAGACTTGTTTGAATTAGTTCTCAATCCCGAAACTTGCTTCAACGCATTCGAAATTTCCGTGTTCCCGACACACCCGCTTGTCGCCGAGATGAAGCAGAAATTCCTTGAACTGGGGGCTAAGGTCGCCCTGATGTCCGGTTCGGGGGCCTCTGTTTTCGGAATTTTCGAGACTCGGGAGCTTGCCGAAAAGGCTGCTGTCGCCCTGAAGCCGATTTCCCGTTACCAGGCCGTGACAAAATTCTGGCATCGATGAGGTGTGAGCGATGAGAGGTCAGCCTTGAGCTGTGAGCGATGAGTGATCGGCCTTGAGCAATGAGCAATGAGCTGTGAGGTATGAGTGGTGAGCCTTGAGCTGTGTGCATATTATATGGCGACGAAGTCGCGACTATAAAACTCATGGCTGATAGCGAAGCGGGCCGATGGCTCACTACTAGCTCACTGCCAGCAATTTTTTTGCAATTTTTCCCACTTTGTCTTTGAAAATCCACACTTTTTTACTATCTTTGTCGCACCATTGGGGTATCGTCAAGTGGTAAGACAACGGATTTTGATTCCGTTATTCGTAGGTTCGAATCCTGCTACCCCAATGAATTTTTTTATCTAATGGAGATATACAATGGAACTCACAACGCTCAAAGTTACCTCGAGAGTGCTAGGTGCAAACCGCGCTAACGCCCGTTTGCGTAAGGCTGGTCAGATTCCGGCCGTCTATTATGGTAAGGGTATCGAAGCTCAGAACCTCAGCGTAAGCGAAATCGACCTCCGCAAGGTTCTCGCTCCGGGCAAGCGTTATACGCTTCTTGACCTCGAAATTGACGGCAAGGCTGGCAATCCGGCTCTCGTCTATAGTGTCCAGAAGGACGCTATCACTCAGAAGATCACACACGTTGACTTCATCAAGATCGCCGAAGACGATTTCGTCAAGGTCCGTGTTCCGGTCAAGCTTTCCGGTCTCCCGATTGGTGTTAAGACCCAGGGTGGCGTGTTCGCTCAGGAAGCTCGTTACCTCATGCTCGCAGCCAAGCCTGCCTGCATCCCGGCTGTTCTCGAATTGGATATCTCCAACTTCGAAACCAACGTGACCTTCTACGCCAAGGACTTCAAGCTTCCGGAAGGCGTTACGCTCGCTTCTGGCCCGCGTACCGTTATCTTCTCGATTTCTTCTAAGTCCAAGAAGAAGGATACTGCTGCTGACGCTGCTGCTGCTGCTCCGGCTGCTGCCGCTGCTGCTCCGGCTGCCGAAGCCAAGTAATTTTGGCTCCAAGCTGAAATGCGAATTTGAGACCTGTCCCTTTTACTGTGGGACGGGTCTTTTTTAGTTATTTGTGGTTTATTTCCCCCAAAAAAACTATATTCAGATTATGAATATCATCAAACTTTTATCTTGCCTTTATTTCATCGCCCTTTTGGGGTGTGCCAGTAGCGAACCTGTCAAGCAAAAGGATAGCAATGCCGATGACGTCCGTGCTAGGGCTCAGAAGGCGTATAGCGAACTTGATGCGGGGCAATAACGTTTGTCGAGCAAGCTCGGCAATAAAGCTATATTTGGACCATGAATACATTTAAACTTTTATATTGTGGTTGCCTTGTTTCTCTTTTAGGTTGTGCCGGTACTGATTCTGCTGCTAAGCGAAATGCCAATGCTGACGAAATCCGTGCGAATTCGTCAAAGGCGTATAGCGAACTTGAAGGGAAGAACGTACAGGCCTCGTCTGAGAACCAGTCGCAACAGTCGCTACAGTTGCAAACTGTGGAATCGTCTGTATCTCTATCGGAAATGCTACAGGCCCATGCGTGCCCGAATGCGGATGACTTGCGCGGTCAGGGAATCGCCGACAATGCCAGTTCCGCAGTGACGATTGCGCAAAAGGATATTGCTGCGAAAATCCAGTCCGTTGTCATCGCAAAGACTGAAGAAACGCGAAAGTCCAATGTCGATGCGGCCGGGAACGAAACTCTCCAGTCTTCGTTCGAAACGAATACGCAAGTGATTACGCAGTTGCAGAATGCTCAGGATGCAAGGTCTATAGCCACGTTGGCGCAGGGCGGTAAGTATGGCGTGGTCGCATGCATGACAAAGTCCGATGCCGCAAAACCGTTCATTAGGGAATCGGCCCTTTTGCAGGACTCGATAAAACTTGCCCTTAAGATTTTTGAAGAACAGAAGCATCCTGTAATCCGGAATAACGCTTTCAAGGCGGCCAGTGAAATGTATTCGCGCACCCTTTCGATAGGAACCCTTCTCGAAGGTCTTAATGTCCGGTTCGAAAATAAGGTGAAAGCGGATTTTGAATCCGAACAGCAAAAGTATAACGAATTCCGTTCGCAGTATGCTTTCTATTACAAGGTGGACGAATCCGATATGTCTGTCATGCCGCAGCGAAGGGCCGTGTTTGAACGGATTTCTGCGAAGTACCCTGTGCGTGTTGCGGATTGCTCGAACAACGGGCTTTTGCTGAAGCTGGATGTCTCCCCAGAGTCCTGTTCTGAAGGTAGTCTTGGCATTGCTTGTACGACAACTTTGAACCTGGACGGTTCGAACTGCGATGGCGAATCCTACTTTAGTGTTCGTGCGAAGGTTAAGGGAAGCGGTCGCTACGATGTAAACGAGGCGAAGGAACGTTTGAATGAAAATATTTCCAAGGGCGACTGGTTCAATGAATGGGCCGTCGAACTGGATAAGTGGAGACTCGAATGATTCGTGTTTTGATTTTTGTCGCGGTGCTGCTTTTGTCGTCGGAGTTTTGCTTGGCCGGAACTCCGCAAGCATCTGTTGCGGAAAAATCGCACAAGATGGAGTTGCCCAAGTCGATTTCCGATTCTCTTCCGTGGTTTGCGGTTCGTGAGGTGGCTGAAAATCCGCTACCGTTTACGCGTTCGCACTTGGCGAAGGTGGCGATGAACAACGAACGTACGGCGCTTGTCTATTTTGCGACGTGGTGCATCCCTTGCAGGGCAGGTGTCAAGCGTCTTGTCGAGAATGTCGAAGAACTTCAGAAGAACAAGGTGTCGGTTGTGCTCGTGAACATCGGCGAACGCGACGAAGAACTTGTCAAGAACTGGGTTAAGAAAATGGACGCTTCCAAGTTTAAGATTATAAGCGATCCGTTTAAGCGCCTCACTGAAGGCTTTGGGCTTGTAAGGGAAGGCGAAGAAATCACCCTCCCGCGCACGATTGTAGTGGACAAGGGCCTAAAACCGCTCTTTATGCTTGGCGAAGAAGGCTCTGACTGGCCTCAGGTCCTGTGGGCGAAATAGTTATAAATTTCATTCCCGCTAGAGCCTGTCCTGAGCGACAGTCGAAGGAAGCGGGAATCTTTTTGATGTAGAGATTTTATCATGTATCTTATCGTTGGTCTCGGAAATCCCGGTACGCAGTATTCGAACACGCACCACAATGCCGGTTTTATGGCGGTCGAAAAGCTTGCTGACCCTAGCAAGGACTGGAAAAGCGAGCACAAGGCGCTCACCATGAAGGTGAACATCGCGGGCGAGGAATGCTTACTCGTCAAGCCGCAAACGTACATGAACCTCTCCGGTGAGGCGGTGCAGGCGTTGATGACGTGGTACAAGGTCAAGGTCGATCATTTGCTCGTGTTTAGTGACGATATTAATTTGGATGTGGGGCGTATCCGTTGCCGTAAGGACGGTAGTCATGGTGGCCAGAACGGACTCCGCAATATCATCGAGCATGTGGGCGACAAATTCCCGCGAATCCGCTTTGGTGTGGGCAAGTGCCCGCCGAAATTTGACCTAAGCAACTGGGTGTTGGCGAAGTTCTCACCGGAAGACCGCCCGAAATTCGACGAAGCCATCGCGAAGGTTCCGGCATTAGTGGAATGTTATTTTAAACTCGGCATTGAAAAGTGTATGGAGCGCTATAACGGGAAATGACTCTTTTCCCAACCACTAGCCACTAACCACTGTTTGCTGCGAAGCCCCGCTATATGCAACGCATGCAACAAAATCGTTAATACCCTGACTTGCAAAACGCTTGTCGGGGTTCTTTTTTCTTTTTGGAATTATATATTGATAACAAGTGTTAAGGAGCGGATAATATGAAAATGATTTGTTGCATGGACGCTGTGCTTAGATACTTGGGCATTTTTTTCTTGGCGCCGGTTTTACTGATGTCTTGTGCTGACGATAATAACAGTAACGCCGTTGGTCCGAATACGCAAAGCGAAATAAGTTCCAGTAGCTTGTCGAGTGCTGCGGAATCTAATGGCAAATCCAGCAGTAGTGTTTCTAGCAGTAGCAAAGATTCGAAAAGTGTTTATGGGAAAATCGGCAAGTCCATGACAGTTTTTGGTCTGGCTCAAAATGGCCCTTATGCAGACAGTTCCGTTGTAAAATTGACCGTGTTGGATGAATCGACTTTGGAACCGACGGAACAGGTTTTTGCGGGAATAGTTGATGGTGGCTTTGGCGGGTATTCAGTCAAGGCGGATTCTTTGAAATCGAACGTAGTTCGCGTTTCTGTATCGGGAAAATATCTCGAGGCAAAATCTGGGCGACTTTCTGAAAATGAACTTACTTTATATGCTCTGACGGACTTGGATGTGCACGATTCGGTAAACGTCAATCTCTTTACGACTTTGGAATATGAACGTGTTCGTGAACTTGTCAAAAACAAGAAACTCTCCTTTGCGGATGCGAAAAACCAGGCCCGAAACGAACTTTTAGACGCTTTCCATGTTGCCGTTAAAGACGAAAATGGCAAAGATGTAAACTTTGATGATCCTGAATCATGGAGTGTTTACGGAATTCGGGATATAGAAAATCGTGATGAAGACAAAGTATTGATGGGGATTACTGCTATTTTCTCGCCTTTTCACGGAAACTTTTTTGAATCGTTTGTCAAGGATTTTGCGGAAGATTTTGCAAAGGACGGAAAATGGGATAGCGATTCTACGAGAAAAAAGATTGCTGATGCTGCTTACAACTTGAATATGTCAATTTTGTCGGGCGATGTGATTATCCCTGCAGATATTCAATCGATTCGCTCGACAATGACGAAATGGAGAAGTATCTATACGACAGGATTTGATTTGAGTAATATAGCGTCTAATGTGATACTCCCTGATTTTGAAAGTGTGATTGACGGATTTTGGCTGGCCGAATATGGCCTTGATAAATGCGATAATAAAAATTTGGGTAAGGTTGCGAAAACTTCTTTTGGTAGTTATTTTACTTGTAAAGAGGATACGCGAACTCGTACGGGAATTCGTTGGCTCTCTTCATCGATTCTTGAAGCGAATACTTATGGGATTAAATGCGAAAGTACGGACTATTTTATAACTGAAACGACTGATAGAACGCCTTTTTCGTATGTATGCGATTACGGTAAATGGCGTAACGCCTTGGATGTTGAAGGAATGGTTGGGTTATGCACGAGTGAAAAAGAAGGTTCGCTTGAAGATACCGATTTGTTTGGCTATGTCTGCAAATCTAAAAAGTGGGAAATCTTTACGGATTCGCTTGAAGATAAAGTTAGCGGTAAACGTTATGCGTACCGCAAGGCGGCCAGGATTTATTGGATGATTGACGACTGGCGGGATACCACGTTTACGTGGGCGGAGGCTCAATGCCCCGATGGCTGGAAGCTCCCGACTGAGGATGAATGGGAAGAGTTGTCTAAACAACTTGCTGGAGTGACTGCAAACGGTTCTCAGTTGAGGTTGGTTCATGTGGGGGAGTCTAATACTTGGTGGAGTTCGACGGAAAAGAACGATAGTCTTGCTGTAACGGCGAATGTTTGGCACCATCCGAGGAGCTATGATGAATCCTTGAGGTTTAATCTTACGATTTCAGCATTAGAAAAGGATCGTCAGGCGGCAGTCCGCTGTGTGAAGAAACCCTAAAGGCGAGGCTCCCGTTCACCGTATAGGGAATTTTTTTACATATTTCTAGTAACTATTAACTAGAAACTAGTAACTAATTTTACTATATTCTATGCGCAAAAGAGGTACTTTATGAAACTTTTGCCAGAAGCTTTGACGTTTGATGACGTCCTAC
Source organism: Fibrobacter sp. (assembly GCA_017965445.1). Lineage (GTDB taxonomy): Bacteria > Fibrobacterota > Fibrobacteria > Fibrobacterales > Fibrobacteraceae > Fibrobacter. The sequence goes on along the minus strand of JAGCPZ010000026.1, from coordinate 1,137 downwards.
TCGTTCCCGCTGAATCTTCTGTTCTTCCGGCACAGACGGATGTGAGCACTCAGCTCGCTCCGAATATCAAGCTGAACATTCCTATTATCAGTGCTGCCATGGATACCGTTACGACGGCTCCGCTCGCTATTTCTTTGGCTTTGCAGGGTGGTCTTGGTATCATCCACAAGAATATGTCTGTTGAAGACCAGGCTGAAGAAGTCCGCAAGGTCAAGCGTTGGCAGTCCGGTATCGTTACGAATCCGGTGACGCTGGATGCGGACCAACCGGTCTCTGCTGCTTTTGAACTCCGTGCCAAGAACAAGGTGAGCGGTTTCCCGATTCTCTCCAAGGGTAAGCTCGTTGGTATGCTCACGAGCCGTGACCTCCGTACGGTGAGCGACATGAACGTGAAGATTAGCACGATTATGACCAAGAATCCGGTGACGGCAAGCCCGAAGGTGAGTCTCGCCAAGGCGAAGGAAATTCTCGCCGAAAAGCGTATCGAAAAACTCCCGCTGGTGGATGCCTCCGGTGCTTTGAAGGGCCTCATCACGATGACGGACATTTTGAAGCGCGAAAACAACCCGAACGCTAGCCTCGACAAGAACGGTCAGTTGCTCGTGGGTGCCGCTGTCAGCACTTCTGCCAATACGCTTGAACGCGTGGCTGCCCTCGTGGAAGCTGGCGTTGACCTGTTGATTATCGATACGGCTCACGGCCACCACATCGGTGTGCGCAACATGGTTAAAACAGTTCGCAAGAAATATCCGAAACTCACGATTTGCGCCGGTAACGTTTGCACGCCGGAAGCGGTGGCTGAACTTGCCAAGTGCGGAGCCAATATCGTCAAGGTGGGTATTGGTCCGGGTTCCATTTGCACGACCCGCATTATTGCCGGTGTCGGTTACCCGCAGTTCTCCGCTGTCGTGGAATGCGGCAAGATGGCACGCAAGGTTGGCGTGAAGATTATCGCCGACGGTGGCCTCAAGTTCTCTGGCGATATCGTCAAGGCTCTGGCCGCTGGCGGTCACGCCGTGATGGTGGGCTCCCTGTTTGCCGGTACCGAAGAAGCTCCGGGCGAAGTGATTCTCGCTGATGGCCGTAGCTACAAGAGCTACCGCGGTATGGGTTCTCTCGGCGCCATGAAGGCTGGCT